>DATMOO010000363.1:0-146229 GCA_035568275.1 Candidatus Sulfotelmatobacter sp.
TCTTCGCCATCGATTCCTCGAAAGGCACGCTGACCCCGATCGAGCACACTTCCACCGGAGGCAAGACTCCCCGCAGCTTCGAAATCGATCCCACAGGCACTTTGCTCTTTGCCGAAAATCAGGCGTCCAACAACATCGTTATCTTCCACATCGACCAAAACACCGGCAAGCTAACACCCACGGGAAAAGTCCTGGAAATAGGCCAACCGGTTTGCGTGAAGTTCCTGGCAGCAGAGTAATTTCCGAATAGGCGGTGTTGTATGAGCGAACTCGCGAGACTGATTGAGGCCGCGAAACAGGGCGATCTGGAAGGGGTGAAGGCTGTTCTTCGTGACAATGCGGAGTTGATTAATCAAAAGGATGCGAGCGGTGCCACAGCCCTTCACTATGCGACTTTTGGCGGACACCGCTCCGTGGTTCAGGAACTGGTAAGACAGGGCGCGGACGTCAACATCAGGGATGGCAAATTCGGCGCAACACCGACAGGCTGGGCGATTGAATACTTGAGGGAACTGGGCGGATTTCTAGGGATTGAAATGGAAGATCTCGCCCATGCAATCCGCCGAGGCGAGGTCGAATGGGTTACACGATTCCTTCGCCGCTTTCCGGCTCTGCGTGGAGCAAGTGACGCAAATGGGAGGTCATTTAAGTTGCTCGCTCGAGAATCTGGACATCGGGAAATCGCAAATCTCTTTCCGTAACCTAACCCTACTGCTTCTTCTGAATAAACCTTCTCCGCACCAGATGCGTATTTGCATCCGGCTTGATCTCGTCATACTTCAAACAAGAGATCGACCCATCCACTTCGAGCACTGCCAACGCCACCTGATCGCAACTGTTGATCCCGTGCTCCCGCAGCGCTCGATGCAGTTCGTCCAAGCTCACGCGCTCCCGCGCCATGTGCGACTCGATGACCTTGCCATCATGCACCAGCAACGAAGGCTCCCCCTGAATCAACCGCCGAAGACGCCGGTTGGAGCCGGACACCGCCGCCACGCCGTAATTCAAAACCAGCAGCGTGCAGGCCGCCACGGCGCCGCCCGCGAGCGAGGTGTCAGGCCCGGTCATTGCATTTTGTACGGAGTTTGATAGCAGGAGAAGCAGCGTGAGATCGAACGGGGTCATTTGTCCGACCTCACGCTTGCCGCTTAAACGCACACCAATCAGCACCAGCAGGTAGATGATCCCCGTGCGCAGCACGATCTGCAGCAGCACGTGCCCGCCCGGAAAGAACACTCCACTCAATTCCCGTTCCCTGAAGTCGGAGCCGCAGTGACCGGCACCGGAGAGCCTTTCGGCGTGCTGAGATATCCCGTCGCCTTATCTTTCTCTACCGTCCAGATCACCAGTTCAAACAGCATGTGATCGCGCCCGGAGTAGAACTGAATCGGCTCGGCAACATTGCGATCCTTCTTCTCGATCGTTTTATCGTCCGACGTGACATTCAGCGTGAACTTGCCCTTCTTCATGTCGGTCTTCCTCAGCTGCAGGCTGACGGTCGAAACCGGCTGCGGCTTGGCGCCCTTCAGCAGCGTGAACTCGTAGTAATTGCGGTCGCCCTTGTGCTTCAAGGCCTCAAGATCCCCCCGGGTCGTGGCAATCAGTCCGCTCTGCACCCCAAGGTCGCCCACGGCACTCGATAGCTTCGCCTTAGTCGCTTCCAGATCGGCCTTCGTGCTGGCAACATCCGTCTTCACGCCGCCAACATCCGTCTTCACGCCGGCGATATCCCCGGAGACCGCGGTGATCTGCGCCTTCTGTTCCTGTTCCAGCCGGGATGCCGCTGCTCTTTGCTCCGCCTGCAACTGCGCGGTGCGCTGTGCCAGCTCCTTCTTCGTCATGCCGGCTTGCTGCGCCAACGTTTCGCCCTCGGCCTCGGCCGTCTGCATGCGATTCTGCAGTTCCTTGACCTGCGCCTGGCTGCCGGCCAAATCGGCCGTCAGTTTTTCGATCGCGATGTGCGTGCTGTACTGAGCGTACCCGGCCCCCGCCACGACCAACAGGGCCACAATGATCAGAATCCATTTGCCGGCATTCGAGTGACTCTCTTCGTGTATCTGTTCGTCCTCATCGGCCATGCACTTCCTCCTATAGACAGCAAACGAATAAATTGCAGGGATATCTAATTGTTCCGTAGTAGAGCCGAAGTGTCAATTGTCTCGCAAAATGCAAACCGCGAGCTAAGTCAACTGATGTGTGTCAACACAAATCATAACCCCTCCGCGACCTCTGCGGGGTCTCTCAGCGATCTCCGCGGTCTAAGGTTTGGCGCGAAGAGGCGGGGTCCAGCTCCGTCGCTACCGCTGCACCCGCAAAGCGTCCCGAAGCACAGGTTCAGGATTGCGCCGTATCCCCGACGCCTCCGCTCCCAGCCGGATCTCCAACTGTTGCCGAGCCTGCGCCACCGTGGGGGCCAGGCTCGACTTCGCCAGAGACTGGCTTAACCGTTCGGATTTCACCATGCAGGCATATGCCATCTTTGGCGGAAAACCCGACTCCTCCAGAAAGTGTCCATACGCGAACCAGTCCACAGAACCCGCGTCGGCGTCTCCCGCAGCGTCGTCCAATTCCAGCGCCCGCCGATACAGCCGGAGCGCGTCATTTACCTGACCCACCTTCCCCAGCAGTTGCGCCTCGTTCACATCCGCCATGCTCTCCAGCTTCGCCTGCCCGGTCTGTTGCGCCAGCTTCTCCGCCATCTGATATGACTTCACGGCAGCTTCCGGCTGCGACGACGAAACCTGGCACTCAGCCATGCGCAACACAATTCCAACCAGCACATCGGGCGCCGGACGATCCTCCGGCCTCTGCGCCACCTTCTCCAGATAACTCCGATAGTGCGCACCCGCGCTCTGCGCTTTGCCCTCACGATCCAACTCGTGCGCCAGATATAAGTGCGCCACCGACTGAGTAGGATCCGCCTTCAACGCCCGCTCCCAGTCGGCAAGTGCCTCATCCGCATGTCCGCCTTGCAGCGCCAGCAATCCCCGATCGACAAGCAGATTCGCATCCTTCGGGGCGTATTTCAGCGAAGCCTCGGTCAACGTAAACGCCTCGTCAAAGCGCTTCTGATCCAGAAGGAACTTCAGCAGCGCCTGCCGTGGGGCCGGATCCGCCGGGTTTGCTGCAATCGCGCGCCTCCACGCCGCCTCCGCCTCCTGAGGATTTCCGTTCGCTAATTGCTTGCGCCCCAGCCGCATCTGCAATTGGCTATCGATTGAGTCCAGAACCGCCGCACGTTTCAGATCGCGCAGATCATCACTCTGCAAAGAAAGATAGTGCCGGGCCTGATCGACTGTCCCCCAGATCAGCAGCAAAAGCGCCGCCCCGATTCGCAGCCGCACGGCACCAACGCTGGCTCCCGTGACCCAGCGCCACGCCGTCTGGAACCGCCCACCGGCGTCGGCCATCGCGCTCGCCACGCGCTCCTTCGAATTCAGCAGCAGTGCCGCAATCCGTCCATCGCGCAACTTCCAGATCGCGCCATCCAGAATGAAGTGATGTATGTTCACCAGCGACGTGAAGATCAGAAAGCTCGTGCTGAAGTCATGGTGCAGCACCCGGCTGGCGAGCCACGGCCCCGGTACAAACAATGCAATCCCGCCCACGACGAGCACCCCGAAATACGCCAGCGGACGCCCGTTCCCTTCCGCCTTCGCCCCATCTCCCGAAGCCTCTCGCCGCGCGTAATAGCTCGTGATCCACAAATACTGCGCCGAATGCATGACCGCCAAAACGCCAGAGCTATACCGGGTCTGCGGAATCTCCATCCGCCTCAACAGCGCAATCGCCGCCGGTACCAGGAACCACAACACCTGCGACGAGAACAACGTCAGCGATGGAAGCAACCGGCGCCATCCCGTCTGCCGCGACAACTTCCACAATCCATACGCGGACAGCGTGACGAATCCCACTCCGAGCACCACCTGCTCCCACCGGCTTATGGCCGCAGGAATGCCGAGCGACACAAACAGCGGATCACTCGAATGCCCGGTATGGAACCCGAGAAACAGCATCAGATACGACGCCACGAACGCCCCGTACAACGCCTGCCGCGTGCCCTTATCTGGACCCGCCCCCGCCCGCCGCGCGAACATCATGAACAGCCCGTAGTTCTGCCCGCTGTAGTGCCACGGACTCCAAGTGATGTAGATCGTGAAAATCCACGGCAGCAACTGCACCCGGAAATGTGAGAGCACCAAGGTCAGAAGAATCAGGCCGGTGGTGTGCACCGTGAAGATGCGGTACTTCTCGAAATCCTCCGCGCGGTGGTACGCGCGATAGATCGTCGCCATGTAATGCGGATAGTTAAAGAACAGCGCCAGCGCGTAGAACGCCACCGACCAGGTCCGCGGATTCGACGCGATCGTCCAGTAAGACACCAGCAGCAGCGGCGCCGTCCATGCCCCGCACCCCACAATCAAATCGATCCACGGATTGTAGATCCATGCGATCGATGCCCGCTCCGTTTGTCGTACGGATTTGTGCATTGAGGATGTGGCTGCGCCAAGCCACAATTCCGCCAACGCAGCGATCAGCGTCGCGATCTAACTAAGTGGCTTGATTGGAATTATAGGTGCGCGAATTGGACTCAGCGGTGCAAGCGCAGTAACGAAAGTAATCGCCCGATACCTGAGGCTACCCCACCCTTGTCGCGTTCTGTGCGACAGGGTGGGGAGGTTAACTTCCTATCCCAAATTTCAAGCGATTGTGGAACTCGAAGCCGTGTCTTATTCGAACTTCCACCGCGTAGACTTACTCTGAAAGTGTTTCTCCCACATCGCAAACACCACCCGCGGACGCACCGCAAATACCGGCTCCTTCATCGACAGAATGTCATCCTTCATCGTCGACATATCAAACTTGTACTTGCGCTCATAAGCCGGCAGCAACTTCTTCCGCGCCGCCACATCCGCAATCTCGGCGATCCCTTCGACAATCACCGCCTCAGCCGCATTCTCTGTGCACACAATGCATTTCGGATTCTCCGCCAGGTTCCGCGCCTTCCGCGACTGGCTTCCCGTCGAGAACAAAAACCGCCCATCCTGCCACATTCCCCAGACCACCATCGTGTGCGGCGCCCCGTCAGGCTTCACGGTCGTAATCCAGTAATTGTGCGATTTCTTCAGTCGCTGCTCCGCCCACGACCACGCCAGCAATCCCTTCGTGCTCTCCGGAAACCCGTACCCCGCCGCCTGCGGACGGCTAGCCCGCGGAGTCTTCGAAACGCGCGAAGATTTCTTACTTGGCATGCCCCCCCGGAATGAGCCGATGAACCCTCTGTGCCCCTCTGTGACCTCTGTGGTGAATGCTTTTTTTGGCTAGAAAAACAGATGCTAGTCGCTCACCTATAGATTCCTCCCTGTCCACGCATCAATCCGCTCCAGCGCCGATTGCAAATTCTCCCGCGAATTCGCCACGCTGAATCGTAAATATCCTTCCCCGAACGCCCCAAAGGCCGTCCCTGACAGCGCCGCGACGCCCGCCTGCTCCAGCAGCGCATCCGCCAGCGTCTTCGATTTCCACCCCGTCCTCGTGATGTTCGGAAACACGTAAAACGCACCCTTGGGCATCCGGCACGAAAATCCTTTGATCTTGCTCAGCCCGGCCACAAACACATCTCGCCGCCGCTGGAACTCATCCCGCATGCGGTCCACTGAACTCTGATCCCCGCGGATCGCCTCAATTCCCGCCACCTGCGTAAAGCTCGCCGTGCACGAATTCGAGTTGGTCATCAGCCGGGTCATATGCGCCGCCAAGTCCGCCCGCATCACGCCGTAACCCATCCGCCATCCCGTCATCGCGTAGGTTTTCGAGAACCCATCGAGCAGGATGGTCCGCTCCTGCATCCCCGGCACCGACATGATAGAGAAATGCTCGCCTCCATCAAACAGCAGCCGGCTGTAAATTTCATCCGACAGGACCATGATGTTGCGGTCGCCAATCACCTTGGCGATCTGCTCGATGTCCGACCTCCCCAGCACCCCACCAGTAGGATTCTGTGGTGAATTGATAATGATCAGCTTCGTCCGCTCGCTGATCAGCGACTCGAGTTCCTTCACATCCAGTGAGAAGTCGCGCTCCTCGCGCAGCGCAATCGGCACGGCCCGGCCGCCCACGTAATGGATCATCGATTCATAGATTGGGAAGCCGGGGTTCGGATAAATGACTTCATCCCCCTCATCGATTAACGACAAAATCGTAAAGAAAATAATGGGCTTCCCGCCTGGGACAACCACGACTTCATCACTACTGACCTTCACCCCCCGCGTCCGGCTGACATACTCCGCCAGCGCCTGCCGCAACTCAGGGAGCCCCGCCGATGGCCCATAATGTGTCCATCCTTCATGTAGCGCTCCCACCGCCGCCTCAACCACGTTCGCCGGAGTATCGAAATCCGGCTCCCCGATCTCCAGGTGAATGATGTTCCGTCCTTGCCGTTCCAGCGCCCGAGCTTTATTCAGAACTTCAAAGGCAGTCTCGGTTCCGAGCCGCGACATCCGCCGGGCAAGCTGCAACTCGTAAGGTGTTTGAGTGGCTTTCGACATAGGCAGGAACTCCTCAGGACGCAAACGGGTTATTATACCCCCGCGCGCCGAACGCTCACCGTGACCCACTTGGAGCACCAAGGGTAGGAAACATGGACAATTTAGCCCAACTCAAAGCGGCACAAAAGGAAGGCTGGAAGCATTTCGCCCCTCTGGAAACCGTCACCACCCCGTCCGCGGCGCGCCTCGTGCACTTCGCAGGAATCTCTCCCGGCGCGCGAGTCCTCGACGTCGGCTGCGGTACCGGCGTGGTCGCCATCACCGCTGCCCGTCTTCGCGCCCGCGTCGATGCCATCGACCTTACGCCCCAACTTCTCGAGCGCGCCCGCGAAAACGCGCGCATCGCGAAGGTCGACATCGAATTCCTCGAAGCTGACGCCGAAGACCTTCCCTTCCGCGACGGCGAGTTCGACATCGTCGTCAGCCAGTTCGCGCACATGTTCACTCCCCGTCCCGAAGTCGCAATCGCGCAGATGCTTCGCGTGCTTCGTCCCGGAGGAACCATCGCCTTCTCCACATGGCCGCCGGAGCTTCTCGTTGGGCGCACCATGCAGCTCGCATCCCGTTACATGCCGCCCCCGCCTCCCGGGATTCCATCACCCATGCTCTGGGGCGATCCACAAATCGTCACCCAGCGCTTAGGAGGCGCAGTCGCCGATATCGTTTTTGACCGCGACAGCATCCTGGTCCCGGCGCTCACCCCGCAGCACTTTCGGATGGTGATCGAACGCTCCGCCGGCCCGATCGTCAAAATGATTGAGACGCTAGCCGTCTCCCAGCCCGAGCGCCTCGAATCTTACCGCACTGAATTCGACGTGATCGTGTCCCAGTACATGCGCGACAATTTGATTTGTCAGGGCTACCTGTTGACGCGTGCCCGCAAAGTTTGAATCGACTCTGAATGCGTAAGTGGAGAGACTGATGAGCTCGTATCTCGACGAACTCTATGCCCATCAGGAGTGGGCCGATGCCGAACACTGGCGCGCCTTCGAGGCGCATCCACCGGCGCTCGAAGACAAGGCCATCCGTGAACGCCTGCACCACATCCATCTGGTACAGCACGCATTTCTCTGGATCACCGGGCCGCGCTCTGAGCCATTCGCCAACCGCAAGTTGGAAGACTTTCCGAGCATCTCCGATTTAAAGAACTACGCACAAGAAGGCCTGCAGCATTTGAATCAGTTCGTAAAGTCCCTGGACCCCACGCACGCTGAGCAGATCATCGAAATCCCGTGGTTCCGCCCGCCCGCAAAGATTTCCATCCGCCAGGCCCTCACCCAGGCCGCCATGCACAGCCACTATCACCGCGGACAGAACGCCACCCGCCTGCGGGAACTAGGGGGTGCCCCACCGATGACAGATTTCATCGCGTGGTTGCACAAAGGGCAGCCGCCCACCCAATGGGATTAAAAGGGTTTCCCCTGTGAAACTCTGCGCCCTCTGTGGTGGAGTTTTTTAAGAGGTGAGTTACTCAGACACGCTGTGCTCTTCGTTCTGCGAGCGCAATACGCGATCCACTGAATAGGGCGCTCTCCGGCTCGGCTCGTGATAATGCCGCACCTGCATCTCGCCCAGCAGCCCGATCGCCAGCAGATTCAGCCCGCCCAGAAGAAGCCCCATCGCCGCCATCATCAGCGGCCCGTGCGAGGCCATAATCGGCACATGCCGCAGGAACTTCTCCACCCCCAGCCACAGCACGATCGCGCTGCCGCCAAAGATGCTCATCATCCCGAAAGTGCCAAAGAAGTGCAGCGGCCGCGACAGATACTTCAGCAGAAACCGGATCGTCAGCAGATCAAAGAACACGCGGAACGTCCGCGTGATCCCGTAATGGGATGCGCCCCGCTCACGGTTTACATTCTTGATCGGCACTTCGCAAATTGTCGCGCCGTGCCACGACGCCAGCGCCGGAATGAACCGGTGCAGTTCGCCGTACAGCGGCACCTGCTCCAGAATGTCGCGCCGGTACGCCTTAAAGGTCGTTCCGAAATCGTGGATATCGACGCCGCTAATCTTCGCCATCATCCAGTTGGCGATGCGCGACGGAATCCGCCGCATCCAGAAATTGTCGACGCGATTCTTGCGCCACCCGCTGACAATGTCGTATCCCGCGGCAACCTTCTCCAGGAACATCGGAATGTCGCTGGGATCATGCTGCAGATCACCATCCATGGCGATGATGTACTCGCCCCGTGCATGATCGAACCCCGCCGCCAGCCCCGCGGTCTGCCCAAAGTTCCGCCGCAGCTTGACCACCGTGACCCGGCTATCCACCGCCGCGATTTCGCGCAGCATGGCGAACGTGTGATCGCTCGAGCCGTCGTCGACCAGAACGATCTCGAAGCTCTCGCCATGGGCTTCCATGACGACTTTTAGCTGGTCATAGAGGTCGGTGACATTCTCTTCCTCGTTATGTAGAGGGACAACGATCGAGTATTTGGGCACGGTCTATTGATTATAAACGAGCCTTCGAATTTCGCGTGTCAACGTTTAGTAAAGAGTAACGCCGAGGGTGCCCCACCTTTGTCTCCGCGCCCTTTGTGGAGACAGGGTGGGAATTTTGACTTCCCTTCCATCGTCTAGAAACTCAAAAGCCCCACCCTGTCCCAGCAAAAAGCGCAGGGGCAAAGATGGGGCACCCAGCACCGTTGAACTTAGTTCGAATCGTCGCGCCGCTTCAGCGTCGGACGGTCATCATCATCCTTCTTCCCGTCCTCGGACTTGTCGCTCGGATTCGAAGTCCTCCGCAAGCTCGGCTTCGACGAATCTTTCTCGTCGAGCAGCTTGTGCTTATTCTCAATCGCCGCCAGTCGCGACTTCACCTCGTCAAACTCCGAGGTCGTCACGACGTACTGCTGCTTCGCCGGAAGAATTTTCCGGATCTCATCCTGCGATTTCTGAATGCGATCGGCGCTCTGCGGATGCGTATCGAAGGCCTTGGCCAACGTTCCCGGCTTCTTCTTCTCCATCGCCTGCACTTTTTCGAAGAACGATACAAATGCCGACGGATCGTATCCCGCCCGGTACATGTACTCGATGCCCAGATAGTCCGCCTCGGCCTCGAACCCGCGCGAGAACTTCAGAATGCCGAACATTCCGGCGATTCCCGCAGCTTCGTAGCCCGCATATCCAATCCCGCCACCGACGAAAATGAGTGGGATCGACGCCAACTGCATCAGGTTGGACCGGCTGATTTCGCGGGCCGCATGGCAGGCTGCAACGTGCGCGATCTCATGCGCCATCACGCCCGCCACTTCCGCTTCCTCGTCGGCCGCCAGGATCAACCCCGAGTTCACATAAAAGAACCCGCCGGGCAGCGCCATCGCGTTGACCACGTCGGAATCGATAACTTTGATCGTGAACGGAACCTGCGCGTCGGAATTGCGCACCAGGTTCTGCCCGATCCGGTTGACGTACTCCGTCACCACCGGATCGTTGACCATCTTCACCTGCGACTCAACCTGCTGGGCGAACGAGCGGCCCATGGCCACCTGTTTCTCGACGCTGTACCAGTTGCCCACGCCGCGTCCGCAGCCTACGTTGCGGTTGCCCACCGCATCGACGTCGGTCTTGCCGCCGTCGTGCTTGATCTGGCTGTCTTCTTGCACAGGCAGCGCCGCTGGGGCCTTCTTGGGAGCGTTCTGAATGTCGCTCGCCTTCGGCTGTCCGTCATCCGGGTCGGTCGTCGGAGGTGCCTTTTGCGGCGATTGGCTCGGCGGATTCTGGGTTTGCGGAGTTTGCGTTTGCGGAGTCTGGGTCCCAGGTTGATTTTGCGGATCCTGTCCCGGCGTCTGCGCCACCATCCACGGTGCTGCGCCAAACGCCAATGCCAGCGCGCCTGCCAGCCATCTCAGCTTCATAGGAGTACTCCTTAAGCCTGATTATACGCCCGGTCCAGGGACACCAAGCCCCAAATCATAAGCTGTAACTTAGACGCTCCCAGTCACTTCCGGGGTTATCCGCTCCATATCGATCTTGGATGTTTCGGGCCGTCCCCACCCGTGTGGGCATGGACACATTCGTCCGTCCCGCGAAGGCGAAGCCCAGCGGAACCTCCTAGTCTGCGGCCCTTTACCATCTAGCAGATCGATGGAGTCTCGCCCTTAAGCCAAGGAATAACCGGACCGTTCCGCCGCCTAAGACACCCGCCCCAACACCACCGGCATAGCTGGATCCCCCCGCTCAAAAGCCACAATCACCGTCGCCCCAACCTGAATCTTAGGACTCGTCATCGTGACCAGCGCCCAGGCCTGCCTACCTTCCACACTGACCTTCACCCGCCCAGAGACCTGAGGATCGCTGTTATCCAAAACCACTCCTCGGTACACGCCGAACAATACCATTCGCCTCTCCTTGGTGCACGCTTGTAACTCCAGGCGCCTGCTGGTTGCCGCTGCAAGCAGATCATGCCCCGCCACCCTAGCACTGGAACGCGTACGACTCAAGGTCGGCCATTCCTTCGAGGGGTGAAAGGCTTCAACCACGAAGGCCACGAACGTGCACGAAGGAAAGTCTTGGGCTCAGACCCTCGTGGTCCTTCGTGTCCTTTGTGGTTGCTGAATTTGGAACGAAACTACGCCTGTTCTTTGAGTTTGAGCTTCGACTTATTTTCTTCCATGAACGCCTTGATGTCGTTCGCGGCGCCTAGCAGGCGGTTCCACTGCTCGTAGTACAACGTCACCGGAAAACGGCCCAGGCCGTACACACTGACGCCACCCTTCTCTCCGACCTTGAAAATCAGGTCGCCGCTGCGTTTCTTGGTCTCGACTTCCTTTTCCAGTTGAGCCAGTTTTGCTTTGAGTTCGTCGTAACTCGGTTCTGCCATGTCGCCTCTCTTTAAGGGATATGAAGTCTGATGGATGGCGATCGGCCAATCGCACCCCTGCCTATAGTAACTTGTCTAAAGTTGCCGTGTTGCGGATAACCGTTATAAGCTCTAAGCAATCTAATCCCAAAGCGGGAAACCTATGCGTGTCTGGGTACGATGGTCGGCTTGGCTCTGCCTGTCCCTGATGCTGTGGACAGTGGCGGCGGAGTCGACGCACCACCACCCGAACCGGACAGAGTCCACTTCCTGCTCGATCTGCGTGGCGGCGCACAGCGCCAGTCCGGCAGCCCTTTCCGGCCATGCCGCTCCGGTGTTCGCGGAGGTCGGCTTGCTGCAAGAAGAACTTGTTCTTGCGAATACCAGGCTTGATTTTTCCGACGCCGGAATTCGCGGCCCTCCTGCGGTTGTCTAGGGAATCAATCCATCTGTCATAAAGTTCGACGCATACGCTCGAACTCATTCCCTATTCGCCGTTCCACCAGGAGGAAATCATGTTGAGAAGTCGACGGGTGTATGCCGCCGTGCTGGCGGGCGCACTTTGGCATGCGGCTACTATGGCCGGAGCGCAGTCCGCTGGAAATTCCGGCTCGATTCATGGGGCGATTACCGATCCAACCGGCGCTGTCGTGCCCAATGCGACGGTCCAGATTCGTAACCCAGTCAGTGGGTTTGAGCGCTCTACCACCACCAACGATTCCGGCACGTTCGAGTTTTCGAATATTCCCTTCAACCCGTATCACCTGTCGGTAACCGCGGCGGGATTTGCCACTTATGCGAAAGACGTGGAAATGCGCTCGGCCGTCCCGGTGAACCTTCCCATTACCTTGCAGGTCCAAGGATCGACTACGCAGGTCATGGTGGAAGGAGGGGGTGACCTGATCGAGAACGACCCTACATTTCACACAGATGTGGATAAGAGTTTGTTCGATAAGCTTCCCCTGGAAAGCTCCACCTCGCAGATCAGCTCGCTGGTGACGCTGTCCACCCCAGGGATTTCGGCGGACTCGAACGGCTTGTTTCATGGACTGGGGGACCACGCCGAAAATTCCTTTGTGGTGGACAATCAGCCCATAACCGACCAGCAGAGCAAGGTCTTTTCCAATCAGATTCCGCTGGATTCTGTTGAGTCTCTGGAAGTGGTTTCTGGCGCGCCGCCGGCCGAATACGGTGACAAGACCAGCGTGGTAATCAACGTGACGACGCGGTCCGGTCAGGGCGTGACCACTCCTCACGGGAGTCTTACAACATCCTATGGATCGTTTGGAACTTCAAACGCCGCCTTCGATATCGCCTACGGCGGCAAGAACTGGGGAAACTTCTTCCTCGCCAGTGGATTGAATACCGGCCGCTTCCTGGACCCGCCGGAGTTCGCGGTGATTCATGACAAGGGAAACGAAGAGAATTTGTTTGACCGCGTCGACTATCAGCTTTCGTCGGCCGATTCGATTCATTTGAATGTCGGCTACACGCGGTCGTGGTTTCAGACGCCGAACTCTTTCGACGCGCAGAATGCCACCGCATGGAACGGCGTGACGGTCGACAATTCCGGGCTTGGTCCAGATGGCAAAGTAGTGGGTGCTGCCGACCAGCGCTCGCAGATCAAAACGTTCAACATTGCTCCTTCGTGGATCCGGGTGTTGAGCCCCTCGTCCATCGTGAATGTCGGCGCGTTCGTGCGCCGCGATCACTATGACTACTATCCGAGCGGCAATCCGTTCGCAGACTTGTCGCCGGACCTGCAATCTGAAACGGCTGGGCAGGATCGAACTCTGACCAATGCCGGCCTGCGTGCGAGCGTTTCGTATGTGAAAGGTATTCATAACGTGAAAGCTGGAGCCGTGTACCAGCAGACGTTTCTCACCGAGAACGACAGCCTGGGAATCGTAGACCCCACGTTCCTTCCTTCGCTGACCGATGCAAACGGGAATCCCTGCTACAACGCGGTCACTGGCACGGGGGTCGGCGCCCCTTGTTCCAATCTGCTTCCGTACGATCTGACGCGGGGTGGCAGCGTGTATGGTTTTCATGGACACACCGATGTCAAAGAGCTGTCGATATACGCGCAGGACGCGATTACCAAGGGAAACTGGTCTCTGAACCTCGGGCTGCGCGGGGACTTCTACAATGGCCTGGTTACGCATCGGGAAGCCGAGCCGCGGGTTGGGGTGGCGTACAAGATCAAAGGGAGCAACACGGTTCTTCGCACCTCGTATGCGCGCGTTCTGGAGACGCCTTTCAACGAAAATCTTGTGCTTGCCAGTTCCGGCTGCGCAAACGCAGTCTTGAATCCGCTGCTGGGGTGCGCAGCGGCGGGCCTGAATCCGCTAAGTCCCGGTTGGCGAAATGAGTTCCACGCCGGCATTCAGCAAGCCGTGGGAAAGTACCTGGTATTTTCGGGTGAATACATATGGAAGTACACGCATAACGCGTACGACTTCAGCATCCTTGGCGCCACGCCGATCACATTCCCCATCGAGTGGCACAATTCGAAGATTCCCGGTTTTGCGGGACGTGTGAGCGTGCCGGATTTCCACGGCTTTTCGGCGCTGGTAGTTTTCTCGAGCGTGTCGGCGCGCTTCTTTCTGCCGCAGTTGGGAGGAGCGGGCGCCGTACCGTCCGCACCCGGTGGCGTGTTCCGCATTGATCACGATGAGAAGTTCAACCAGACTACTCACCTGCAATATCAGCCCTGGAAACGCGGGCCATGGGTCGGATTCAACTGGCGGTATGACAGCGGGCTGGTCGCCGGGTCAGTGCCGTTTGCGGCATCGAGCGATCCCGCGAATCCCAACTTCCAAGTCAACCTGAGCGGACTTACGGCAGATCAGCAATTTCAGGCAGGACTGATATGCAATGGACAGCGCGCCACCCCAACAGCTCCGCTGCCCGCGACTTGTCCGGGGTCTCAATTCTCGTCGAACCTGGTGAGCATTCCTGCGCCGGGAACGGAGAACGACGACAAGAATCCTCCCCGAATTGCTCCACGGCATGTGTTTGACCTGGCAGTCGGGCATGACAATTTGTTCCACGGCGAAAAGTACAAAGTGAGCTTGCAGGTAACGGCCATCAACTTCATGAATACTTACGCGCTTTACAATTTTCTTTCCACCTTCAGCGGTACGCATTACGTTACTCCAAGAGCTGTGACGGCGGAGATCGGCTTCCACTTCTAGCGCGAAAGGAAGCCTCCGGTGCGGAGCGGAGGCGTGGCGACGGATCGATGAACATTCGAATTGTTGGGCAGAGCTTCTCCAGATATTACTGTTGGAGTCGTACACAGTGAAGAAGGTGGTATTGCAAAAAAAGCAGTACTTATTTGTATGTCACTGTGGGGCAACCGACAGCCCTGAAGGGCCGTGCCGTGCAGAATCCGACCGGGAGCTGTGCATTTGCGAACTAGAAATACGCGTTTCGCAAATCGTGAATCCTGTCAATTACAATACGTCCTTTAGCCGCTGCGCTTTGATCTCGACCCTTATGCGCTCCAGGCAACTTCGAGTGTTCGCCCCGGTAGCGCTGTTTTTTCTCGTATTCGTGGGGGGGTGCAGTGGGCAAAACACAGCGCTGATCAGCCTCGATCAGGCCATCGATCTCGCGCTGGCGCACAACCATTCCATCAAAGCCACGCGCACTCAGATTCTTCAAAACCAGGCCCAGGAGATCACCGCGAACCTGCGCCCCAATCCAAGTCTTGGCGCCGATACCCAGTTCGTCCCATTCTTCAGTCCGCAGGATTTTTCCGGGGACAATCTCAACACCGTTCAGCAGTTCGACGTTGGAATCAGCTACCTCTTCGAACGGGGTCACAAACGGCAACGGCGGCTGCAGGCTGCTCGCGATCAGACCGCTGTAACGCGTGCGCAGGTCACCGACGCTGAACGAACCTTGGCGTTGAACGTTGGCCAGCAATTTGTCAGCGTGTTACTGGCGGAGTCCACTCTTCAATTCGCGCAGGAAGATCTAAAGGATTTCCAACAAACGGTGGACATCAGCGAGGCACAGCTCAAGGCGGGCTACATCGGTGAAGGCGACTATCTGAAGATCAAGCTGCAGCTTCTGCAATTTCAGACCGATGTGTCCTCTGCCCGGTTGGCGAAGGTGCAGGCGCTGGTGGGACTGCGTGAGTTCCTGGGCTATGACGCGGTGCCGGCAAATTTCGATGTCATTGGTGATCTGGCCTATCAACCTCTCAAGGTGGCCCTGGAAGATCTTCAGACGAAGGCGCTGCGCGAGCGCCCCGACTTTCGGGCCGCGGCATTGGGCGTAACCGCCGCGCGGAGCCAGATCTTGCTAGCCAAAGCAAACGCCAAAGTCGATGTAACCGGCACTTATGATTTCACCCACGTCTCCGGCGAGAACACCGCTTCCATTTTCGCCAATTTTGAGTTGCCCATCTTCAATCGCAACCAAGGCGAAATCGCGCGCACCGGTTACGCGCTCACCCAGGCCCAGGAACAGCAGCAGGCGGCGAGTGATACAGTTCTCTCCGACGTTGCCAACGCCTACGAGGCGGTCAAGAGCAACGACGAGGTGGTTGAACTCTATACCTCTGGTTACCTCAAGCAGGCGCAGGATTCGCGCGAAATCAGCGCGTATGCCTACAAACGTGGCGCCGCCAGCCTGCTGGATTTTCTCGATGCCGAGCGCAGCTACCGGTCGGTTCAACTGGCCTATCGCCAGGCCCTGTCCTCTTATATGAATGCTCTGGAGCAGCTGAAAGCAGCGGTCGGAACGAGGAACCTGCCATGAACATCGTCAGAGGCCGGAAAACGCAAACGGCAGTGCTGGCCAGCATGGTTCTTATGATCCTGTCGCTTTCCTCGTGCGACGGGTCGAAGTCTAATGCCGCAGCCCACTCTCGCGGCGCGAACAATTCAGACGATGCGGAACTGTTCACCATTCCGCAAGACCAGATGTCGCACGTTCAGGTGCTGACGGTGCAGCCCACGACGCTGAATCGATCGCTGCGTCTGACGGGGGCCGTGGCTTACAACGGTTTTCGCACGACGCCGGTCATCACCCAAGTGAGCGGGCCGGTCAGCCGGGTCGTGGTCGCTCCCGGGCAGAAAGTCGCGCAGGGCACGCCGATGTTGTACGTGGCGAGTCCGGACTACTCGCAACTGCGCACTAACTATTTGAAGGCCAAGGACGCTTATGCCCTGGCGGAAAAGGCGTACGCCCGCGCCCAGGACTTGTATCAGCATCAGGCGATTGCCGAGCAGAATCTGGAGCAGGCACATTCGGCCGAGGTGCAAGCCGGCGGCGACCTGGTGGCTGCTCAGGCGGCTCTGAAGGTCATGGGGGTCAGCGATCCGGACGCCTTGGTGCAGGCTCCGCCTTCGTTCGAAGTGCCGGTAAAAGCGCCCATTGCGGGTGTCGTAGTCGAGCAGGACGTTGCCGCGGGGCAGCTGCTTCAAACCGGCGCGACGCAGTGTTTCATGGTCTCCGACGTCAGCACCGTGTGGGTCTTAGTGAATATCTATCAGAAGGACCTGCCCTACGTGCGAGTAGGAGATCAGGTCGCGATCCAAACCGATACCTATCCCGAGACTTTCCATGGGCGGATCGCCTATGTGGCAGCGTCCCTGGATCCGGCCACGCGCACGCTGCAGGCGCGCATCGAAACGAACAATCCTGGCGAAAAACTGAAGAAAGATATGTACGTGGTGGCCACGGTAAGCGCGGGCACTATTTCCAACGCGATCGCGCTCCCGGATTCAGCGGTCCTGCGCGACAACGAAAACCAGCCGTTTGTTTACGCAGCGGCATCTGCGAACCGGTTTGGCAGACGCTCGGTGACACTTGGAGACAGTATGAACGGGCAGACGCAGATTACCAGCGGATTGAACGCTGGAGACCGCGTTATCGGAAACGGCAGCTTGTTCCTGCAGTTTGCGAACTCGTTGCAACGCTAGCCGTGATCGGACCACTCTTGAAAAACGCTTTCAAAACTCTGGTGAAAATCGCATCCAGCAGGACTGAATGATCCACCGAATCGTCCAAGCGGCACTGCGGCAAAGATTCCTGGTGCTGATGCTGACTGGCTTCATCACGGTCGGCGGAATCCTTTCCTTCCAGCGTATGCCGGTGGACGCGTATCCGGACCTGTCGCCTCCGCAGGTCGAAATCATCACCCAGTGGCCCGACCATGCCGCGGAAGAAGTCGAGCGGTTGGTCACACTGCCCTTGGAGCTCCAGATGAACGGCGTCCCGCACATGATGGTGATGCGGTCGATCTCGCTCTACGGGCTGTCGGATCTCCGCCTGACCTTCGAGGAGGACACCAATGACTATTTTGCGCGACAGATTGTTTTTGAACGGCTCGCTCAAGCCACGCTGCCGACGGGCGTAACTCCGAGCATGGCGCCCCTGTTCAGCCCGAGCGGTCTGGTGTATCGCTACGTGCTGGAGAGTCCCGACCGCAGCCCCCAGGAACTGAAGACGATTGAAGACTGGGTGATTGAGCGGGGTTATCGCTCAGTTCACGGTGTAGCTGACGATTCCGGCTTCGGCGGAACCGTGATGCAGTACCAGGTGCTGCTCGATCCGGCGCGCATCTATGGCTATCACCTCACCATTCCTCAGGTGACAACTGCCTTGGCGGCCAACAACGCGAATGCGGGCGGGGGATTCTATTCGCAGGGTGGGCAGTTCTACTACGTGCGCGGCATCGGGTTGGTGCGGAATACAGACGACATCGGCAACATCGTGGTTGGGGCCAACAAGGGTGTGCCCATCCGAGTGCGGGATGTGGGAGACGTGACGATCGGGCATGCGCCACGCCTCGGCGAATTCGGCTTCCAGAAGAATGACGATGCCGTTGAGGGCGTGATTCTCATGCTCCGTGGGGAGCAGACGCAGAACGTCCTCAAGGGAGTGGAAGCCAAAACTGAGGAACTGAACCGCCAGGTCCTGCCGCCCGACGTCAAGATTCATCCTTACTACGACCGCAGTGAATTGGTCGACCTGACGACAGACACGGTAGAGGCGAACCTGCTTCGCGGCATGGTCCTGGTCCTGATCGTCCTCATTTTCTTCCTGGTCAGCTTTCGTGCTGCGGTCATTGTTGCCCTCACCATACCGCTGTCGCTTCTGTTTGCCTTCATCGTGCTGCATGCGCACGACGTTGCCGCAAACCTGCTTTCCATCGGCGCGATTGATTTTGGCATCGTCATCGATGGGACGGTGGTGATGATCGAAAACATCTATCGCGAGCTCGCGCTGCGGGAGGGACAAGAGTACAACCTGAACGAAGTCATTCTTGCAGCGGCCAAGGATGTGGATCGACCGATTTTTTATTCGGTGGCCGTCATCCTGGCCGGGTACCTGCCGATTTACGCGCTCAGCGGCCCCTCGGGAAAGCTATTCCATCCCATGGCCGAGACCATGTCATTTGCGCTGGTGGGCGCACTCATTCTCACTCTTACTCTGATCCCCGTGCTCGCCTCCTACTGGTTCAAGAAAGGCGTGCATGAGAAACCGAATCGTACCTTCGAGTGGATGAAGCGGAAATACGCAGTCCAGTTGGATTGGGCGCTGGACCGGCCAAAAACCACCATTGCGATCGCAGCTCTGATCTTCGGAGCGACGCTGCTGCTGGTGCCCTTCATTGGCGGCGAGTTCATGCCGCATCTCGACGAAGGTGCTCTCTGGGTGCGCGCGACGATGCCCTATACCATTTCTTTTGAGGAGGCCAGCCAGATTGCCCCACAGATACGGGACATTCTGATGTCGTATCCGCAGGTCACCGTGGTGGGTTCGGAGTTAGGACGTCCCGACGATGGCACGGATCCCACGGGCTTTTTTAACTGCGAGTTCTATGTTGGACTGAAGCCTTACAAGGACAAGGCCTGGCACGGGGAGATCACTGAGAAGAATGAGCTGATCGAATCGATCAACAAGAAATTGACGGCCTTTCCCGGGATCATTTTCAACTATACCCAGCCCGCGGAAGATGCGGTCGACGAAGCACTGACCGGCCTTAAGAGCTCGCTGGCGGTCAAAATCTACGGCGACGACCTCAACGTTCTGCAGGACAAAGCCATACAGATCAAGAACACGCTGTCTCGCGTGCCTGGCTTCACCGAACTCACAGTGGTGCGGGAATTGGGTCAGCCGAGCCTGCTGGTCGATGTCGATCGAGCCAAGATCGCTCGCTACGGGATCAACGTTGCGGATGTGGAGGCTGTGATCTCGGCAGCCGTGGGAGGGCAGGCAGTCACCCAAGTCATTCAAGGGGAGAGGCTGTTCGATCTGGTGGTGCGCATGCAACCCCAATTCCGCAGCAGCGCGAATGAGATCGGAAATCTGCTCGTGGGCACACCCGACGGGCAACAGATCCCACTCAGCCAACTCGCCAATATCAGCCAGGGAAACGGAGCGTCTTTCATCTACCGCGAAAACAACTCACGTTACATCGGAGTCCAGTACAGCATCGAGCACCGTGATTTAGAGAGAGCGGTGAGAGATGGCCAGAACGCAGTCAAGAAGGCTGTGTCGCTGCCGCAGGGATACCGAATGGAATGGGGTGGAGAATACAGCCAGTTTCTGGAGGCCAGATCCCAGATGTACTTTATCGGTCCTTTGGCCGTTGTGCTGATTTTCATGATCCTGTTTGCGCTATACGGAAATTTCAAATTTCCGGTCACGATTGCCTTGGGCGTAATCATAACGGAGCCTGTGGGTGCGCTGGTGGCGCTGAAGGTGACGCACACTCCGTTCAGCGTTTCGTCGGTGCTGGGCCTGCTGGCGCTGCTCGGGGTCTCGGTGGAGACTGCCGTGATTTTGGTCTCCTACATCAATAAATTGCGCGCGGAAGGGATGGGGATTCGGGCTGCGACTCGCGAAGCTTCGCTATTGCGACTCCGGCCAATCATGATGACGGCACTGGTGGCTTGTCTGGGATTGCTGCCGGCGGCCCTCTCCACCGGCATTGGATCGGATACACAAAAGCCGTTCGCGATCGTCATCGTCGCGGGCCTCATCTCTCGCCTGTTCATCGGATTCTTCGTCAATCCCGTGTTGTACGAAATGGTTGCCCGCGACGGCGATGTGCTCCAGGTCTAACCAAAACCACAGCACAGCGCAGCGAAAACAACGATTCTTCCGTGCAGCAGCTTTGCATGGAGGCACCTCAAGAGCGTGGAACACCGTTCAATTCGTTCGGCTCGCCAGTAAGAATCGCTTCGTAAATGATTGTAAAAGGGGAGCGCCCACGGCGAGGGAGCGGTCCGGCATTGATAGAATTAGAACATTGTTTCTTTACTCGATGGGAGATGCAGCAGCACTGGGGGACATTTGTCGATCAAGTTTTCCGCAAGAATTGTTGTGTGCTTGCTGGTTACGAGCTTAGCTTCTTCGCTTTCAGCCCAACAGACCACGCCGCCGAATTCGGATTCCTCGGCAACTGCGGAGCCACAGTCTCCCGCAGCCGACAAGCCATCAGCTTCGACGCAACAGTCTTCAGATAAGAGTAAGACCACGAGCCAGAGCGCCGGCCCGGGCACATCCAACGACCGGCTGTTCTTCACGCTGCCGAACTTCCTGACGCTTGAGAATGTAGGGAAGGTTCCGCCGTTGACGTCGAAACAAAAATTCGCGGTTGTCGTCCGCGGCAGTTTTGATTATGTTCAATATCCCTGGTACGCCTTTCTGTCGGGCATCAGCCAGGCCGAGAACAGCGAACCGGGCTACGGGCAAGGCTGGGAAGGATACGGCAAGCGGTTTGGAGCAGCCTTCGCCGACGGCACCATTGAAAATTTTATGACCGGCGCAATTCTGCCCTCCGTGCTGCATCAGGACCCGCGTTACTTCCAGTCGGGCCATGGAAGCTTCACTCACCGGACCTTCTACGCCCTGAGCCGGAACCTGATTACGCGTGTAGATTCGGGGAAGAATGAATTCAACTATTCTGAAGTCGTGGGCGGTGCGATATCGGCGGCCATCTCCACCTACAGCTATCATCCCAAGGGCAAATACGTGACTACGACGACGCCGGGCGTTTTGCGATACATCCCGTCGGACCGCACTCTGTCGAATACCGCCAAGGTGTGGGCGACGCAGTACGGCTATGATTCGCTGACGCTCGTTGTGAAAGAGTTCTGGCCCGACATCCGCCGAAAGATCAGGAAAACGCCCAAGAGCGAACCGGGCATCAGCATTCAACAAGAGCAGAAGTAAACGAAACAGAAGTCACGCAGTCCTCACTCGAAAAGCACGCTACATGGTGCGTTTCGCCTCGAGAGGACGGTCGATCACTAGCCCGGGGTGCAAGCGGCGGAAGCTCTCGGTGACGTGACAATTCCAGCACACCAGTTGATGTGTGGAAAAGAATCTAGGCAGGTCCTGCGGATTCACGTCTTTCCATTCTGAGGTCTTGAAATCAGGCCCCAGGAGCGCGGGAGGGTGATCGACATGATGCAAGGGCCCGATCGGCTCGCGGCAGAACACGCAACTCTTCCCTTCATACCACTTCGCCACGATATTCCACACCAAGCAGCTCTGCGGGTCGGCATCCACTTGCGACAGGCAGTCCTGCCCACAGGTCTGCCGCTCCGGCCATCGGGAACACTCGGTCAGCCGAAGGGTCGGCTCGTTGAGGAATGCTCCTAATGCTGCTTCTCCAGCGGCGACGTCCACGGCTTCAAACTCGTGCGTTTCAGGGCACGTCACCAGACGTTTGCCGCTGAGTTTGAAATAGGCGCGCACTCCTGGCACCGCGCGAAACACAAACAACGTGACTGCCAGCACAAGAACAGCGATGATGATGGTGAGCACCGTCACGGTCATAAAGCACCCCCCGGACCTGCGGTGAGTCCGTCGCGCCACGCGAGGCGGACCCCCTTCAATTCAGTCTGTGCGGAGTGGTGCCAATTGACGGTGCTGGGGATCACCGCAAGTAGTGACCGCGATCACGCGTAAATTGCAAAGAGTTTTGGAGCGTTCGGCACGAAGAGAGCGCGCGATTTACTTTCGCTTCTTTTTTGATTTTTTCGCCGGTGCTTTGGCGGCATGGTTCTTTACGGGCTTCGATGCCGGCTTTGCCGCAGGCTTGGGCGGAGCAGCTTTTGGCTTGTCGGTCTTGGCTTTTTCCGGTGCTTTGGGTTCGGGCTTCGCAGGTGCAGGTGGCGGTGGCGCCGGTGCCGCTTTACCCTTCTTCCCTTTCGCGGCAGGCGGGGCAGCTCCCGCCTGAGCCGCAGGTTGCGCTGCAACTTTAGCCGCCCGTCCCCGCCGTGCGGGCGGAGGTGGAGGCGGCGGAGGCGGAGCAAACGGTTTCAAGAATTTCAGCGTCTCGGTGCGCGAACGCAGCTTGCCATCAAGCAGCAGCATAAAAACATCGTTGGCCAGCTTGGGATAAATCGGGAGTTGTGGCGTGATCAACAACTCCGTCATTTCGGGCAACGGAATCTTCTGCTGCACCTGCCGCCACTTGGTCAGATAATTCTTGATTTTCTGATCAACCGATTGCTGCTTCGCGGTGACCGCCAGGAACAGCACCATCTCCGGACGCGCGGAAGAAAGCAGTTGCCAGGTGCGTGAAGGTGTCGCTGCTTCCTTGCCCATCAACCGCTTGGCCAATTCCTTGGCGTGATCTTCAATGTCGCGCCAGGCTTCGACCAGATCCTTGCGTGGGATCACCTTCTGAATGTCGCTGATGTCTTTGTCCGAGAAGTGTGACGTAAGGAAGTACATCACCGCCGGTCCGGCATCTGGCGTGTAGCCCAGATCGACCATATGCTGCCGCGTTTTCATCAGCGCGGTGATGCCGTTGATATCGACCTTGGCCGAGGTCCACTTGTCGTGCAGAATCTCGAGCCAGCCTTCCTTTTCGAGCATTTTCACGACATGAAGGGGATCGTCTTCGTGCGCTAGCGCGGCGATCTCGTGCCCGATCGAAGACTTCAAAATATGGTCGATGTACTTCCCTTCTTTGGCGGCATCGTAGCGGGCCTGGGTGCGCTCTTCGAGCGGCCAGTGGAAGCGCGCCGCAAATCGGGTAGCGCGTATCAGCCGCGAGGGATCTTCCAGAAACGAATAGTTATGCAGAATGCGAATCAGCTTGGCTTCGATGTCGGCCACGCCGTTGAAGGGATCGAGCAGCAGCCCGCGAGAGCCTTCGTTAAGCGACAGCGCCATGGCGTTGACGGTGAAGTCGCGGCGGCGCAAGTCGTCGTGGATCGTCGAGGGCATCACGAGGGGAGGTTTGCCGGTCTTCTCGTACCTCTCCGTACGCGCCATACTGACTTCAGCGCGGGCATTGCCGGGCAGCGCGAGAAAGATGGTGCGGTTATCCTCTTCGACGGCGGTAATCTTGGCGCCCGCCTTCTCGAAGTCCTTCTGCAGTTTGAGGGGATTGCCCTGGACAGTGAAATCGAGGTCGCGGATGGTGAATCCGCTGATGATGTCGCGGATGGCCCCGCCCGTCAGGTAGAGATTCATCCCCGCCGCGCGGACTACGTCTTGCACGAGGCCAACGCCCTTTAACTGGTCCGGGGTCAGCCGGAGTTCCATCGTGTAAATGTAATCAGCCATTGGCTTTCAAGCGGCTATCACGCCCTTGGCCAACGCGATTCGATGCGCGAATCGCCCTGGGGGAGGGCTCGATTTGCCGATATTTCCACAGCATTTCCACAGGCCGGGCCATACCGCCCAGTCCGACCTTGCGCCACCCGCACGCAAGTGGCCTGATACCAAGTACTTATACAGAATGGAGACTCACTGGCAAACTCAAGAAAATAACACAACGTTTATATTTTGGCTACTGCCAAGAGGGATTCCGGGAGTTTGCGGGAAAAAGGTGCGAGAATCGGGAAGGCAGGGGCCAGGGATTAGTGGTCAGGGCCCAGCAATTTTGCTGCCCCCTAATCCCTGCCCCCTGACCCCTGTCTTTCATGCCTTCAACACACAAGAAAGTGATCGTCCGCAAGATGGACCGCGACTCCGTCTCGGGATACGTCTCGCCGACGCGAATCGTCACTGACGGCAAGGTGGAGGTTCTGAACACTTCCGGAACGGTGATTGCGGTCGATCTGCGCGAGATCAAGGGCGTCTACTTCGTTCGCGAATTCGGAGAAGCAGAGTCCCTCACCCGCAAGACTTTCACTTCCCGTCCCCGAGCCGAGGGATTGTGGGTGCGGCTGCGCTTCAAAGACAGCGAAGTACTGGAAGGCTTAATGCCTGCCGACTTGCTCCAGAGCACGCCGGAGGGATATCTCGTCAATCCTCCCGACCAGCGCTCGAACACGCAGCGCATCTTTGTTCCGCGCACGGCGTTGGAATCGCTGACGGTGCTGGCGGTGATCGGGACCGCCCGACGACAGCGCCGAGCCGCGGAGGATCAGCGGCAGGTGCCGATGTTCGAGGAGTAGCATTTTTCTCAACAAGAGCAATCCTCACCCCTGATTCCGCAGACGATGGCCATCACAACCATCAAGGGGATCAAGAGCGGCGCGAGTATCCACAGGAGTACGGGCGTGCCTCCCGCATCGCTGCGAGCCGTCTTGGTGTTTTTTGCTTCCCTGTCGTGATCGACGACCGTAACGGGCGGCTGCACTTTGATCTGCTGGGGCGGAAGAACTTCCATGTCGTTGATCGATTGCAGAGTCACTTTGGCGCGCAGCAGATGTTCGCCCGGTGCAACCGTTTCCTGTTTCTCGGAAACCTGGAGACTCTTCTCCTGTGCCCACGCTATCGACGGCACCAGCAATAATGCCAAGACGCCGCGCCACATAATGCCTCCTTGCTTTCTAAACGAGGCATTGTTCGCAGCTTTCCTGCATAGAGACAATGCACGCACGGTCAAGAAAAGATCATGCCTGAAACGATTGATTCGGTTGCCGTTGAAGGCACAAATCCGCAGCGCTGAAGTACGAGTCAGCGATTAAGATGGGACGTTCAGCGGGACGGCAAGTGGTTCGGAAAAATGGCGCAGGTCGTTGTCTCACTTTTTTTGGGATCGATGGCGACCGAGGCTCGTCAAAGCGATTGGGATGCGGGAGCGCCGCGTGAATCAAAGTGCTACCGCCACACCTGAAAAAAGGGAGTTCCGGCTCGTCTCCGTGTCGTCCCTGGATAGATCGCTTCTATGGGCGAGTGTTCTGCCAGGTGTCGTTCACAGCTGGATGAGCCGTTGGGCGATGAATACCGACGGCATGTCGTATCTCGATCTGGGAGATTCGTTTTTTCAACGCGACTGGGCCCATGCCGTGAATGCATGGTGGAGTCCGCTGTATCCGTGGTTGGTTGGCAACGTGGTTGGGATTCTCAAGCCGTCGATGAAGTGGGAGTTCCCTCTGGTTCACGCCGTCAATTTCGGAATTTTCCTAGTGGCGCTGCTGGCATTCCGTTATCTGCTGTACACGCTTCTCGTACATTCGCGAGAATCCGCCATTGGCTTGGGTAATGCCTTGCCGGATTGGGCCTTGGTTCTGCTGGGATACTCAATTTTCTGGTGGATCGCGCTGGAGGTGCAATCGCTTTACAGCGTCGGGCCAGACCCTCTGGTGGTCGCCTGCTTCTGTCTGGTGATGGCGATGCTGCTGCGCCTCGAAGCCGGGGCGAGGTTAATGCAGTTCGTACTAATCGGAGCGGTTCTTGGCACTTCGTACTGGGTGAAAACAGTCATGTTTCCGCTCGGCCTGGTGGTTCTGGCCGTAGCGTATCTGTGGCGGTGATCGACTCCGGGATGGGCGCGCGGCATCGATCTTGCCGCGCTGATCTTCTGGTGTATATGCGCACCCTTGATCTTCCTGCTCTCGGTGCAGAAGGGGCGTTTCACGTTTGGTGACTCCGGCAGGAGCAACTACGCATGGTTTGTGGCTCCGCGAACCTCTCCCAGAAACTGGCAAGGAGAAGAGCCGGGCAGTGGAACGCCTGTCCATCCGACGCGGCAACTGCTGAAATCCCCGCCTGTGTTCGAGTTCGACGGACCGGTGGTGGGAACATATCCTCCGTGGACTGACCCCACGTATTGGAACAAAGGATTGAAGGTGCATTTTGATTTGAAACGTCAGTTCGAGGTGCTGCGGTCGACCGTTCCGGCTGAAGCCAATCTGTGGCTTCTCAAGCGCCCCGAGCTGGTGCTGTGCGTACTGATACTTTGCGCGCTCGGGGGATCTCTGTGGGTAGCAGCTCTGCGGGAATTATGGGTATTTATCGCCTTGCCGGCTGTCGGTATGGCGTTCTACCTGCCGCTCGTGGTGAATGACCGTTACCTTGGCGGCTTCGTTCTCGTACTGTTTCTCGTGTGGCTCCAGCGCGGTGCGGTTTCGAATGGAAGATGAACGAGTCGTCCGAATCGTTGTGGCGGCCACCTTCTTCATGATGGCGCTGGCAACAGCGCAATACACTATTCGTGTCGTGAATCACAACATCCCGGTCGGAGAAGGTCCGAGCTCAACCGAGGAGGACTTGATCGTGGCGGAGCGACTCAGAGACTTAGGGATGACACCGGGAACGAAAGTCGCGGTCATTGGTGATGGAGAGGGTGCTTATTGGGCAAGGTTGGCGCGTGTGCGGATCGTTGCCGAGATCATGGATAGGAATGGCGGTTCGGTCCAGTTCTGGCGCTCTGCGGAATCGGTGCAGCAGCAAGTGTACGACTTATTTCAAAGTGCGCACGCAAAGATCGTGGTCGCATCCTGCGTATCTTCGTGCCCGCCAGACCGAAGGGTTGGAAGGAAATTCCGGGGACATCCTACTGCGTGTGTAACCTCGAGGCGCAACGCTTTTCGAGCAACAACCTTCCGTGAAGAGTTACCCACCCTCCGTGGTTGCCAGGTCAAAGGCTTTCACCACGGAGGTCACGGAGGACCACGGAGGAACCGTCGACTTATAAAATGTCGATCTACTTGACGCAACTACACTAGTTCACGGGCGTCAGCACGAACGCGTGGTTGCGGCCGTTCTTGCTGCCGTAGCCGGTGATTTGTCCGACGTTGTTGATGGCGTTGGCATTGATCAGGGTCCATCCCGATGTTTTCGGGATGAGCGAATTTAAGTCGCGCATTCCGTGCGACGAAGTCCAGATCATGGCGTGAGGGGCGTTGTTCGCAATATTGCCGTAGCCCACTGCGGCATCTGAATCGTTTATGCCGAAGGCAACGCTGTAGGTCCCGCCCTTCAGCACTCCCAGATCTTTGATCTTGCCGGAGGTATCCCACTTGACGGCATGCCAGTGGCCGAGGGTGCTGATGCCGTCTGACTGTCCTACGATGACGCCCGAGGAATTGATCGCGTTGGCCATGCTGGTCAGGCCTCCCCAGAGCGTGCCCAGGTCCTTCATGGTGGAGCCGTTCCAAAGGAAACCGTGCGAGGTGAATGGCGGCCCGTAGCTGAAAACGGATTCGCCAACGATCAGGCCGTTGTCGTTGATTGCGATCCCGGCGGTGAAGATTGCGTTCTTCAGCTTTCCAAGATTATTGATTTTGTCGTTGGTCCATCGGGTAGCGTTGACCACTCCAGTGCTGAGGAAGGAGTCTCCACTCGCTTCACCGGCGGAGTTGATCTGGAAGGCCGCGCTGGAAGAACCTCCCGAGAGCGTGCCGAGACTGCGGATGGTCCCAGTTGAGGACCACTGCACGGCGATGAAGTTGGTGGCAGGCTTTCCCTTCACGTTCGAGTAGCCGACGACGACGCCCGAGTCATTCAGACCGAGGGCTCCGCTCACCGACCCGCCGGAAAGCGTGCCGAGATCCTTCATCCCTTTGCTCCGGCTCCAGTAGAAGGCATGCTGTCCCGCGACCAGGCCGGTGCATGGATAGCCCATCGAAGTCTGCGTGTCGGAACAGCCGACGACGTCGCCGAGATTGTTGATCCAGAAACCGCTGCTTTCGTTTTTGCCTTTGAGAGCGCCCAGGTCGATGATGGTGTAACTTTGGGCCGACGCGACCGCTGAAGAAGCCAACACAAGTGCAGCCAAAATATTTAACGATGCACAACTCATGGATTTCCCCCCAGGATGGACGGTATAGTCGCAGTATGCCATCGGCGTGTTCATCCCCAAGACTCACAAGTACAATCTTTAGTACACCTTGAAACCCCGTCCCATCGCGCGGTTCAGACAGCGTGGCCCACGCAAATCGATTTGAAAAAAGGGACTTCTTGCTGTACTGTGTCAGGTCCACGGCCGTTGAGCCGGAAGAGATCTGACGGAATTCCCTCCTTCCTCCCTTCCGTTTGATCTCGATGGGCATTGTGTCATCCCAGGTAGAGGTTTGATCATGCGCGCTCTCCCCACGTCTTTTGGAAAGTCCTTTGCGTTCTCCATTTGCTTAACTCTGGCCGCAGTTCTCGGAACCACATTCCTCGCCCAGCCGGCAGCCGCGCAGGAACAGCCACAACTCGTCGTCGCAACACCGCGGCCGCTGATCACCGAGGCTCTCGACGAATCTCGGCTGACGGTGCTGAAGGGCAACACGCATCCCCTCGCGCGGCGCGAGTTCGATCTCGGCACGGCTCCCGCCAGCCTGCCCATGGAACGGATGCTGCTGGTTTTGAAACGCAGCGACGAGCAGGAGACCGCACTCCGCAAACTGCTCGATGATCAGCAGGACAAGAACTCTCCCCACTACCACAAGTGGGTGACGCCGGAACAATTCGGGGCGCAATTCGGCCCCACCGACGCCGACATGCAGATGATCACGTCGTGGCTGCAGTCGCACGGTTTCCAGGTGGCATCAACCAAGGGACGAAGCGTGCTGGAGTTCTCGGGCTCAGCGAGCCAAGTGAAGGAGGCGTTCCACACCAGCATTCATAAGTACGTGGTCAATGGTGAGCAGCATTGGGCGAATGCAAGCGACCCGAGCATTCCGACAGCGCTGGCGCCGGCAGTGGCGGGAATCAAAACGCTGCACAACTTCCTGAAGAAGCCGATGGTCCACATGGCAGAGGAGTACGTGCCGGCAAAACTCGTGGCCAAGTCGCGTCCGGAGTTCACTTCCGGCAGCGGGCTGCATGCGCTGACTCCGGACGATTACCGGACCATCTACAACGCTACTCCGGCGTTGAACAATGGATTCTCCGGGCTGGGAGTCACGATAGCCGTGGTTGGGCGAAGCAATCTGTTCAACCAGGGACAAGATGTATCGGATTTTCGCAGCGTACTCGGAGTTGCTGGTGGCGGAAATGGACTCACTATCATTTTGAATGGACCCGATCCCGGCGACGTGGGCGGAGGCGAGGAACTCGAGGCCACGCTCGATGCATCCTGGTCGGGAGCACTGGCTCCGAGCGCCAATATCGATTTCGTCGTCTCTGGATCAACAAACACTACGGACGGAATTGACCTGTCTGAGCTTTACATTATTGAGAACAATCTGGGCACAATCATGACGGAGAGCTTCGGAACATGCGAGGCCAACGTCGCAAACGCAGACGCTCAAGGGATTTCGCTGCTGGCGGAACAAGCTGCAGCTCAAGGTATCACGTACATGGTTTCTACAGGGGATACGGGAGCAGCAGGGTGCGACAATCTCGGCGAAACGACCGCAGTCGGTGGAATCTCGATCAATGTGCTGGCGTCAAGTCCATTCACTGTGGCGATGGGTGGAACGTTATTCAATGAACACGGCCAGGATGCTACGTACTGGAGCACGACCAATGGCAGCGCGCTGGGATCGGCCCTGGCATACATCCCGGAGGATGCCTGGAACGAAACCTGCACGACACAATGCCAGCAAGGCCAGCCTCCCTTAGCTGCGGGTGGCGGCGGCGCCAGCATTTATTTCTCGAAGCCCTCGTGGCAATCGGGCGTGACGGGAACGAGCAGTGACACGGTGCGAGACATTCCGGACATATCACTGACTTCGGCAGGACATGATTTCTACTTGCTATGCCTTCAGGCTTCCTGTGTACCCGACTCGCAGGGATTTATCTCTTTTGCCGGAGTGCTGGGAACCTCGGCTGCTGCTCCTTCTTTTGCCAGCGTGATGGCTCTTGTGGACCAGAGCCAAGGCGGGCCACAGGGAGTTGCGAACTACGTTCTGTACCCACTGGCGCTGGCGCAGCAAACGACAGGAACAAGCTGCAACGCTTCGAGTACTTCTGCGGCTCCCAATAGCGCATGTGTATTCAACGACGTGACCAGTGGGACCAATTCCGTCCCCGGCGAGACTGGATATCCGAGTGGGGTGTATGCGGCGGCTGCCGGATATGACATGGCGACAGGTCTCGGTTCGGTCAACGTCGCGAATCTGGTTACTCAATGGGCCCTCGCAAAGTTCAACGCCACAACTACGACGCTGACACTGAATGGCGTCTCAACGCCTATCACCATCACACACGGTGCCTCGGTTGCGGTGGGAGGTAAGGTTACATCTAACAGCACAACACCAACGGGCGACGTAGCCTTGCTGGCGGCGATTGGGCCTTCAGGTTCGCTCACGAAGCAAACTGGAGTTGCCGAGTTCACGCTCGGCAGCGGCGGAGTGATTTCGGGAATGACGAACCAACTCCCCGGCGGCACGTACATGGTGACGTCTCGTTACGCCGGAAATGGGACGTTCGCAGCGAGCACTTCTGCAGGAGTTCCAGTCACTGTCAACCAAGAGGCGAGCACCACTAGTATTTCGGGTCTCGATCCGAATGGCCTACCGCTAGCGGGTGGCACGTACCCGTTCGGCAGCGTCATTTTTGTGAGGGCCGATGTTGTGAGCGCTTCCGGACACGGTACGCCGTCAGGAGCGGTAACGTTTACCGATACGTTTGGCGCGTTACCATCAATGAATCCGCAGATCAGTCCACCTGTCGCGATCCCGAACCCCTCGCCGCTGAATAGCGCTGGGAACACCTCCGTCGGCGATGGAATTATCAGCTTCGACGCCGGCAACCATAGCATCACGGCCAGCTATGGCGGGGATTCCAGCTTCAACACGAGTCAGAGCAGCGCCAGCGCGCCCGTGACGTTCACGATCCAGCCCGGGTTTGCGGGGTTGTCCGGCCCGACGGATGTGTCGATCACCAGTCCTGGCCTCTCGGGCACGAGCACTGTCGGGATCATTGCTTCCAGCAAGTTCACGACAGCAATCAGCCTCACTTGCGGCGGCTTGCCGGCGGAGGCGACTTGCTCCGCTGCCTCGGCCACGGGGCAAGGGCCAACTACAGTTGTGAACACGAACATCATTGTGTCCACCATGGGTCCACACACGGTCATGCTGCGAGGTAACGAACCGCGTGTTTACTATGCGGTGCTATTCGGCAGCGGCCTGCCATTCGGAATCTTCTTCGTGGCCGCGTCGCGGCGGCGTCGTTGGAGCATCCTTGCCCTCATGATGCTGCTTGCCTTGATCGTTGCTGTGCCGGCTTGCGGAGGGGGCGGCCCGTCGCATCACCAGGATCCGGGGACGCCGATTGGCACCTACACCGTCACAGTGACCGCGACAGCGGGTAGCCTTAGCCAGCAAGGATCGTTCAAGCTTACGGTGCAATAAAGCACGCACTGCATTCGCATCTGAGAATCCCCACTTCTTCAGGCTTTGAAGAAGCGGGGTACAGCCTCCAGTTTGCCGATCGGCGGAGTGGTGTACGATTTACCTCGGCATCACTCCACATCATCCAATGAAACTCTCTGCGATTGCTGCGGCTCTTGAAGTGCGTCTTGAGAATGGGTCTCCCGACACGGAGATTCGCGGACTTAACGGGATTGAACAGGCTGGGCCCGGGGAGCTTACGTTCGTTTCCAATCCAAAATATGCGGCGGCGGCGCGGACCACGCGGGCGTCGGCCGTCATTGTCGGTGACAACTTCCCCGCTATTCCTGCGGCCATGCTGCGGGCGAAGGATCCGTATCTTTCGTTTGCGCGGGCGCTGGAACTGTTTCATGTGCCGTTGCGGTATGCGCCGGGAGTGCATCCTACGGCGGTCGTGCATGCCAGTGCGCACGTTGGGGCGAACGCGCATATCGGACCTTATGTCGTGATTGACGAAGGCGTCGAGATCGGGGCCCATGCAACGCTGCTGGCACATGTGGTGATCTATCGCGGGGCGAAGATCGGTGACAACTTCTTCGCGCATTCTCATGCTGTGGTGCGCGAGAACTGCTGCATCGGCAATAACGTGCTTCTGCACAACGGCGTGGTGATCGGCAGCGATGGGTTTGGCTTTGCCCGCACCGCCGAGGGACATTGGCACAAAATTCCACAGCCTGCACCGGTTGTGATTGAAGACGATGTGGAAGTGCAGGCGAATTCCTGCATCGACCGGGCAAGCGTGGGCGAGACGCGGATCAAGCGCGGCGCTAAGCTCGACAACCTGGTGCAGGTCGGGCACGGGTCAACCGTGGGGGAAGACGCACTGCTTTGCTCGCAGGTCGGCATTGCGGGATCGACGGTGATCGGCAATCGCGTGGTCTTGACCGGCCAGGTGGGAGTTGTCGGGCACTGCAAGGTTGGGGACAATGCGATCGTCACGCCGCAGAGTGGAGTGGCGCATGATATCGCTGCCGGAGCGCTGGTGAGCGGGGCGCCGGCGGTGGATCACAGGCTCTGGCTGAAGTATTCGGCGATTCTGCCGCGGCTGCCAGAGATTGCGCGGGCGGTGCGCAGCCAAAAAGCAAAAGAATAACCACAGAGGGCACGGAGGATCACAGAGGATCTTTGTGCGTCTCTGTGTCCTCTGTGGTGAGTGATTTTTGGCGATACTCTTCCGGTAGTCCGGCTTCGATCACGGATCGAACTTTCTCCATTAAACATTCACGATTGCCGAAATCTTTCGGGTCGATCGGGGGGTGGAAGATCACCTGGACCTTCGCGGGCTTGATGGCGAACCTTGCTTTGGGCATGGCGTAATGCGTGCCCACAATCGTGATCGGGATGACCGGCACGCCGCATTCCATCGCCAGGTAAAACGGGCCTTTCTTGAACGGGAGCAGCTTGCCGTCAAAGGAGCGCTTGCCCTCGATGTAGATGATCATATTGAGTCCCTGATCGACGACGGCTTTGGCGGCGCGAACGGCTTCAATGCCCGCATCGCGATTGCCGCGGTCGACGGGCACGAGCGATCCCATGCGCATGGCAGCTCCCAGAATCGGCGTTTTGAACAATTCCTTCTTCACCATGACCGACGTACGCCGCGGAATGAGCGGAACCTGGATCGGCGGATCAAGATTCGAAACGTGGTTGGTCATAAAGATGTAGCTGCAGGAGTGGTCGAAGCGATCGAGGCCGATGGGTTCGACACGCACGCCGGAAATCCATACTCCGGCGCGGGCTCCCCACATAAACAACCTGTAGAGCAGGCGGATGTCGCCGGTCACGAACGTCCATGGAAATCCGATCAATGCGGCCACTGGAGCGGCAACGCCCCATAGCGTCAGCATGAGGATGGTGCGGATCATTGCGCTGGAGCTCCGACTTCCGCCTCTCCTTTGAGCCAGGCTACGCGGCGTGCGCGTTGCTCCGGCGTAACGTGGTCAAGATCTTTAACCTGATAGGAGATTTCCTGGCGTCCCATCACTTTCCATTGCAGCTCGCGCTCGCGACCGCGGGACCGAATCTTGATCGAGATGGGTTCTCCGGTATTCATCCGGGCCAGTTGCTGGTTCGATTCTTCGCTGGCGGGCTTACCCTGAATTTCGGTGATGAAATCGCCAACCTGCAGTCCGGCGCGCTCAGCTTCACCGCCGGGTGTGACTGCGATAACCGACATCGGGCCATCGAAATTCCGGGAGGCGAGGAAGCCTGGGTCGGGCACAGTGATCGAGAACTGCTCGACATGCAGGCCTACGTACCGCAGGAAGTCGTTCCAGGGGATCTCTTCCCTTCCCGAAACATACTTGGTGAAGAACCAGCCGAGATTGGCATGGCTGACGGCCTCGGCGGCTTCTCGCACGCCATTGGAATCATCGAAGAACCTCCCCTTCCTGGCGTAGTTGGTGTTCATCCATTGTAAGAGTTCGCGCAGCGAGGCATGGTCGTGACTGGCGTCGCGAATGGCGAGGTCGAGCATGAAACCCAGCAGTTCGCCTTTGTTGTAGTAGGAGATACTGCGCTCGGGGCGGCGGTAGTAATCGAATCCTTCAAGCCAGGCATCGAGGCTCGATTCCTCCGCCGATTGCGTGAGGTGCGCGGGGCGGTTCTCGAGCTCGGAGATTTGTTCGCCGAGGCGAGCGAGGAACTGCTTCTCGTCGATCAGGCCAGCGCGAAGCTGGATGATTTCTTCGGCGGTGCTGGTCACGCCTTCGCTGAACCACAGGGCGCGCGTGAAATTCTCTTTCGTGTAATCGATGGGTTCGAGGGTTTGCGGGCGAATCCGCTTGACGTTCCAGAGATGGAAGAATTCGTGAGATGTTACTGAGTTGAACGGATAGAGACTGCGTTGGATGGTTGCTGCGTTCAGGTCGATCGCCGTGGAGTAGGCGTGCTCCATGCCTCCACCGGCGGGGCCTCGGGGAAAGTGGTAGAAGAACGTGTAGGTGTCGAAGGGGCGATCGTTCATCCAGGAAGTTGCGGCAGCTACGATCTTGTGGAGATTGGCGAGGACCTTGTCGGCGTCGTAGTCGGCTGAGTCGGCGTCAATGATCACGCGATAGTGTCCACCCGACTCATCAAAGGCGAGTTCGCGGAACCTACTTATTTCGATTGGCGAATCGACAAGCCGGTCATAGTTCTCGGCGCTAAAGGCGCCAGACACACACTGCAAGGGTGTGGCGATGTGCCAATCGCTGGGCACGTGGCTGAAACGAATCGTCAAGGGTGCATTGCGGGCGTCGACCGAGTACATCAGGACTTGAGCGAGGTTCAAGAAAGCATGATGAGAATTGAGCTGGGCTCCGAATGGACCGAATGAGTCTACGTGAATTTCATACTCAACGATGGCACCATCCGAGGCAGCATCAAGTTCCCAGCGGCTGTCGTTAGCGTGCCGAATCACGAGACTGTTACCGGCGCGGTCTTTTGCACGAACCCAGTTCACGAATTGGGCGAAGTCCCGAACCTGGTACAGCGCGTTCCACACGGGAAACTGGAGTTCGCGCGTGGCAACTCCGGGAGGCAGGATGATCTGTACCTGCACCAGATGGCGCTCGGGAGAATCGAGGAAAACTGTGTAAGCAACGTCGGAGGCGGCAGAGAAAGCACCGAGAATCGCGGTACAAAGTGCGACCGGTAGGGCGCGGCGGAGGGCGTGCGTGGTCATTTTCGATTTGCCAGTTCGCGCAGGCGTGCCGGGAGCTTCTCGTAAATGCCGCCGAATCCGCCGTTGGAGAGGATCGCGATGACGTCTCCGCTGCGGAGTTCTGGAGCGATGGTTTGGACGATGGCATCCGCATCCGCCAGAAGGCGCACCGGGCGGCCATTTTGCTGGAGCTCTGCCGCCAGGGCTGGCAATTCCAGGCGCTCGTTCTCAGGCACGGCATCCGAGCGGAAGACATTGGCGACGATCACTTCATCTGCACCCGCAAGGCTGTGGGCGAGATCGCTTTGCAGCACGCGGCGGCGCAGGGTGTTGGAGCGCGGCTCGAGAATGGCCCACAGTCGCGCGCCGGGGTAGCGGGCACGAAGGGCTTTCAGCGTTCCGGCAATCGCCGTGGGATGATGCGCGAAGTCGTCGATGATGGTGACGCCGTTGACCTGGGCTTTCACTTCGAGGCGGCGCTTCACGCTCTTGAAGGTCTTGAGCGCCTCGACGATTGCTTCCTTCGAAACACCACACGATGAGGCGAGAGCGACTGCGGCTGTGGCGTTCCACACGTTATATTCCGCAGCCAGCGGGAATTTCAAATTAGCCCATGACTGGCCATTGTGAAGAACGGTCCAACTCGTGTCGCCAGGGTCAAGGCGAAGATTCGTGACTCTCCAGTTCCCTCTGGCGCCGGTTCCATATCGCTCCACGGGGCAGAAGGCCTTGGCCAGACAACGCTCAAGACTTGGGCTTTCGGTTGATTCCCCGACGGCCCCATCGAAAGCAACGATGCGTCCTCGACGCGGGACAAGGTTCACCAGGCGCTTGAACGCGGTCTCGACTGCATCGATGTCCTTGTAGATGTCGGCATGATCGAACTCGACCGAGGTGAGAATGACGGAGTCGGGAAAGTAGTGCAGGAATTTCGGTCCCTTGTCGAAGAATGCGGTGTCGTACTCGTCGCCTTCGAGGATGAAGTGCTTGCCCTGACCGAGATGGAAGCTCGATCCAAAATTTTCGGCGATGCCACCGATGAGGAACGAGGGATCAAAGCCGGCGGAGTCAAAGATCCAAGCGAGCATTGAAGTTGTCGTGGTCTTGCCGTGTGTCCCGGCAACCACCAGCACTTCTTTGCCGCGAAGGAATTCATCGTGCAGCAACTGAGGCAAAGAGCAGAAAGAAATCCGCTGATCGAGGACGTGCTCAAGTTCGACGTTACCGCGGGAGATGGCATTGCCCACGACTACTAAGGCAGGTTTTGGTTCTAGATTCTTGGGATCGAACGGTTGGGCGACCGGGATACCGAGATCGCGGAGAAAGTCCGACATGGGCGGATAGGCGGCGGCATCGGAACCGGTGACGCGATGTCCGCGCTCCTTTAACATTCCGGCTAGAGAGGCCATGGCAGTGCCACAGATGCCGATGAGATGGATGTGTTTGGGGTCGGTCATAACTTCATAAAATCAGTTCACCACAAAGGACACTAAGGTACACGAAGGAAATCACCCGCTTACGGCTGATTCCAATATTCTCAGGGTTACGTGGCGATTCTTGACTGACAGGCTTGCTTGCACTCCGAACGGGAGCGTGATGTTTCCGGAGGTGACGTGTCCCGACTTCACGCCGAAGGCTACTGGAATGCCCAGATCGCCGACGATCCGCAATATGACTTCCTGCAGGGTGTAGTCTTGCTGCGGCGACTGAGTGCAATCCAGCATCTCGCCGAAGACAATGCCCTGAACTGTTTCCAGGTGACCTGCGAGTTTCAACTGCATCAGCATGCGGTCAATTTGATATGGCTTGGCAGCAACATCTTCCAGGAAGAGGATTGTGCCTGCCGTTTCGATCTCGTAGGGAGTTCCCAACGAAGCGACCAGGATGGAGAGGCACCCTCCGTACAAAATCCCTTGAGCCTTGCCGTCGATTAGGCCGGCGGCCTCCGGGTTGAGCGGAACATCCCAAGGTGACGACTGAGACAGAGCTGATTGCCAAGATGGGAGATCAACTCCGCCTTCGTGAGCCCAGTCCTTGGCCGCCATGGGTCCATGGAACGTAACGAGTCCCGCTACGTCGGTGAAATGCGTCAGCAGGCTGGTGATATCGCTATATCCAAGGAAGATTTTGGGATGCGCCTCGATCTGCTCGAGGTCAAGTTGATTGAGCAGATAGTTCGCCCCGTAGCCACCACGCGCGCAGACGATCGCGCGCACGTCATCGCGCTCGAACATTGCTTCCAACTCTCGGACCCGGCGCTCGACGGAGCCTGCGAAGTAGACATCGCGCTCAAGGATCGAGTCGAGGTAGAAGGGCCGATATCCCGCACAGCGCAGGGCTTCGCATCCGGCCTCGAAGTCTGCCTGCTTGATATTACTTGCGGGCGCGATGACGCCGACCGTGTCCCCCGGACGGAGGGCGGGCGGCTTGACGAGTTGAACACTAGTGGCAGACATGGCGTATGGGCGGCAGTAAAACGAATCGCCTCGTTCAATCTAGATAGAATTCCCCCTGGCACACCAATCGTGCCGGGCCGCGCAAAAAAATGTCGCTGCCCTGGCGGAGAACCGTCTGCGTGCCGCCCGGCGCATGAACTTTGACGGTTGAATCGACGCGTCCCGCGCTCATGGCAGCCACGGCTGAAGCGCACGAGCCGGTGCCAGACGATCTCGTCTCGCCCGCGCCGCGTTCAAAAAAGCGGGATCGCAGATCAAATTTGCTGTCGACCACAACGTACTCGACGTTCACGCCATCCGGGAATTGCGGCAGCCTTTGGATCTCGGCCGCCTGTGCCTGCCAGTTGCGCGTGAATTCAGGGACGATGATCACAAAATGAGGATTGCCCATGGATACAGGAATGCCACGCACTTCCGCGGAACTAACTTTCAAGGTCACCTCGGGCTCGAACGTGGCTTTTCCCATTTCAATTTCGAATTCGTACTCAGAGTCGCGTCGGGCGGTCAGAACGCAGACCTTAGGTCCCGCCCCGGTCAGGATGGAGACGCGCTCTTTCCCTTGCGTGGCGCAGACGTAGGTGGCGACGCAGCGGGTGCCGTTGCCGGAAATCTCTGCCGGCGATCCGTCGGCGTTGATCAAACGGATCTCGAGATCCGACGAAAAGTGCGGAGTCATCCATTCCACGCCGTCGGCGCCCACCCCGTCGTGACGGTCGCAAATGCGGCGGGTGAAGGCGGCGATATCGGAAGGCGCAAGCGCGGCGTCGATCAGCAGGAAATCGTTGCCGCACGCGCTGGCCTTAACGAAAGGGATAGTGCGAACGCCCGCCTTCACTCGCGCTCCACCCGTCCGAGGCAGAAGGCACTCTGGAGAACGGTCGAGGTTTTCAACTGGTGAAGCAATTCTTTTTGTTCGCGGCTGCAACCGTCGACATCGAACTGCATGCGCACGTGCTGGCCGGTGTTGCCGCTGAGCACGTTCTGCATCATACGGTGGTGTGTTTCGAGGATGCGGGTCACTTCGGTGCTGATCTCATCGACGCTGCCCCCGGTGACTTCATAGCTCGTGAGCAGGACTTTGATATTAAGGTTCTCTTCCGCATAACCGAGTAAGAAAAGCGACGCGAGCACGAGCGCCGTGGCAAAAAACGCAGTCAAGTAGAGCCCTCCGCCGGCAGCCATTCCGATGGAGGCCACGACGAAAATGGTCGCGGCGGTGGTCAGTCCGGTGGTCAGCCCGCGCGTATGCAGGATGGAACCGGCGCCGATGAAGCCGATGCCGGGAATGATCTGCGCGGCGATGCGGGTGTAGTCCGACGGCTCCGCCGCCAGGCCGCGAGAGAGAACAGTAAAGAGCGCCGCCCCGAAACAGATAAACATATTGGTGCGCAGGCCGGCAGCGCGGTGCTTCATTTCGCGCTCGAGCCCGATGCAGCCGCCCAGAATCGCCGCCAACAGGAGTCGGGTGATCGAGCTGCTGACGATGCCGCTCGCCATCTCCCGGTGAATCAAATCGACGAAATGTTGCCAATGCATGCGACTTCCGGTTCTTCCAGACGTTTCGGATGGCCGGATTTTATCACTCTGGCGTCACCCTGCTGCGTTAACCCGGCTGATTACCGAGCGCGATAGAGGACGGCTCGGGCTTGTCCAGTAACGTGAACTTCGACCAGCTCCGGCAGCGGTAAATTGTGCACAGCCTGCCAAACCGGATCACCTTCAAACGCGAGAATGTAGTCCGCGTACTTCGGCGGATCGGCGAGTGCGCGCTCCCACAGGCCTTCGGGATCGGTGTGCTGCTTCCAGACGCGGTGGTTGCCTTCGTTGATCGTGTTTCGCAGAGGAATGCCTGCGCGCTCCACGGCTCCAACATGATCGCCGACATACATGAGCAGAGTGGCACCGGGAGGAAGCCTCTCGAGCCACTGGGAGAGCTGCATTTCGAGCTGATTCCGCGTCCTCATGTTGATTTCGGCTTCCTCGAGGCAGACCGGCCCGGCGCGCCAGACGCGGCTGTAGCTGGCCAGCACGAAAACCAACAACACGAGGACAGAAGCGAATCGAAGGCGCCAATTCCAATTGGAGCGAAGGACGAAACTTACAAGAACGGCGAGTGATGCGCACAAGGCCGGCAGCAATTGCAGTCCGTAGCGCACGTTGTAATGGCTAAACGGCCACCACTGCGGGACGAAAATAGGCACGCCGCCGTAGGCGATCGACAACGCGTAGAACGGAATAGGAATGAGCAACAGGGCTAGCGGCCAGGCGGACTTGGTGAACGGACGCAGGGATTCGTTCCGACAGAGGATCAGCGGGGTAAGCACAGCGCCGAGCGCGAGGAGAATCCATGCTCGCTGCAACCACTCATTGGGGGCGACATTGTTCTCCGCTGCTTTCTGGAAATACATTCCGGCCACAATCGGGTTGCCGCTTCCGGGATGTCCGGGATTTCCGGCATTCTGGGTTCTTGCTTCGATCGCCTTCGCGGAATACGGGCCGTTCTCGAATTCGAGCGGGTTGCGATAGACAATCGCGTTGTAAGCAAGCCAGAGAGCGGGAGCGACGGCGGTGATCAGCAGAAACCTAATTACTGCGTTGGGGGCTAAAGCCCCAGTTGAGTGGGGGGCGCTCACGCGGCCCTGAAGGGCCGCTCTTCCACGATTCGCCAGGACCTGCTTCCCAAAAGCCAACAAAACCGCGAGAGTCATCGCGAAGGAGAGAAACCATCCGTCGTAACGCGCCAGGCTTGCTCCGGCCAGGCAGAGGCCGCACCTAGTGAGAGCGGCGGAATTGCCGTGGACCGATTCGCAGAGATAGACCACCGCCCAAATGAAAAAGGCGAGATAGATGGTTTCACCCATCGCCGTTGACTGCATGTACATCAAGTTTGGATTGGCGGCATAGATGAGAGCGGCGATCCAAGCTGCTGCTCGAGCAACGGAATCCGGCGGCTTCGAACCGGAGAGGGCGCATCGCGTGAGCCGGAACATTCCAACCACTCCGAAGACGTAGGCGGCCATTGACGGAATGGACCCGCCCGCACCGCTGCGCCACAGATTCATGGAAATCAGAAAAGGGATCATCAACAGGTGCTGGAGCGGAAGCCACACTGTGCCGAGTTGCAGCAGCCCTGGAGTTTTGGAGTCAAACACCCGGCGGGCGATATTGATGTGCGCCACCGCGTCGCCGTAGAGCAGCACGTCGCCGGCCTTGAGGTAGAACAGGAACGTCAGGATCGAGACGGATGTCGCCAACCATGCCAGCAGAGGAATGTCGGAAGCGCCCGGGGGGGACGGTTTGTTTTTTGGCGGCTTGGGCATCGGATATGCTCGCGAGTCTCAGGTGTCAGTTTCGCACTTCAACGCAAAAGGCAGGTCAGGCATGCGGAAAAAACAACCACAGGGGCTAAAGCCCGCTCTGTACGTACGCTATACGCGGCGCTAAAGCGCCGCTCTTCCACATTTCCTCTTTTCGCATTTCCCCGTTCCGGATTCCCCGTTCCACATTTTCCTTTATTCCACGTTTCCACTTCCGACGCTTCTGTTCCGTCTCTCACGGTGATAACGCTTCTGCGTATCCAGATATGGCGGCCACTACTCCAGGTGCGTCAGTTCGCGGAAGGTCTGGAAGCGGGCGTCGATTTCGTCGCGAGTCAGAGATCGCAGGCGCTCGGGGCCGAAGCGCTCGACCACAAACGATCCCATGACGCTGCCGTAGAACATGGCACGCTTCAAGACTTCGCGGTTCACTTCCGGCTGCGACGCCAGGTAACCCATGAATCCTCCAGCGAAAGAATCGCCAGCACCGGTCGGGTCTTTTACTTCATCAATGGGCAACGCCGGAGCGCGAAATGGGTGACGTCCAAATCCGAAGGCGCCTTCACGAAAGAAGATTGTCGCGCCGTATTCTCCATGTTTGATGACCAGCGCTTGCGGGCCCATGGCCATGACTTTCTGAGCGGCGCGGGGAAGGTTGGTTTCGTGGGCCAGCATCTTGGCTTCCGTGTCGTTGATGAGCAGGATGTCGACTAGCTTCAGGGTCTCGGCCAATTCTTTCGGAGTGCCCTTGATCCAGTAATTCATGGTGTCGCAGCCCACCAGGCGCACGCGGGTCATCTTGCGGCGAACTTCCGCTTGCAGCGTCGGTTGGATGTTGGCCAGGAACAGATATTCGGAGTCCTCGTACTCTTTGGGGATTTGAGGCTTGAACGACTCAAAGACGTTCAGATGAGTAAAGTCCGTTTTCGCCTCGTTCAGATTTTCGGTATAGGTGCCTCCCCAGCGAAAAGTCTTCCCGTTCGCGCGTTCCACTCCGCGGATATCGATTCCGTGCTGTTGGAATACTTTTTCCTGATCGGGGCCGAAGTCGTCTCCGACCACCGCCACGACTCGAACTTTAGTGAAGTAGCTGGCGGCCAGGGAGAAATACGTGGCGGCGCCTGCCAGGACATTCTTTACGCTCCCTGAGGGCGAGGTAACGTCATCGAATGCGACCGAACCTACTACCAGTATGCTCATTCTTTTTCTCGTTTCCGGTGCTGCCCCCGCGAAAAGCTTCCACCACAAAGGACACGAAGGGGCACGAAGGAAAGAGCTTTCATTTGGATTTTGAAACGGGGTGCAGGTATTTTCCGACGATCAGCTTCAGTTTCTTTTTTGTTGCCGGGGGAATCTTTTTGGGGTTGGTAAGGATCGCATGTGCCAGGGCTGAGCCGCACTTGCAGGATCGGTCGCGGGGCATGTCTGCGACCGTTTGACGTACAACTTTTGTCGCATTCTCGGCATTCTTCACCAGAACCGCGATGATCTGATCCACCGTGACCGAGTCGTGATGCGGGTGCCAGCAGTCGTAGTCCGTCACCATCGCGACCGTGACGTAGCAAAGTTCAGCCTCGCGAGCGAGCTTCGCTTCCTGCAGATTCGTCATTCCGATTATGTCCATGCCGAAGCCGCGGTAGACATTCGACTCGGCCTTGGTCGAGAACTGCGGGCCCTCCATGCAGAGATAGGTGCCTCCGCGTTTGCCGACCACGCCAGCCTTCTGACATGCGTGGGCGACGACTGACGCCAGTTCGCCACAGACTGGATCAGCAAAGGCGATGTGCGCCACTAAGCCGTTACCGAAGAAGGTGTCGATTCGATGGCGGGTGCGATCGAAGAATTGGTCGGGGATGACGAAATCAAGCGGCTTGTGCTCTTCCTTCAGCGATCCCACAGCAGAAATGGAAACGATGCGCTCCACTCCGAGTTGCTTGAAGCCGTGGATGTTGGCACGGAAGTTCAGTTCGCTGGGGAGCAGATGGTGGCCGCGCCCGTGACGCGCCAGGAAGGCGACCTTACGGCCTTCGAGGGTGCCGCAGACGTAGGCATCGGACGGGGCGCCGAAGGGTGTTTTCAGGCGTACCTCTTTGACTTTTGTCAGACCGGGCATGGAGTAGAGCCCGCTGCCGCCGATGATTCCGATTTCTGACTGTGGCAATGATCCTCCGGAGGGCTTGGGTAGTTCGGGCAAACTCGTGATTATACAGGACGAGTTTTCGATTATCCCGCAGGTGGTCTAGAGCTCTCGGCCTTGGCACGCTCGCGATGCTCGCGGGGCGGACGAAGGCGTCCGCCCCTACACAGGCTACAATTTTGGTATGCGTGCTGTTATTTCGGGATTGATGCTTCTTGGCCTGCTGGGCCAGCTGCACGCGCAGGAAAAGAATGCCGCCGCGGCGCGAGTCGTCACGGTTCCGGCCACCATTGATCACAACCGGGTTGTGATTCAGGGCGATCTTCGGCTGCCAGATGGCTCCATGCAGACGGTTCGCGTGTGGGTCGATAACGGCGATCCTGACCTGAATTTGTCGCGACGCCTGGCCACTCTGCTGTCGTTACCAGTGAAGTGCGAAGATCAGGAGTGTTCCTCGCCACCTCCCGAGGAGATTGTTATCGGAGGAATGAACGTCCCGCTGAAGGCTGTGAACGAAGCGAAGATTGCGCTAAGACCGGTGAACGAAGCTGCGGTTTTGGCGCCGGGGATGAATGCGGAAATCAATCTGCCGTCCAGCATTCTGCGGCAGTACGACGTGTTGATCGATTTTGTCGAGCGCAAATTTTCGATTGGAGCGCCGGGGACCATTCATTTCCACGGCGCAGCCGGCAAGGCGTTGGTAAGCGCGGGGAATGGGTTGGTCCATGTGCCGAGTCAGATCGAAGGCAAGAAGTACAATCTCGCGCTCGATGTTGGATCTTCCATCAGCTTTCTTTCGGAGGAACTCTTCGGCAAGCTGGCGGCCGCTCATGGCGATTGGCCGCGCATGACCGGGGCGGTGGGCTCGGCGAACATGTGGGGAACTCCCGAAGAAACGAAATGGAAGGTGATAAGCCTGGATCGTGTGCAATTCGGGCCGCTGTTCCTGACGAACGTGCCGATGGTGGCATTGCCGAAACCGGTCTTGGAGTTCTTCGAAAAGCGCGCGGCGATACCGACGGTTGGCGTGGTGGGATCGAATATGCTGCTGAACTATCGCGTGGGGCTTGATTACGCGCACTCCACGGTCTATTTCGATCTGGGGCGCACCTACAGATTTCCCGACTTTGATGTTGTTGGCCTGATTCTGCGGCCAGAGGGCGATGGACGGTTCACCATCCTAGGCGTGGCGGATATTGATGGCAAACCCTCAGTCGACGTTGTCGAAAGCGGCGATCATCTGGAGGCTGTCAATGACCTGTCCGTGCGCGGCGCTACGATGGGCCAAGTGTGGTCCATCCTGGGCGCGACAACCGGGAAGGAGAAGAAGCTGACGATCGAGCGTGCAGGAAAAGAGTTCACTGTAACGGCGAAAGTCCAGCACTTCCTGGGAGAGTCGCCAGAAGACAAGGACGGCAAGAGGAAGAAGTGAGTTCTGCCTTGCTTCTGAGTTGTGCCTCGCTTAAGACCCAACAACGGCGGCGCTTCCCTCTCGACTGCGCTCGGGGCGGATAGCCGAGGCGGCTGTCTCTACGTGAGTCTTTACTTCGCCGGTACGACGGCGGTGAATACTTCTTTTTCCAGCGTTGCGGAGGTGCCGTCGTCGAGGCTCTCCGTGATAAAAACCGTGTCGCCCTTTTCTTCGATCACGATAGCGCCGTCTTCCGTGGACCAGCTGTGACGGCCTTCAAGCGGTGGTGGGGCGGCGTCGCTGCTGTCTTCCGCCTTCTGCTCTGACTCTTTCGAGTCGTTTGCCTCAGATGCTTTCTTGTAGCGAACGTTCAAGGAATGGGCATAAATTCCTGCAAACTGGGCGGCTGTGATAGGGCTCGACCAGCGGGAAACGTAGAGTAGAGCGAGGGGACCGGAGGGATTCGCCTTCGATTTCGCCGCGTAGTAATATCCGCCACGCCACTCGGAATACATCTTCTTGGATATTTTCTTCCCTGCATATTGCTCGACGAGCACCGCGACATCGAATTCGCCCATCGCACCAATATCAAACTTCTGGTAATCCTTAAAGTCGTGCTTGAAGTCGGGCACTCGCATGGGCTCGATCTTTTCGCCTGCGAGGTAGGTCTCCGGTTGCATGATCTGGCGCGTGGTGTGCGGGGGATTCGCTAGAATCCCGGCGAAGGCGGTGTTCTTCCCTCCTTTTTGCAGGACCTTGATCACGAAATCCATGCCGTAGCTATAGGGAAACGTCATCGACTCCTTGAGGAAAATCGGGGCGTCGTTGAAGACTTTGGTGCTCGGAGTCCCGGTCAGACTCTCTTCTTCCATAGCTCCGACCAACTCCGGCGAAGTCGTGATCGAGTGTCCCGTGGGCGCGATGGCGTACTGGAACATTATGGCTTGGGCCTGGCCTTCGAGAACGGCTTCGCGGGCGTTATCCATTTCGTCATTTTCAATGTCGGCGGGGGTTGGGTCTTTCTTGATCTCGGCCAAATCCTTCTCGCCACGCTTCATCCACTTCTGGAGGTTTACGTCCTGATCCTGCAGGGCGTGGGTGAGTTCATGGGCCATGACGGGTTCCTGCTCTTCCATCGGCACCCAGTCGAGCAGGTTCACGGTTTTCGTCTTGGGATCGTAGTAGCCGGCGACCTCTTCGCGGAGCAAGGCGACGAGGAAGGTCTCAAGATTGAAGTCGCGGGGCAGCAGGCCGAACTTCTTCAGCACGAGTTCGGAGCGGCGCAGGCGCTGAGTATCCTCGTCGTTCAAGTGCTTCGTGAGATACGAGACAACCTCATCACGGCTGGTCAGCTTGCGCTTCACCTCGCGCTTGATGGGCAAGCCCGTCTCTTTGCTGTCGAAGGCAAGAATCTCGTCCACCGTGTGAAAGAGTTCCTCGGCTTGGCGGGGAGTAATCTTGACTTCGCCCTTGGGCTCCTCGGGTGGTGGAATCGGCTTCGTCGGCGGCTGCTGTTGCGCAGGAGATTGAGCCGGCTGGTCGGCAGGCGGATTGTCCTGGGCGGTTACCACTTGCGGATACGCGAGCAATGCCAGCACAACCAGCAAAAGCCGCCGTCGAATCCCTGAGCGCCCCACTTCAGTTCTATTCATTGAGATTGAGTGTAAACGTTTCCCTATACTTGTTTCATGAGCACGAGTGGCCCCGTCAACCTGTGGACTTCGACCGAGCATGTCACCGACTATCTGGAGCGCGCGGACCAGATTTCTCACCGGAACGAGGGTGAGGCTGCGCTGACAGAGTTCATTCCGGCAAGCACGCGGAGAATCCTTGACCTGGGCACCGGCGACGGGCGCCTGTTGGCGCTGGTTCGATGTCAGCATCCCGACAGGGAAGCTGTCGTCGTCGATTTCTCCCCAGCCATGCTGGAGGCGGTGCGCAAACGGTTCGGCGAAGACTCCCGCATTACTGTAGTGGATCACAATATGGATTCTCCTCTGCCAGCACTTGGGAAGTTTGATGCCGTGATCTCGAGCTTTGCCATTCATCATCTGGTGCATGAGCGGAAACACGCTCTCTATGCCGAGATTTACGGGCTGCTCAACGCTGGGGGTGTGTTTTGTAATCTAGAGCACGTGGCTTCGCCTACCCAGCGACTGCACGAAGAATTTCTGAGCCGCATTGGGTTTACGGTGGAGACGGAAGATCCTTCGAATAAACTGCTGGATGTGGAGACGCAGCTTGGCTGGCTCCGCGATCTTGGCTTTGCCGACGTCGACTGCCAATGGAAGTGGCGGGAACTGGCGCTGCTGACCGGGAGACGGGCCTAAGGCTGCTTTCTCCGGCAGACAAATTCGTCGGTCTCGCGCCAGCTGCCGTCCGCCAGCTTTTCTTCATTCAGGATGTGAAATTCGTCCGGGCTCTTCTTCGTGATCGTCTGTCGGAGTTCGCAATCGATTCCTAACATGGTGAGCGGGCCGGAGAAGACGATGGTCTCGCTTTCCCATCCGTTCGACTGTAAGACGCCAAACAGGCCTTCGGTGAAGGTCATCATCCAGCGATTGCTGAACGGGTCGAAGGTCAGATACGGGCGAGCCTTGGCGCCGTGGCCGCTGACCGTGTAACGGGTACCGTTATCGGCGAGTTCGTAGGTGTAATAGTACGTGTCTGTGTACGCCGGAGTGCTGGGGGTGGCGCGGACGTGGTTTTCGAACGCCCAATCGCCGATCATCCATTTGAATTCGCCAATCCTCTCCTGGCGGATGGCCGGGAATCTCGCGATGACCGGGAGGTTGAAGGCGAGTACGTTGCGCTTCGGGTCGAAGGCCATGAGGCCGCGGCTGACTAGTTGTTCGAAGATGAGCATGGTCACCTTTTGTCCGGGGTATTGAATGGTTCTTGCTCAGAGGGCTCGCTTCGCTTCGCCAGACAGCCGAGGCGGCTGTCGCTACGTGAGCCTCTAAGACGATACGGCATTGCAGACCCACTCCCCTGCTTCGCGTGTGCCCAGCGAGCCGCCGATATCTTGCGTCGTCTTTTTCTGGCGTACTGCTTCCAGCACTGCGGCTTCGATCTTATCCGCTTCCTTCGTGAATTCCAGGTGCCGCAGCATCATGGCCGCGGTCAGAATTGCGCCGAAGGGATTCGCCTCGTTCTTTCCCGCAATCGGTGGGGCAGAGCCGTGCACCGGTTCAAACATCGACGTCTTGCCGGGATGAATGTTGCCGCTGGCGGCCATGCCGAGGCCTCCCTGGAGTCCGGCGGCGAGGTCGGTGATAATGTCGCCGAACATGTTATTGGTGACGATCACGTCGAATTGGCGTGGATCGCGGACCATCTGCATGCAGAGGGCGTCCACGTACATGTGCTGCGCGGTGATTGTAGGATATTCGGCGCTGACTTCTTTGAATACGCGCTGCCAAAGCCCTCCGGCGTGCGTCATGGCGTTGGACTTGTCGGACATTAGAACTTTGCTGCGCGGGGAACCGTCGAGTTTCGTGTGTGTCTGGCAATATTCAAAGGCGTAGCGAAGGATGCGCTCGACGCCCTTGCGGGTGTTGATGTCCTCCTGCGTAGCAATCTCGTCGGCAGTTCCCTGCTTGAAGACGCCCCCGGCATCGGTGTATACGCCTTCGGTATTTTCGCGGAGGACGACGAAATCCACGTCTTTCGGCTCAACGCCCTTCAGCGGACATAACGCGGCATCGAGCAGGCGGACTGGCCTCACGTTGGCGTAGAGGTCCATCTTGAAGCGCATGCCGAGCAGAATTTCTTTGGCGTGAATATTTGTTTTCACTCTAGGGTCGCCGAATGCACCGACGAGGATGGCGTCGAAATCGCGGTCGAGGATGGCGAATCCGTCGGGCGGCACTGTGGTCTGGTCGCGCAGGTAACGGTCGGCGCCCCAGTCGAACTCGGTCAACTCCAGTCTGGCACGTGTGGCCTTTATGGCGTTAACTGCCTGCGGAATCACCTCTTTACCAATGCCATCCCCGGGTATGACGGCGATGCGCTTCCGGGCTGCGTTCTTCGAGTCCACGGCAGGAACGTTAACACAATCGATATAATCGAATACAGGTATGGGGCTTACGGCTTTGCAGACGGATGCTCAGGGATTGGGCGCGGAAGCGGTTGCCGAGTATCGTGGTGCGACGACTGCATCGCGCTTCAGCGATCGGGATACGGAATTCGCGAAGCTGCGCGAGAAATGCGGGATCTATGACCTCGGGTATCGCGCCAAGATTTCTCTCACCGGCGGCGACCGCATGCGCTGGCTGAATGGGATGGTCACGAACAATATCCGCGACCTCGCCGTCGGGCAAGGTGTGTATGCCTTCCTGCTCAATCCCCAGGGACACATCTTGGGCGACCTTTATGCCTACAACCGAGGTGAGTCGATCGTGGTCGACACGGACAGCAGCCAGGTTGAAAAGATGCTCGCGACCTTTGACCACTACATCATCATGGATGACGTCGAGGTTAAGAACCTCAGCGATTCGGTTACGACGCTGGGCGTTGCCGGGCCGAAGTCGCGCGAAGTCCTGGCCGCTGCGGGGATTGCCATCCCTGACACGAACCCTCTGGAGATCTTCGAAGCGAAGTGCATATGCGACTGCGAATGTACACAGTGCACGGCCGTGCGCGGCGAGGATGCTGCGTTCGAGACTTACGAGTTGTGGCTGGCCCCGGGAGAGGTCCGAAAGACGTGGGACGCTCTGGTGGCGCACGGCGCCACGCCCGTCGGTTCCGAAGCGCTCGAAATCCATCGCATTGTCTCAGGCATTCCGATGTACGGAGTCGATATCCGCGAGCGCGATTTGCCGCAGGAGACCGAGCAGGCTCGCGCCTTGAATTTCAATAAAGGGTGCTACGTCGGGCAGGAGATCGTGGAACGCATTCGCTCACGTGGCGCTGTCCATCGGAAGTTTACCGGATTCCTTGCCGATCCGGACCGTCCGATCGCGACAGGCACGAAGGTCGTCGCCGGAGAAAAGGAAGTGGGAGAGGTGACGAGCGTCGCGTCCGTGCGCGTTCCGAGCGGAAAAAAGACGGTTGCGCTGGGATATGTTCGCCGCGAACTCGGTACTCCCGGGCGCGAGGTAACGATCGGTGGCATGACTGCCAGCATTGTTCCGTTACCCTTTCCTGAGGCCCTGCTGTCGCGGGACCAGGGTGCGCCGGTTGCGCGTCCGGCATAATAGATACTGATCAATTTGTGACGAGGAAGAAGCTATGGCTGACAAGAAGAATGATTCCAGTTTCACAGTAACCGATCGACGGCTGTTCACTTCAGACGGCGAGTTGCGGTCCGATGTGGCGGAGGAAGTGGAAACGCCGATGCCAGCGCCGACGACCGCCAAGACCGAGACTGCGGCGAAGCCTCCGACGATGACAGATGGCGCGGTAACAGAGCGCGAGATGCCTACACCGCCGACCAAAGCCGAGCAGGACGCCCAAGCTGCGGCCTATCGCCAGTCCTCCAAGGACCTCGACAACGAGGTCGAACTGAGCGGGCACTCGGCGAAAGAGTTTGAAATTACCTTCGAGCGATTCATGGCCCAGCTTTACATGACCGCGATGCTGCAACTCGGGTTGATGCGCCAGCAGGGCGAGCAGCCGCGAGTTGACATCATCGGCGCGCGGCTGACGATCGACACACTCAGCCTGATCTCGGAGAAGACGAAAGGCAATCTCACCGCGGCCGAAGAGAATTTCCTGCAGAACAGTTTGTACGAATTGCGTATGGCCTATGTGGAGGTAACGAACGCTCTCGCGCGTCCGCCGCAGCCCGGACCCGCGACGGGAACGACCGGAAGATGAAAGCGACTTTGACCGTGTTGGGCAGCGGGACGTCGATGGGCGTCCCCACGCTGGGTTGCGACTGCGCCGTTTGCCATTCGAATGACCCGCACGACCGGCGGACTCGTCCTTCCATCATGTTGGAGTACGGCAACAGGGTCGTGCTCATCGACACCACCCCGGATTTTTACATGCAGGCGGTGCGCGAGAACATCGCTCATATCGATGCGGTTTTATATACCCACACGCATGCGGACCATATTTTGGGCATCGACGACCTGCGGCCACTCAGCTACCACCACAAGCCGAACAAACTCCCTCTGTACGCGCGGCCGGATGCCGCCGCCTTTCTGCGCAGGATGTTCTCCTACATTTTCGACGCCGACTATAAATTCGGCGGGCTGGCGCAGCTTGAACTGCACCCGATTGACGGCCCAGTCGATGTTTTCGGAGTACGCTTCGAGCCGGTCATTCTGATCCACGGCGAAACGCAGATTTACGGGTATCGATTCGGCTCGGGGGCGTATCTCACCGATCACAGCGAGATTCCCGAGTCATCGATGGATCAGTTGCAAGGGCTGGACGTCCTCTTCTTGGACGCGCTCCGGCACAAACCTCATCCAACGCATTCCACAGTGAAGAATTCACTGGCGATTGTGGACCGTCTCAGGCCGAAGCGGGCTTTCTTCACACACATCTGCCACGATCTGGGGCATGAAGCGACGAATGCCAACCTGCCCAGGCACGTGCGGTTGGCCTATGACGGGATGAAGCTGGAGTTTGAGATCTAAGGGCGGGCGTCAGACCTCAGCCGTCAGACGTCAGAAAGATCTGCTTTGCTGAAGTCCGACGTCTGAAGCCCGACGCCGGTCTTGTTTTTTATGCGCGTCTTTCACAAACTCGAGGACGTCCCTGCCGATTTCGGGCCTGCGTTCGCCACCGTGGGCAACTTCGATGGCGTGCATCGAGCCCACGCGCATGTACTAGCAGAAATCGTCTCGCGCGCGAAGGCTAACGGCGCCCAGGCGGTGGCGGTCACCTTTGAGCCGCATCCTACGAGAATTCTGAAACCGGAAGCCGGGCTCAAGCTGCTCACGCCCACCGCTGAGAAGTTACGATGGCTGGAAGGCACGGGAATTGACGCGGTGCTGCTGCTTCCCTTCGGCCGCGATCTGTCGCTGATGACGCCCCGCCAGTTCGCCGAGCGCATCCTCAAGAAAAGGCTGCATGCGCGCGAGGTGCACGAAGGATTCAACTTTCGCTTCGGGCACAAGGCCGCGGGCGACGTGAACATGCTGGCGGAATTCGGGCGCGAGATGGGATTTGAGGTGAAGGTCTATCCCGAGATGAAGTTGCGGGGAGAGACCGTGTCGAGCAGTCAGATTCGCAGGTTGATCAGCGAAGGACGTGTGAGCCGGGCGCGCCATCTGCTGGCGCGGCCGTTTTGCATCCTGGGCAATCCCGGACGAGGGCGCGGTTACGGGTCAAAATACACCGTGCCCACCATCAACATGGCGCGCTATGAGGAACTGTTCCCGAAAGATGGTGTTTACATCACATGGACTCGCGTCGGAAGCGAGCGGTTTGATTCGGTGACGAATGTAGGAAATCGTCCTACATTCGGCGCGGAACTATTCGCCATTGAAACGCATCTGCTGAATTTTCATCCGCTCGAACTGACGCCGGATACCGAAGTTGAGATCTGCTTTCTGGAGCGACTGCGGGATGAGATCAAGTTTCCGTCTGTCGAGGCTCTGCGCGAGCAGATTGCGCGGGATGTGAAGAAGGCTCGGCGATATTTCCATCTGCTGCGGCTCGCATAGGACCCTTCACCACAGAGGACACAGAAAAGCACCGAGGACTAATCGACGTTTCCTCGTGAACCACTGTGCCCTCTGTGGTGAAAGTCTTTTCGAAACTGCCTAATGAGGCAAGTATCCCAATTCCATCGGCAGCTTGCCATCGACGCGGATCACACTCACGCTGTTGTCGATCGAGCGGACCTCGATCAGCCCGAGCGCGCCCGGTTCCGCCTGCACGGCCTTGATCACGTCGGCATCGGTATCGACAAAGATGATCGAATCCTTGTGCGCAATCACGAATGCGGTCCATTCCCCCGCTGACATCCTGTTCAGGCGCTCGAGCGCTTCCCTCTCGCCGGCCGAGTCCTTGTGAAGAACGAGGATGACATTCTTGCCGTCGGACCATTTCTTCACTTCGCCGCGGATGATTTTTGTCAGCTGCGTCGATGTTACGTTGCCAACAGCATTGTCCTTATTCACGATCACAGCCGTGTGATGCGCAAAGCAGGGTGTGAGGCTCGCGCACAAAAACGTGAGCGCATAAAGAGCGGAGCGGATTTTCATGACTCGGACCTCGAGATTGTTTTCGGGGGTATAGAGAGCCTAGCGAATCACCCTCGGGAGTGTTGTCACGAAAATGTCACCCGGGCGCACGGAAGTAATCACGCGTAACCCAATTGTTGAATTTTTGATAGTTGAATGAAGGCAAAGCCGGTCCGTTAGCCGGCTGCGGCCTGGGATTTCATTCAACGATCAAAAATCAACAATTAACAATGATTCCGGTACAATCGCCGCGCGACCGAACCCTAATGGCGATTGGCCCGATTCAATTGATTCGTCAGGCGACCCCTCCGCAGCGGAGGACTCTGCTCGCCGCAGCGATGGGTTGGGCGCTCGATGCTTTCGACGCGATGCTGTACTCACTCGTGCTGGCCATGCTGATGCGCGATCTGGGGATGAGCAAGACCACCGCGGGATCTCTCGGGACCCTCACCTTGCTGGCATCGGGGATCGGCGGCGTGTTCTTTGGATTTCTGGCGGATCGCATCGGGCGTAAGCATGCTCTGATGGCAAGCATCCTGACGTATTCGCTTTGTTCGTTCGCGTCGGGATTGGCAAAGAGCATCGCCATGTTGGCAGTGGCGCGATTCGTGCTCGGGCTGGGCATGGGCGGCGAGTGGAATACCGGCGCTACGCTTGTGGCCGAGACATGGCCTACCGAACTTCGCGCCAAGGCGATTTCGATTGTGCAGAGTTCGTGGGCGCTGGGATTTGCCGCCGCCGCGCTGGTGGCGGGGCCGGTTTCGCGGTATTACGGATGGCGGGCGGTGTTTTTCGTGGGGATCTTGCCGGCGCTGATCACATTGTGGATTCAGAGGAGCGTGCCGGAGTCCGAGATGTGGCAGGAGCATGCCACTGGAGCTAAAGCCCGGCTGTCTACTCCGCCTGAACGCGGCCCTGAAGGGCCGCTCTTCCACGGAACAGCCGGCGCTTCTGCCACATCACGAATGCATTTGACTTCCGCCACATCACGAATCCCTGTGCCCCCTCCTGAGGTGTCTCAAAAGACAGCCCTCATGCAGGGGAGCAGTTTCGTCACTATCTTCCGGCGTCCTTACGTTAAACACACGATCGCCTTGCTTCTCTTCAACTTCTTCGCGATGTTCGCCTGGTGGGGCTTATTCACTTGGCTGCCGCCTTACTTGTCGCTACCGGTTGAGCAGGGTGGGCGCGGATTTGGCGTGATGGGGATGACCACGCTGATGGTCGTTCTCAACCTGTGCGGGATGTTTCCCGGGTACGCCAGCTTCGGATGGGTCGCCGATCACGTCGGTCGTCGGAATGCGTTTCTCGTCTACTCGCTGATCGCGGCCTTTCTGATTCCGCTCTATGCCGCGGCGCGATCGCAAGGCGTGCTGCTGGTCGTGGGCACGCTGGTCGCGTTCTTCGGCACGGGAATCTTCTCCGGGTCCGGCATCATGGGCAGCGAGATATTCCCTACCGCCGTGCGCGCCCGGGCGCTCGGCTTCACCTACAACGGTGCGCGGACGATGAGTTCGCTGGCTCCGCTGGTAATTGGGCGCGTTGGCCAAGCAAAAGGATTGAGCTGGGCTTTCTATATATGTGCGGCAGGATATCTACTCGCGGCGCTGATGACGACGCAGCTGCCGGAAACGCGGGGGAAGAGGCTGGAGTAACAACAGGCCCTACTTTTGCCTGATCATCTGAATTTACAGCCTTTCGACTAGCTGACTGGTATAAGCTGCCCGTCTTCCGTACAACGAACCGCATCGACGACTTCTATCCCTAAGCATTCGAACGAAGCACCCATACCGAAGGCTGGCGCGATTGTTACCGCGAACAACGGAGCAGTGCCTTCGCTTCGCTCACGCCGCTCGATGGAAAGCGACATCATCGCATTCTGGTGGTTGAAGCCCTGCATTTGAAACTCCGCGGCAACATCGGTGAATTTCAACGTCGTGAGTGTGTGATCGCGCAAAACCAGGTATCCCTTGGCATCAACTTCCTTTGTCAACCTCCACAAATGAATTTTAAGAGTCAGACTGGGAAATTCGTACATACCCTTTTCTGGCTGAACGTTGCCCCGAAGAAGATGGAGTTCGAGGACCTCGGCATCGTGAAAGGATGGCCAATAGCCGAATATGTTAACCAACTTTTCACAGCCCGCGATTGAAGCCTCAACGCTCGCCATTTGATTTGATCCTAACTCTATTCAATCGGGTCGACGACAACTGCATCCCTCTCCGCCGCTTCCCTTCCCGGCAACTGCACAATCACAATCGCCGACAGCACAAGCACAATCCCCAGCGTCTGGATCGGTCGCACGACCTCGCCCAGCAACACGGCGGCAAGCAGGATCGAAAACACTGGCTCGAGGCAGCTGGCGATGATGGCACGCGTCGGCTCGAGATGCTGCAGGCCGAGGAAGTAGAGAGAGAACGAACCCAGGACCGAGATCATCGAGAAGACGAACAGGAACGCCCACTGCGCAGGCGTGTAATGAGCGGCTACAACCTTCCACGGCGGATTGACTATCAGCCAGAAGACGGCGGCTGAGGTCAGCGTCCAGACGAGGACGCGCCAGCGGTCGTGCCGGGCGAGGATGCTATGTCCGCCGACGTTGTAGAAGGCGAATGAGAACGATGCCAGCACCGCGGCGATCAGGCCATAAGAATCCAAGCGGAGTGGAGCAGCCGACTTTCCGCCGATCATCCCAATCGCGAGAAATATTCCTGCAACCGCGACCAGCACCGCAGCGACTTTCTGCAGCGAGACCTTCTGCTGCCCGCGAGCCACCACGTAGAGCAGCACCCAAACCGGCGCGGTGTATTGCAGGACGATCGCGATCGCGACGCTGGTCTTCTGAATCGCGACGAAATAGAAGTAATTCGACGCGGCCACACCTAGCATGCCCAAAATTAGACATTGAATAAGATCGGAGGTGGGCAGCTTGAGGCGCTGCCATCCGCGGCGCCCGACTAGCAGCGGCAGCAAGACCAGGAGCGCAAACGACGTCCGAGTCTGCGAAAGGATCAGCGGGTCGATAGGATGCGACGCTTCGCCGGGCAGAGGAAGCTTGCCGGTGAATACCGCACGCCCGAGCGAAGCTGACACTCCCCACAAGAACGTTGCCGCCGCAATGAACAAATATCCGCGCAGGGGATGCGCGCGTGAATTGCGATTTTGGCTGTTCAGCTCAGTTCACCGAGTCCGATGATGCGGGGGAGTCGAGAATCTGGTCAAGCAGGCCTGGATCGAATCCGATGATCACCTCTTCATCGATGAGCATCGTGGGAGTTTCATTGCTGCCGTAGGTTTCGGTCATGGCGCGGCGCGCTTCCGAATCCTTGCTGATGTCGCGCTCTTCAAAGGCGATTTCGCGAGCTTCCAGGTACACCCGAATCAGTTCGCAGGAGAAGCAGCCGGGTTGGGTGAAGAGAAGGATTTGTGGCATGGGCTGTCAAAATGCCCCCTAAGATTGCACAAACCACGATCTTAGGATGGGGCACCCTCGAGATATTCGATCACGCTCGTGATCTTCGCGGTCTTTTCCAGCATGGCCGATACGGAACAGTATTTTTCTTTCGACAGGCGAACCGCGTCCTCCATCGCCTTGCTCGACACTTTACCACCGACGCGATACGTCAGCTTGATTTGTGTGTACACGGCAGGATATCCCTCGGCACGATCACCCTCCGCGCTGACTTCGAGACTGGTGAATGGCTCACGCTTCTTGCGAAGAATTCCCACGACATCTGACGCGGTGCAACCGCAGAGCGCAATCAGCACTAGCTCCATGGGCGTGTTCGCAGTCTTCTCCTTGGCCGTATCCATGACGATGGCATGGCGCGAAGTCGCCTCGCCGACGTAACGTTCGTTGTCCGTCCAGATTGTTTTAGCTGAAATCACTCTTTATCTCCGGTTATCGGTGCTTGGTTCGGGGTGGATCAACACGCGGAACAACTGTGGCGCGTCCTGCTTGAAACGAATCTCCAGTTCCGTCTGGATGTCGTGTACGCGCGAGAGAGACAGCAGGCTGTCCGACAGCGTGCAATGGCAGGAAAGGTAGAGGCGGCCGCGGACGCGTTTGAAGACGAAGTCGTGCACGTCCAGGATTTCTGGAAACTGCGCGGCTACCGCTTTCAGCCGATGTTCGAGTTCGGCATTGCCAACCAGTTCTTCCGGACGCTCAATCGTCGCAGGCTCGCTCTCGATATGGGTGAGAATTTCCGAGATCTCGGGAACATCCTGCCGCATCTCGGCTTCCAGTTCGGTGACCTGATCGTGCGCGTCCTTGAGGGTCATCCGCTCATCGAGTTCGATGTGCTGCTCAACGTGAAGCTGTCCGGCAAGATCCTGCACGCTGATGTCGTGAACATTCAAGTTGCGGCGGGTAGCCACGGCACGGATGCGATCGAAGATGTTTTCTGTGCGCTGCGCTCGCGGCAGTGGCTGCACGGTCACGTCGGCGTCTGGCAGGACGCGGCGAACCGATTCTGTTACCGCGCTGACAAGCTGACCCGATCGCTGGAAGGTGACGTTCCGGGCAAGCCCCACGGCAAGGTCCGCGAAATACCGATTCCCGGCACGCCGGATGCGGACCCGGTCGACCTCGAGCACGCCATCGACACGCGATACTGCGTCGTAAATCTGAGAGCGCACACCCGCAGGCGCTGCATCGAGCAGAGCATCGATGGTGCGCCGCGCTAATCGCCAGCTCACCGAGATGACAACGCCAGCGACGAACAAAGCTGCGATCGGATCGGAATCGGCCAGCCAGCTGATGTGATAGGTCCGTCCCACCAGAACGAGCATCAGCCCTAGTACCACGACGCCCGCAGACCAGATGTCGGTGGAGAAATGAAGCGCATCGGCCTCCAGCGCCTGGCTGTCGTACTTGTTGGCAATGCGGCCCAGGGCGCGCGAGCGCCACCAGTCGACGATCATGGAGAACACCATGACAGCGAAAGCTGCGATTGAAGGCTCGATCTCAATGTGGCGAAAGAAGATCCGCAAGGCCGCTTCGTAAATGATCCAAGCGCAGGTCAGAAGCAGCAGCCCGGTTTCGACGAACGCGGAGAAGTTCTCGACCTTGCCGTGACCGTACTGATGTTCGGCATCGGCAGGCTTGTCGGAGACGCGTACGGAAAAAAATGTCAGGATCGACGCGATCAGATCAAGCCCGGAATGCGCGGCTTCAGAGAGAATACCCAGACTTCCGGTGGTCACGCCCACCACCAGCTTAAGCCCCGTGATCACCAGAGCTGCCAGGACGGAGTTCCCTGCGACCGCGCGCTTCTCCGCGCGCATCAAGTCGGATGGAGACAACGCCGGCGTGCCTGACATTCTGGAATTATCGCCGCTAAAGGCAGAAACGGCAAAACGAGCCATTCAGTCATTGGGCGATTGAGTGATTGCGTGATTGGGTGATTTGCCGCGATTGAGCGATTGAAAATCGCCTTCTATCGAATTGTGTTGGATCTAGAACAGGCGTTCAATGACTTAATCACTGAATGACTCAATGGCTCAATCACCCAATCGCCTAATGACTCAATCCCTACTGGTTGTGCTACGATTTCCTGCTGGTATTTTCACCTTTCTGGTGGACCAATCCTGGAGGATCACTGTTATGCGTATGAGTTGGCTGGTGTGTGTTTTACTGGGCACGCTGGCTTGGGGACAAGCAGCCCAGGGCGCGCTGCCGGCCCAATCCCCGAACCAGCCGGCGCCCACTGATACCTCAGCATCCGTACCTGCTGATGCTCCCGTCCTCACCATCACGGGCGTATGCGCCGAGAAGCCCGCGGCCGCAAGCGCCTCCGCCGACTGCAAGACCATCATCACCAAAGCTGAGTTCGAGAAGCTGGCCAACGCGCTTGCGCCGAATGCCTCGCCGCAGCAGAAGAAACAGCTCGCCAGTGTTCTTCCCCGCCTGATGGCCATGGCGAACCAGGCCAAAGAGCGCGGCATGGACCAGACCGAGCAGTACTCACAGACCCTCGAGTACGTGAAGATGCAGGTGCTCAGCAACCAATTGCAGCGCAAGCTCCAGGACGAAGCGGCGGACATCTCAGACGCTGACATCGAGAAATACTACAAAGACAATCCTGACGCATTCGAGCAATTCAACCTGGACCGCATCTTCGTGCCGCGCACCAAGCAAGTGGAGACGGAGGCCACGGAAGACGACGACAAGGATCAGAAGCTGACCGCCGAGCAAAAGAAATCCAAGGAAGACGCTGAGAAGACCACCGCGCAGAAGAATGAAGAAGCCATGACCAAGCTGGCAGATTCGCTGCGCGCCCGCGCCGCCGCCGGAGAAGACATTGCAAAGCTGCAAAAAGAGGCATTCGACGCCGGGGGGATGAAGATCGAAGCTCCCACGGTAAATCTGCCGAGCGTTCGGCGAAACGGTCTGCCTCAGCCGCACACTGGCGTCTTCGACCTGAAACAGGGTGAGGTTTCCCAGGTCATCAGCGACGCCGGCGGGCATTACATCTACAAGATGAATGGCAAATCCGCCATGGCGCTCGATCAGGCAAAGAACGAGATTCGTGGAAAAATCCAAAACGACCGCATGCGCGAGAAAATGGATAAGCTGAACGGTTCTTTCAGCTCCGTTTCGAACGAAGCGTACTTTGGGCCAGGCGGCACCGGTCCGATGCCGCCGCCCCGCATGCCGCGTCCACGGCTGGGTACGCCTGCGGCGGGACAGCCGCAGAATGCGCCGGCAGCGCAACCTTCGGCCGGACAGACTCCTGCACCTAAGAAAGACTGATGGCCAAACCAGTTGTGGTGGTGACCGGCATTTCGGGCAACCTGGGCTCCAGATTGTTGCCGCTGCTCCGCAGTTTTTCGGTGATTGGGGTGGACGTCGCACCACCCCAAACTGATTCCGAACTGCAATTCGAGAGCCTGGATCTCGGAGCGGAGTCCTCCACGCGAACGTTCTACGAACTGCTACGCGATGCTCGTCCGTTCGCCGTCATCCATCTGGCCTTCGTGATTGATCCCGTGCGCACCGGGGTCCTCGACGTGGAGCGCATGTGGCAGATCAATGTCGCTGGCACGGCGCGCGTAATGGAAGCTGTCACCGAAGTGAATCGAACGGCCGACGAGGGGATCAAGCAGTTCATCTTCCCCAGTAGCGTCTCGGCATATGGGTCAGACCTGCCTGCGCCTGCGACTGAGGAATCTGCATTCGGTGCGCACACGCTGCCCTACGCCATCCACAAGAAAGAATCCGACGAAGTCGTGCAGCAACGTTGCACCGCATTGCGCGGATGCAGCGTGTACATTTTGCGCCCACATATTTTTGCCGGGGCCAGCGTTGAGAACTATCTGATGGGTGCGTTTCGGGGAACGCCGAATGGCAAGGGAGCTCGCGCCGAGCAGATGCGCGCCGCCGGCAAACGTCTGCCTTGCATGTTGCCGCGAGGCCAGCAGTATCTCGACAACAAGATCCAGTTCATCCACGTCGACGATATGGCGCGCTTGATCCGGCACATCCTGCAGCGCGAACCGGAGACGCAGCGGCTGACGGTGCTTAACGTCGCCGGCCGCGGGGAGCCTCTCACTTTTGCGAAATGCATTGAAATCGCCCATGCAAAGCTCGTGCGTGTGCCCGGAAAATGGGCGATGCGTCAGGTACTGGCGTTCTTGTGGAAACAGCAGATTTCCGCGATTCCCCCCGAAGCGCTGCCCTATATGACCGGTGAATACATCATGAACACCGATCGGCTGCGCCGGTTTCTCGGGCCTGAGTACGAGCACGTCATCCGCTATACGGTTACGGACGCGTTTGCCGATAGCTTCAAACCTGCGACTCCAACCTAAAAGTGGTTTCAATCAGCGCAATTGACGATTGCCAGGACACACGGACCGCGCCGTCTAAACGCCAAGCAGGCCTGGACTTGTGAGTCCAGGCCTGCTTGGGATGGGCGGTTTGCTCGGCTCTACTGCCTGCCGATGTACCTGCCGTTGACGTTGATGTTGTCGAGCACAGCCATTCCCGTAGCGATAGGTTGATCCATCACCAAGGCAATCGTCTTTACAGCCGTACCTGGCGCTACCGCTGGCGACAGTTGTCGAGAGTTTGCGGGATCGAAGCTCACACGCTTCCAGCCGGATACTGTCAGCGCCTGAATCGTTCCACTGGCACAGTTCGCTTTATGGACGATCTCGTCGGCGGTCACGATAACGAATTGAGGAGCGCTGGCACTGCACTCGCTATCGCTGCGCAGGTCGAAGCTCAACTGTGAGAGCTGTGACCCGGCAGCGCCTTTGAGTGCGGCACCAGCGATCGCCGTTTTCGGGGCCGATGGGTTCCGTCTAATGACCAAGCCCTGACTTGTTGGATCCTTCTTACTTTGGACCGGAACCCCATAGCCGTCTAACCACATCGCATCTGCCGTACTCTTCGCTCCCGGATCCAAGCTGAAAGGGAGAGCCGCGGCATCATCATGCTCGCCTCCATCATCTCCGCCGGACGCAACCACCAGCACGACGTAAACTCGCCTGGTCGTGCCATTGGCCGTGATCTTTATCACGCACGAGTACGTGCCCGCGGTGAGTCCGGTCGGATACGCCGAGACCGTGATCTGGCCCGGAGTTGTCGCCGCCGAGGGATTGATGGAGACCCAGGAACCGCCGTAGACATCCGCGTTGAAGGCCATCGCTGAGCCCGAACCGCTCGTGACCTTGATCGACTTCGGCGCTGGAGCTGCAGAGCCTTCGGCGTAGAACACCAGTCGGTTCGTCGAGAGCACGAGCTTGCCCCCTCCGCCTGAAACAGGTGGACTATTCACCGTCAGTGATGCGCTGTTGCTGGTTACACTTCCTGCAGAATTGCTGACGACCACGGAGAAAGTGGACCCGCTGTCTGCCGTGGTTGTGGCTGGTGTAGTGTAGGAGTTCGCGTTCGCTCCGCTGATGTTGGTGCCGCTCTTCCTCCACTGGTAGCTGAGGGGCGCAGTACCCGTGGCGAGCACACTGAACGTCGCCGTTTGCCCCGCCGTTACCGTTTGGTTGCCCGGCTGCGTGGTTATCGACGGCGCAACCGCTGCTGCCTGGTTGACCATCAGAGTGGCGTTGTTGCTACTCACGCTTCCCGCAGAATTGCTGATGACCACCGAGAAACTGGAGCCGCTATCTGTCGTGGTTGTAGCCGGCGTGGAGTACGAACTGGAGGTCGCACCTGTGATGTTCGTACCGTTCTTCCTCCATTGATAGCCCATCGGAGCCGTGCCGGTCGCACTCACGCTAAACATTGCCGTCTGTCCCGCAGTTACCGTCTGGTTCGCAGGCTGAGTCGTGATTGAGGGCGCGACCGCTGCGGCATTGACCGTTAGGGTTGCATTGTTGCTGGTCGTACTTCCCGCGGAGTTGGTGACCACCACCGAGAAGGTGGAGCCGCTGTCTGCCGTGGTTGTGGCTGGCGTGGTGTAGGAACTGGAGGTCGCGCCAGTGATGTACAAACCATTCTTCCTCCACTGATAGCTCAGAGGAGCGGTACCGCTCGCGCTTACGCTGAACGTTGCCATCTGTCCCGCCGTTACCGTCTGGTTTGCGGGATGAGACGTGATCGATGGCGCAACTGCTGGTGCATTTACGGTCAGGGTCGCATTGTTGCTGGTCGCACTTCCGGCGGAGTTGGTGACCACCACCGAGAAAGTGGAGCCGCTGTCTGCCGTGGTGGTGGCTGGCGTGGTGTAAGAACTGGAGGTTGCGCCGGTGATGTTCGCGCCATTCTTTCTCCACTGATAGCTCAGAGGAGCCGTACCGGTCGCGCTCACGTTAAACGCCGCTGTCTGCCCGGCTATCACAGTCTGGTTGCCAGGCTGAGTCGTGATCGATGGCGCAACTGCGGCTGGGTTCACAGTAATCGTGAGCACAGTGGTACCGGTGGATCCTCCGTATCCACCCGAGATCGAAGCGCCGTACATGGTTACCGTGGTTGTGGTGGTAACGGTTGGCGCTGTCCAGTTGAATGTCCAACTAAGAGGGGTGGAGGAGAGCGCTGCAATCTGGGTAATCTCACCATTCATCACAAGTGTGGTCGATCCCGCGGAGAACGTTCCAGCTGACGCTCCGACGTCTAATCCACTATTTGGGCCGCCGTTATTGTTTAAGGTGTAAGTATTGGTGGAACCGGAAGCCACGGTCGTCGGACCACTGATAATGACTGTCGGCAGGTTTGTGCCGCTGCTATGACACATCGTGCAAGTCGACCCACTCTTGCCGGAAACTCCTGAAATGCCGTTCGGGTAGGCACGGGCTGAGGTTGAGAAACAAATCACGGCCAGTACGACTAGAGCCGCAACACAGAGATGATTGGATAACTTTCTTTGCATCGTTCTTCTCCTGATTGGACTGGGGCGGGGGATTCCTCAGCTCTCTGCTGCTGGCTCAACGGATTGCCTCAAGCTGACACGAAGCACGCTCCCAACTGCACTTGAAAATTGTTTGCTGAACATCCGGCCAGAAAGGCAAAGATAAGAAGCGGCTGACATTCGGCCAGAAAAGCGACGCTAGGAAGTGGCGGGAAACTGCTTTTAGGCAGAGTGCCTGAAGCAATGAGCGGACGCCAAGTATCGTAGGGAGGTATTGAGACCTGTTCTTTAGGTTGGCGCGCGGACCGTCTTTGGTAACCGCTCCGGAATCTCAGGCGAGTTGCTATTCGTTACTATGTCCGCGTTGCGGTGCCGGAGATCTCTGCCTCTGTAAGCTCGAAGGCTCCGATTTCGCGAATGTGACGACGGATCTCGCGGTAACGACTATGGCTTCTGAGCAGCCGAGAGGAAAAGCGGCACAGCTCGCAAATATTCCCAGCCGGGACGAGAGAAATATTTCTCGCCGAAGTGGAAATAAATCCGCGGTTATGCAGTTTATGCTATGGAGGTGCCGGATGAACGCGTGTCTGCCGCGACGTTTGAAGAACTGGCTCTGCCGCTATTCGAGCAACTCTATAACTTTGCGCATTGGCTGGCCCAAGACGCGTCGGAGGCCGAAGACCTTGTGCAGGAAACCTACGCCAAGGCGCTGCGCGCATTTTCCGCATTTCAGCTGGGCACGAACTTTCGAGCGTGGATGTTTCGCATCCTCCGGAATACATTCCTCACCTCGAGGACCGGGCTGAAATCAACCTCGGTAAGCGACGACGAGGTTGAAACCATTGCTTCCACAGCCCCGAATCCCGAGACCGTACTTCTCGAACGGGCCGACCGCGAGATGGTTCGCCAGGCACTCACGGAGCTACAGGTAACTTTTCGCGAGACCTTATTGCTGTGTGAAGTTGAGGAGATGTCGTACGAAGAGATCGCTCAAGTGTTAGCCATTCCCGTTGGTACTGTCATGTCTCGCCTGTATCGCGCTCGCAAAGCGCTCCGTGCATTGATGGTTGAAAAGTTCAAGGGGGCTGCGCATGGCGTGTGAGTCATGGAACGCGAAGCTATACGCCTACGTTGATGGTGAACTCTCCTCATCGGACGCGGCCTCTCTGGCGCAGCATTTGAGGCAGTGCACAGACTGTGCTGCGGAAGTATTGGAGCGAGTCCAGATGAAGCGGGCGGTCGCCGTGGTGGGGAGGCGTTATCAACCGAGCGCTCAGCTGCGCGAGAAAGTACGGCGGAGTCTGGTCAAGAGTGGGCAACGTCAGGGGTCGTGGGTTTGGAAGATCGTGGCTTTGCCTGCGACTCTCGTCCTGGTTCTGTCGTTGGCGGTCAGTTTGTACGTCGATCACGAAAAGACACTGCGACAACGGGTTTACAGCGAACTGACAGATCTCCACGTGGCCACGCTGGCGAGCGCGAGTCCCGTTGACGTAATCTCCACCGACCGGCACACCGTAAAACCGTGGTTCCAAGGAAAGATTCCATTCAGCTTCAACCTGCCGGAGTTGCAAGGCACCGATTTCACCCTCGTAGGGGGAAGAGTTACTTACCTTGCTCAATCCCCGGGCGCGCATCTGATCTATCGTCTTCGCCAGCACGAGATCTCCGTCTTCATCTTTCAGGACCGCGGGGACGAGACGGCAGCGTTAGCTTCGGCACCGGTTTCGACGTTGTCGTTTACCGTCGAAGGCTGGAAAAAGAATGGGCTGCGATATTTCGTGGTCGGCGATGTGGGGGCCCAGGATATCGAGAGCTTGAGCAAGCTTCTGCGCGACGCGGGCTAAAGCCGTTTAAGAAATTGTGTACTCCTTACGTTGTCATCCTGAGCGGCGTTCTTTGCCGCGAAGGACCTACGAACTTCCTTGCTGCGCCGGTGCTGCGAGCGAGTTGCATAGGTCCTTCGCCGCAAAAGACGCGGCTCAGGATCACAATGTCAAAAATAAGAGAGCTAGCCTTGCGCGCACAATCTTAAGCCGCTTTCTTGCCGCGGTACAATCCCGCGATTCCGAACGAGTACGGCGTCCAGGTGGCTTCGGCAAAGCCGGCGCTCTTCATGCGGGTCAACATTTCCGCTGGTGGCGGGAAGCGCTCGACCGACGCAGGAAGATACGCGTACGGCCCCTGCACTCCGGAAATCATCGTGCCGACCCGAGGCAGCACCTGTTTGAAATAAATCCGGTAGAGAGCACCTATCACTCCGCTGGGCTCGCCAAAATCGAGAATTCCGCACTCTCCGCCGGGGCGAAGAATTCGCGTGATTTCTCGCAAGCCCCCATCGTAATCCGCAAGATTGCGGAAACCGAATGCCGAGGTAACCAGGTCGAAATGTGATTCAGGGAACGGGAGATTGAGAGCGTCGGCTTCAATCCACTCTGGCGCCGGCGCGCGATCGGCTGACTTGAGCACGGCCCGTTGCAGCATGGCTTGAGAAAAATCCGCACCGACAATCTGCGCCGATGACTTCCCTGCCTGCCGCTGTAGCGCGAACGCCATATCACCGGTTCCGCAGCAAAGGTCCAGGATGCGGGCATCGGGGCGCATCAGAATGTGTCGAAACGTTCGGGCAGTGCGCCGCCACCAAACGCCATCCACATTGAACGACAGGACGTGATTCAGCAGGTCGTAGCGGGCCGCGATCGAGGTAAACATCTCGCGCACCGCGCGGGCCGCGGCTTTCCGGTCGCTCGCCCCTTCTGGCGCTGCGCCGACAACTGGGGATTTGGGCTCGGGCACGATTCTCGGGATGGCGTTACCGCTTCTTCTTCGACTTTGCGCTCTTGATTTGCTTTACGATGCGCTCGATCTGCAAAACGTGATTCGTGTCGTGTCCCGCGAACATGCGCGCCAGGTGCGCAATCGACTCCTTGCCGCGCTCCAGATGCATGCCGAAGTTGTCCCAAGTTTCCGGAGCAATCTCCTTGAGCATGGCCAGATTGTTTTCGCGTAGCACGCGGAAGACTTCCAGCGAACGCCTGGTATCGCGGTTGCGATAGTTAAATACGGATGCCCACGCGTCCTGATCAAAGGGTTGAATCGTGATACCGTTCTCTCCGATGACGGAGCGCATGCGCCAACTCGCCACAACCTCTGCATCAGCCAGGTGCGCAATAATCTCGGCGATCGACCACTTCGCCGGCTCAGGCCGCCACTTCAACTGCGCTGGAGTCAGGCCGACGATGGATTTCTTGAGCTTCGCAGCGGTTGTCCGCTGGACCTTGATTGCGTCCTGACCTTTTACATACCCAAGGATTCTTCCAATGTACTGCTCGGCAGTTTCCTGCATCACTCCCCCTAACTTTTGCTCCAAACCTACCCGCCGCGTGACAGGCGACGCAATTCTTCGACGGAATCCACCACCGCGCGTTCGGGCACGTCGCTGGCAACTTCGATCTTGCCGATTTCTCGTGGCAAGATGAAATGTACGACACCGTTCTGCGTCTTTTTATCACTCTGCAGACGCGCCAGAATCTTCTTCGCGCTGACATTCACTTCCGGTAGGCGTCCCAGGCTCAAGACGGCATCGGCAATCCGGCCGGCGGTCACGCTGTCGGTGCGCCCCACAGTGAGTGCGATATTGGTGGCGGCAATCATGCCCCAGGCCACGGCTTCACCGTGTAAGAGAGAACGATAATTCGTCTCGGCTTCAAGCGCATGACCGATCGTGTGGCCCAGGTTCAGCACGCGCCGTAAACCACCTTCGTGTTCGTCAGCGGATACCACCTCCGCCTTCAACTTCACCGCCTGCGCGATCAGCCACTCCAGTTCTACTGGATCGCGCTTCAGAATCTTGGCGCGATTCTGCTCGAATCGCAGGAACAATTCGACGTTGCCGATGATGCCGCACTTCAGCGCTTCGTAGAGTCCCGCCCGAAATTCCCGGTCGGGCAGCGTCTTCAGTACGTTTGGATCAATCAGGACAACTCTTGGATGATAAAAAGTTCCGACCAGATTCTTGCCGGCAACAAGGTTCACCCCTGTTTTCCCGCCGACGGATGCATCCACCTGGGCGAGCACGGTGGTAGGAACCTGCACGAACTCAACGCCGCGCATATATAACGAGGCCAGCAATCCGGCGACATCACCCACGACGCCCCCACCTAGCGCGACGATCACTGCTTTGCGGTCGGCTCCCATCCGCACCAGCTTTTCCGCCATCGCTTCCACGGTTGCCAGCCGCTTCGAGGGTTCGCCGTCAGGCATCAGAATCACCTCGGGCGCGAATCCCGCCGCCTTCAGTGCAGCCATAAACTTTGCTCCCCAGCGCTTCCGCACCGGGGCGACAGTCACCACGAAAATGCGACTGGTTTGCGGTAACAGATCGCCCAGGATGGATCCTGCGCGAGTGAGCAGGCCATTCTCGATCCACGCCTGATAGGGCCGTGGCAGGACGTGTATGGTCGCTTGCGCCATTGCGTTCCCATAATAGCGTAAGCGTTCCTGTCCCTGCCCTAGACCTTCGGTGGTAGTATTGCCCCTCTATGAAGGGTCTGCCAGCCCAGACTGACTCTATCGTCGTGGGCGCCGGTATCGCCGCACTGCGTGCCGCCATCGAGTTGGCGGAGTCAGGGCAGGTCTTGCTCATCGCAAAGAAGGAATTTCCAACTATCAAAGCCCACGACGCCAAAAGTGACGCTGAGTGGTTGGGCGATGAAGATGATGTGATCCTGCACCTACAGGACACTCTCGAAGCAGGCGCCGGTCTGTGCAATCCCGCTGCGGTCAAGATCCTGATCGACGAAGGTGCTGAGCGGATTGACGAATTGCTGGCGTGGGGCAAGCATCACACCACAAAGCTGTCCTTTGAACTTGAAAACCCGCACACGCGCAGCCGGCGACTGCATGCCCATGGCGAATCTACTGGCAAGCAGATTTTGCGGACTCTCTCGCAGAAAGTGGAATCGTTGAAACATGTGTCGCAGGCCGCGTTTGCCTTCATAACGGAGTTGCGCACTGAAGGCAGCCGGATCAGCGGAGTTTCCCTTATCGACGAAAAAGGGATGCCTCAAGAGATCGCCGGTTCCGCGGTTCTACTCGCCACTGGCGGATTTGGACAAATCTTCTCCAACACGACAAACCCCGACACCGCTACTGCGGACGGGATCGCGCTCGCGTTCCGCGCCGGAGTTGACGTGGGAGACATGGAGTTCGTTCAGTTCCATCCCACCGCTCTTCACATGAAGAAAGTCCCAGGCTTCCCTCTGCCCGAGGGACTGCGCTCCGAGGGCGCTTTCCTGCGCAACTTTGAACTCGACCGTTTTATGGGAAAGTACCACCCGCTGGGCGAACGGGCTCCCCTCGACCTGATCGCGCGCGCCATCGTTCATGAGATGGAAGTGAGCCGTGCGAAAGATCCCTTCGTATATCTCGACGTGACTCACTTCAACGCTGCCAAAATTCAGAAACACTTCCCGCGCGTTTATGCCAGCTGCATGGCCTATAACCTCGACATCACGGAAGACCTCATTCCGGTGCGCCCGGCAGCGCATTGCACTCTCGGCGGAGTGCGCACCGACCTCGACGGGAGGACGAATGTCGCAGGGCTGTACGCGGCTGGTGAGGTGGCGATGACAGGTGTACATGGGGCCAACCGACTGCCCAGTAATACGCTGCTCGAAGCCCTTGTTTACGGGGCACGTGCTGGAAAAGCAATGCGCAACCTCGAGAAGGTCTCAGCGCACGCGACCCCCAATCCGAAAGCCGCATATTCTAACGGTCCCGTGGACGCTGGCGTTGAGGAGTTAGTCCGACAGATTCAGAATCTGATGTGGAGTGAAGTTGGTATTGTGCGGACGCGCCTGGGAATGCAGAAGGCCGTCCAAGCGCTGGAAGAGATGGCTCCGAAGCTGGCGCATCCAAAGACGCTACGCGGGCATGAAGCCGCTAACCTTCATCTTGCCGCGCTGCTTGTAGCGCGGTCCGCACTGGCTCGGGAAGAGAGCCGCGGCGCCCACTACCGCATGGATTATCCCGATCACGATGACAAGAAATTCTTGAAGCATTCGGTGGTTCGCGGTGACAAAGTGGTTTTCGTCGCTTAGCCCGACGTGCTCACTTGCCCGCGTTGTTGGCAGCCTTTGCAGGATATGCCAGCGAAAGCCCAATCGATATCAGCAGCACTAGCGCCACCGTTCCCAACGTGACTCCAATCGGGATTTCGAAGTAGTCGCCCAGAAGCATTTTTACGCCAACCAGGATCAGGATGACCGCGAGACCATAATGCAGGAAGCGGAAGACCTTGATGAGTCCCGAGACTGCGAAGTACATAGACCGCAGTCCCAGGATCGCGAACACATTGGACGTGTAAACGATGAACGCCTTCAACGTGATGGCGAGGACGGCCGGAATGGAATCGACGGCAAACAACACGTCGGTCGTTTCGATGACCAGAAGCACAACCAAAAGCGGAGTGGCATAGAGCCGCCCATTGTCCTGTGGATTACGAACAAAGAATCGGCCGCCCCGATAGTCCGTGGTCACAGGAATCAACCGGCGCAGAGCCTTCACTATCGGATTGGACGACGGGTTTACCTGGTGCCCGCCAGATAGAAATACGCGAATGCCGCTATAGATCAGCAACGCGCCGAAAACGAAGAGCAACCAATGGAAGCGCTGGATGAGCTCCACTCCGGCGCCGATGAAGATTCCCCGCAAGATGAGCGCGCCAAGAACTCCCCAAAACAAAACGCGGTGCTGCAGTTCGTCGGGAACGGCAAAATAGTTGAAGATCACCAGGAAGACAAACAGATTGTCGACACTCAGCGACAACTCGACCACGTATCCGGCGACGAACTCCAGGCCGGCCTGACGCCCTTGCCAGAAGTAGAGAATGGCCGCGAAGGCGGCGGCCATCGCAACATACATCAGGCTCCAGCCCAATGCCGCGCGAAACTTCACTACATGGCCGGGCCGGTGAAACACGCGCAGGTCGATTATCAGCATGACCAGCGCGAAAACGTTGAAGAGAATCCAGAAGTAAAGCAAAAGGCTCCCCGGCGGCGGTTGGAATTGGAAGTTTTAGATTTCAGATTTCAGATTTTAGATTTTAGATTGTAGATTGTAGATTGTAGACTTCAGATTGTTAATTGCCGCGCGTAGGCCTTTCAATCTCAAATCTACAATCTGAAATCTGAAATCACTTCTGCCTTCCCCTCTTGCCGCTCTGCCAGTCGTCCCACAGACCGAAGGATTTGAACATCTCCACGCTGTTGGTGTCGTGCATTGTTTGCTCGATCTGATCGTGCGTGAGCCGCGGGCCGACTTTCTCGTACAGGTTCGCCAACTCGAAGCTTAGCGCGGCACCTTCGGCCACATGCTTCTTCAATTGCGGGAAGTCCACTTTGTCGTAGGTGTCGGAGACCGCGTGATAGTTCTCGAGGTAGTTGGCCTCCTGTTGGTCGGCAACGAAGGTCGGCACTCCCTCGAGCATGAAGTCGAAGTGATCTGTGCCCCATTCCATATCGAGCTTCAGATTCTTCACTTCGAATTGCGCGAGGGGTGAAATCAACTCCTTCGCCATGCCGTACACGTCCTTTCGGCCGCCGAGCGAGAAGCCGGTCGTCTTCCCCGTCCCGGAATCGTAGATCACTACACCCGCGGCCCGGTCGAGTTCAGCTCGATGGGCGAAGGCATAGACGCGGGAACCGATCAGGCCTTCTTCCTCGCCCGAGAAAAGAATGAAACGAATGGTGCGCCGCGGCGTCAACCCCGACGCTTTAATGGCTCGCAAAGCATCGATGACCAGAGCGGCGTTGCACCCATTGTCGAGTGCACCCGTACCGAGTTCCCAGGAATCCAGATGGGCGCCGAGGATCACGAACTCCTCCGGCTTCTCACTGCCGCGAATCTCCGCGATCACGTTGGAGGTCTTGACGGGCCCGCCAATCTGGTTCGGAATAGAAAGATCCGCCCACACGAGGTTTCGGGCAGCGAGGAGGCGCACCATGCGCTCGCCGTCTTCGCGGGCAACAATCACCATTGGCAACCGATCGATTTCCCCGGCGCCTGCATTCGTGTGGCGATAAAGAATGTCGTGGTCGCGAGTCGCGATGAACGCAATTGCCTTCGCCTTGGCCTTGACTGCGCGATCGATGATTGGCGGCGCGTTCGTGTACTCGGCGAAAAGATCGTCCCAGGTTTTGAGTACGACGGTGTGCACCAGAAGAATCTTCCCCGTCACGTCTCCGGCCTTCTGGAAGGCTGCTTCTGTTCCTTCGCCGATATCTACGACGGGAACATGCTTGACTGGAGCGAGCGCTGGCGCCCACGCCACCGAGACCGCACGCACCCGAAAAGAGGAAAGAACCGTCCCGCCTCCCACCCCTGTGGCGGTGACCTGATGCGCTGTAGTGGCGCTCATTTCGGTCGCACCTTCAGACCATGAGTTTGGAATCTCGAAACCCTCGCTATGTACGCTATCGGCCCCCGCCGCGGCAAAGGCCTGCATGCCCCACTGCACGGCGTGCTGCATGGCTGGAGTGCCCGGGACTCGACCTCCAATCTCGTCGGTCAGGCGCCGAAGATTCTCCTGGATCGGCGAGGGCTGGAGAGCAGCCTGAATGATTCTGTTGACGTCGTTGTTGTCTGCGGGAGGATTTGCGGCGAAAGCAGCTAGATGAATAATGCAAACAAAGAACAGGGTCTTCATAGTTCGCATATTGTTGTGCATTAGAAATGAAATTCTGAAAAAGAGCAAAAAGGCGGAAACCACGAAGGACACGAAGGACACGAAGGAAGAACATGAAAGATTTTCCTTCGTGAACCTTAGTGTCCTTCGTGGTTGATGGGGTTACTTCGGGGGAAGCGGATTCATCTTGTCGAGGATGCGCAGCGTTTCGAGCACGACTCCGCCGACAATCTGCAGGCTGCGCGGGCTGAGCTTGTCGATTGTATCTTCCGTCGTGTGCCAATAAGCGACGTTGTAGCCGTAGGTGAAGTCAATTAGGTCCACGGATGGAACACCTCGCTTCACAAACGGAATGTGGTCATCGGAGACTTCCAATTCGCGGCCGAAAAAATGTGATTGGTATCCCAGACGCTTGGCCGCCTCATAAACAACTTCCTTTAGCCATGCAGTGGAATTTGTTTCGCGTTCGACATTCAGGTCTGCGTCGCCAATCATGTCGGTCAGGATGAACGCTTTCACTTTCTTCAGCGTTCCGTCGGCCTGCCATTTCTCGGCAAGATGTGTAATGCCGTAAAGGCTATCGGCACTGAACGGCATCTCATTGGGCTGACCGCCGGAACCGTCTGGCTTCATCGCTTCTTCCGCGTCATCCCAAACCAGCCAGACGCTGTAACCGTCGCCCTGCTTTCCCCGCAGATGGTTGGCTACCTCCAGCAATAGCCCGCTCGATGACGCACCATCATTTGCACCCACGAATGAGGTATTGCGCAAGGGATAGTTCGTATCGTAATGACTGGCAATGATGATGATGCCGTCTTTTGTTCCAGGATATTTCGCGATGATGTTGTGAACCGGAAACTTGCCCTCGGGCGTATCGGCGGTAAAGATGTCGTCCTCGACCTGATCGCCTTTCAGATGCGAGGAAATGTACTCTTCGACTTTCCTGTGATTGGCACTGCCCAGCGGCCGCGGACCGAACTTCACAATCTCTTTCACGTACTGCATCGCGCGGTCGCCATCGACGGAGGGCAGCGGACCATCATCCGGAGGAAAATTTAAAGGCTGGATCGGGGGCGCGCTCGCAGATACGGTTGTATTCTGGGCTGCGCTGGAGTCCTTATCCCGATCGCAGGCGATCAGCGCCAACGCGGCCGCCAGCAGTATCCACGAGAGACGCTTCGCTCCCCTCATCAAGCCTTCTTTTCTCGTCTCGCGGAGCGCTGCTTGGGATGTACGAGCCACGCCACGCCAATGCTGAACGCGTATAACGCGATCATGGGCGCAGCAAAGATGCACATATTCAGGATGTCGGTTGTCGGGGTAACGATGGCGGCAATGATGAAAATAACGAGGATGGAGTAGCGGAAATTCTTCCACATGAATCCCGCGCTGACGATGCCCATCAACGACAGGAAAAAGACAAGGATGGGCATTTCAAAAATCAAGCCCATGCCTAGAATGATGCTAAGAAACAGCGACGTGTATTCCCCGATCGTGATCATCGGCTGAAATTGTTTGCCGAAATTGATCAGGAAGGTTAGCGCTGCGGGATAGACGATCTTGTATCCGAAGTATCCGCCACAGGCGAATAAGCTGATGGTCGACACCATGAACGGCACGACGTAACGCTTCTCGTTCCTGTACAGGCCGGGCGAGATGAACATCCACACCTGATACAGCACAAACGGAGATGTCAGGAACAAACCGGCCAGCGCGGCGATCTTCAAGTAAAGGTTGAAGGGCTCGGTGGGGTTCAAATAAACCAGCTTCTCGGCCATGCCATTTGCTCGCAGAGCATCGATGATGGGGCGCTGCATGATGTCGTATATGCGCTCCACCTTCCACCAGCAAATACCAAAGCCAACTGCCACTGCAATGATGCTGTAGACGATGCGCTTGCGCAGTTCCTCGAGGTGATCGAGGAAGCCCATGGTGGGCATGGACTCTTTTTCGTCTTCCTGGGGAGGTATCTCGGTCGCGACGTCAGGCATGCGATTCCTGCGACGTATCGGATGTCACTTCTTCTGAGGCGGGGACAGCTTCGGTAGCCACCGGCGGTGTCGCCCCATTTCCGGATGTCGAGGCATGTTCTTCGACCGAGGAAGCAAGTGTTGCAGCTTCCGGCGCGGCAGGCTCGGCGGGCACTGAGGTCTCGACCTTAGTCTCCTCGACGGGCGGAGAGTTCAGCGTGCGGCTGGTCGTACCCTGCACCGACGGCGTAGGCGGCAAGATCGTCTGCTTGGTTTCCACCTCGAGATGAGCGATCTCCTGCTCAATCTGCGCCTTGAACTCGTTGGAAGCCCGCTTGAATTCGTTCAGATATTTGCCGACCTGGCGGGCGATCTCCGGCAACTTCTTCGGCCCGAATATGACCAGGGCCAGGAAGAACAGGAAGATCGTCTCGGAGAAGCTCATGCCGTTCATCATACTGTGCCTGAGGAAGAGGGGGCAATTGCCGCCTCAAAAAGACTTGACGTCGTGGTGATAAGGGGTCAGGGGTCAGGGGTCAGAATAAAGACAACTGGGCATCGCTCTGGATCTCAAGCTTTAAGTCTTCATCTCAGGCCAAAATGGATTGACTATCGATCGCCGGATTTATGCGTTTTAACTGATCACTGACCACTAGCCACTGACCACTTGCTTTACCATGTTGCCGCCATGCAATTCTGGTTTGCGCGCGCCAGCGAAGTGTCGATCCGCGAGCAGTTGGTCACGCAGGTCATCCTCGGCATTCTGAGCGACGATCTTTCTCCCGGACAACGTCTGCCGAGTACCCGCGAACTGGCTCGGCGATTCCACCTGCATCCCAACACGATCAGCGCCGGGTACCGGCAGCTCGAACGCGACAAGTGGGTGGAATTTCGCCACGGCAGCGGCGTTTACGTTCGGTCCAGTAAACCCGAGGCAGCCACTACACCCTCGCTCGCCATTGACCAGATGATCGCGCGTCTGTTTCGATCGGCGCGTAAGCTCGGTGTCACTCTTCCGCAGGTTCGATTCCGGTTGCGGCAGTGGCTGGAGTTGCAGCCTCCTGATCATTTCCTTTTGATTGAGCCCGACGAGCAACTGCGTCGAATCCTGGCAGCCGAGATCGCGCGGTCCGTCACCTTCCCAGTCGAGTCTTGCGGCCTGGAGGATTGCCCGAGAACGCCTGAAGGCGGGATGCCGGTTCTCCTGCCGAATCGCGAAGCAAAGGTTCGCGAACTGATGTCACCGGGTACGGAACTGCTCATCCTGCAGATTCGCTCCGTTCCAGCCTCACTTGCCGGATATCTTCCGGCCCCCTCGGGTGCGCTGGTCGGCGTGGCCTCGCGCTGGCAGGAATTCTTGAAAGTGGCTCGCGCCCTACTGACGGCTGCCGGATTCCATCCCGACAGCCTCGTCTTCCGTGACGCCCGCGAGCCTCATTGGCAACGCGGACTGAAGGAAACAGCGGCTGTGGTCTGTGATGTCTTGACAGCCGCGGAACTCCCCGCTGGCGTCCGCGCCATTCCCTTTTCCCTGCTCTCTGAAACTTCGATTGCAGAATTGCGCCGCTTCGAAGATTTTGTTCGACAGCCGCTCGAGAATTCTGATTCCCGATCGTGACTAGCCCATCCAATACAGCGGAACTTCTCGCAAGGAGGAGTCTTGAAAGAACTGCTCTCTGATGTCGCAACTCGTGCCTCACGTTATTTAGCTGGAATCAACGAACGTCCGGTTGCGCCGTCAGCCCAAGCCCTAGCCAGGCTGCAACAACTCGGCGGGCCGCTGCCCGACGCTTCTGCCGATCCCGCTGAACTTCTCGCTCTATTGGATGAGATCGGTTCGCCGGCTACCGTGGCAACCACCGGCGGACGCTACTTCGGATTTGTAGTTGGCGGGACTCTTCCGGCTTCGCTGGCAGCAAACTGGCTTGCCGGCGCCTGGGACCAGAATGCGGCTATGCAGGTCATGTCTCCCGTAGCCGCAAAGCTTGAGGAGATCGTGGAGGCCTGGGTCGTGGATTTGCTCAGCTTGCCGCAGGGAACCGGAGCCGGATTCGTCACTTGCACTACTATGGCAAATTTTTCAGGGCTGGCTGCGGCACGCTCGGCGCTTCTCCACCGCGCAGGCTGGAATGTAGAAGACAACGGACTGTTTGGGGCGCAGCCGCTTCGAGTTGTGGTCGGGCAAGAAGTGCACGTGTCGCTGCTGCGTGCGCTGGCGATGCTGGGCCTCGGGCGCTCGCGAGTGATCACGGTCCCGGCTGACGGTCAGGGACGCATGCGCGCCGACGCTTTGCCGTCGCTCGACGAACATACGATGGTTTGCGTTCAAGCTGGCAACGTGAACACCGGAGCGTTTGATCCCGCGCGAGAAATCTGCTCCCGGGCTCGCGAAGCTGGCGCCTGGGTCCATGTCGACGGAGCTTTCGGCTTGTGGGGCGCGGTCTCGCCGCTTTATGCGCCATTGGTGGATGGCTTCGAAAATGCTGACTCCTGGGCCGTCGATTGTCACAAGTGGCTCAATGTCCCCTACGATTCGGGCATGGTCCTGGTGCGCGATCCCGACAATCTACGCCGCGCGCTGCCTACCGGAAACGCCGCTTATCTGGCGCAGAGTTCGCAACGCGAGCCGTGGCAGTTCACGCCGGACGCCTCACGCCGCGCGCGTGGAGTCGAACTATGGGCGGCGTTGCGCTCGTTGGGCCGAACTGGCCTGCGAGAGATGATCGAACGCAATTGCCGGCAGGCGCGCTTGTTTGCCGAACGGCTGAGCGGCGCAGGCATAAGCGTGCTCAACGATGTAGTTCTCAATCAAGTTCTCGTGTCATTTGGCAGCCCGGAAGAGACTCGGCGCGTCATTGCAGAAATTCAGGCTGACGGAACCTGCTGGTGCGGCGGCACTGTCTGGCAGAACCAGACCGCCATGCGGATTTCCGTCTCCAGTTGGGCCACCACCGACGAAGATGTCGAGCGCAGCGCCGATGCCATGATCAGGATTGCGCAGTCCGTCAAGCCATGCTGAGAAATCCTTCATGTGACACTTGAAAGACCGACCCATGAGTCCCTCCGCCCATGGAAAAGATTTTCTAAGCTGCTCTTAGTAACTCATTCGGAGGTGCAGCTTGAAAAAATACTTCTTACTTTGGTCACTCCTACTTCTGTCATTGCCCGCGGTTGCGCTTACCGGGGAACACGTGCAGTACATTGGCGGTACAGCCCCCGGCATAAAGAATGGGGCGATGGGAAAATTGGATACAACGTCGGACTCTTCTCTGATCTTTGAGTGTCAGGGGACCAAACTGTCAGTTCCGTACGCGAACATCGACTCGTTTCAGCACACAAAAGAAATCGCCCGTCACCTGGGAGTGCTGCCGGTTATCGTGGTCGCGCTGCTCAAGCCGCGCCAGCAGCGCCATTTCTTTCGAATCTCCTACCGCGACCCGAACAGTCCGCATCCGCTGATGCATGTCATCGTGTTGGAGGTTCCGAAACGGATGTCATGCACACTTGAAGCTGTACTGGACGCGCGCGCGCCGCAGCGCGGCCGGTCATGCAACTACTGGGGCTGTTGGCGGTGATCCCGGTTGACCCGAAATGTACGCCACTCGAAAAACTGTCAAGCGCAATCTTTCAGCCATCCGCCCCACCTAAATAGTCGGCCAAAACCCTCAACCCGAGAGCCCGAAAGGCCTGCCGGAGCATCATAAAAACAAGGGCGTTACCGACGGTAACCATCCCGGTCCAGCGCCGTCCAAGTAATGATATACTGCCTGTATTCAGTGCAGTAGCTGGGGTGGAAGCAAGCCCTCAACGAAGGAAATCTCAAGATGGCACGTAGTTCTCGCCGGTCGCTCTTCCTGGTAGTTTTTTTCCTCCTTGCCTGCGGATTTCTGGGCATTCTGTTCGCCCAGCGCTCCGGCCAACAGTCGTCGATTACCGGCGACTCCGACGTCAAGGACAGCCTTAAGCAATTCACCGATGTTTACGCTCTGGTCGAGGAAAATTACGCCGAGCCGGTGAATGCCGATAAGGCCATTTACAACGGCGCGATCCCCGGGATGCTGCATGCGCTCGACCCGCACTCGAATTTCTTCGATCCCAAGTCCTACGCGCTGATGCGCGAGGACCAGCGCGGCAAGTACTACGGCGTCGGCATGACGGTCGGCCCGCGCAACAACAAAGTCATCGTCATTTATCCGTTCACGGGAACGCCGGCGTACAAGGCCGGCATTCACCCGGGTGACGTGATCATCGCGGTTGACGGCAAGTCCACCGAGAACATGAGCACCGGGGATGTTGCTGACCTGCTGAAGGGACCCAAAGGCACCACCGTTCACATCAGCATCGCGCGTGAAGGCGTCGAGAAACCGATGGAGTTCACCCTGGTGCGCGACGAGATTCCGCGCTACAGCGTCGACGTGCACTTCCTCATCAAGCCGGGCGTCGGCTACATGCACGTGAATGGCTTCAATGAGACCACCGAGCGTGAAGTTTCCGAAGCACTGGATTCGTTTGGTGATCTCAAGGGTCTTATCCTCGACCTGCGCGGCAATCCTGGCGGCTTGCTCAGCGAAGGCGTTGGCGTCGCCGACAAGTTCCTGAAGAAGGGACAACTGATCGTATCGCACCACGGACGCGCCTCGGCCGAGAAGCGCTACATCGCGCAGCATGGCAACGGTGGCAAGGACTATCCGGTTGTCGTTCTCGTGAATCGCCTGACGGCTTCGGCGGCTGAAATTGTTTCTGGCGCGATCCAGGATCACGACCGCGGCCTGATCGTTGGCGAAGTCACGTTCGGCAAGGGCCTGGTGCAAACCGTGTATCCGCTGTCCGAAAACACCGGACTGGCGCTCACCACCGCTCACTACTACACTCCGAGCGGACGCCTTATCCAGCGCGACTATAGCAACATCTCGCTCTACGACTACTACTACAATCGCAGCGAAACCGAGAACAACACGGCGAACCGCGAGGTGAAGCTGACTGATAGCGGACGGACCGTTTACGGCGGCGGCGGCATCACTCCCGACGTGAATGTTCCTCCCATCAAGAGCAATCACTTCCAGGACACGCTGCTCCAGCACTACGCTTTCTTCAACTTCGCCAAGCGCTACGTTGTCGATCACCATCCCACGAAGAGCTTTGAAGTCGATGACACAACGATGCAGGCCTTCCGCAAGTCGCTCGACGAAGCCAGCATTCCCTATACCCAGGCTGACCTGATCGATAACGCGGATTGGCTCAAATCGAGCATCAAGTCGGAAATCTTCATCGACGCCTTCGGTCAAGATGAAGGCATGAAGGTTCGTGCCGAATCCGATCCGGAAGTCGTCAAAGGTCTTGAGCTTCTGCCACAAGCCAAGGCGCTGGCCGACAACGCGAAGAAGATCGTGGCCGAACACAATGCGGCCCCAGCCTTCAACCGGTAAGAACACAGAAACTCTTTCGGAAAGGCCCGGACCTGGTTCGGGCCTTTTGTTTTCCTTGGTGTACCTTCGTGACCTTTGTGGTGAATGCCTTTCAGAACCCTCAACCACAAAGGTCACGAAGTTATACGAAGGAACCCCAGGGAGCTTGTTGGCTCGTTGACTTACCCCTCTTGCTATGTGAGAATCCGCGCAAGAGGCTGATTTTGCGGGGGCAAGAGCAAGAGTGCCTCAGGTCGGTTCCGATCCCGCGAGTGTTCGCAGACCGTTACAAAATGGATCCTTTTCCTTATCAGGGCAAAAGTGCTCGGCCAGCGTGCCAGGCGGAGCGCGCTTGAAGCCGCTCATTCTGGCGGGAGCGATTTTGCTTTCACTGATCGCAGGATGGACGGATTGGCGCAGCCGAAGGATTCCGAACTGGCTTACAGTGCCGGGCTTTGTAGTCGGAGTCGCTGCGAATACGGTCCTGGGCGGCTGGAGTGGACTGAAAGAATCGCTGCTCGGTGCGGGCTTGGCATTCGCCCTGTTGCTTCCCTTTTGGTTGCTGAAGAGTCTGGGCGCGGGCGATCTGAAATTCGCGGTTGCGCTCGGAGCCTACACCGGCCCGAAGCCGCTAATTGATATTCTGATCGGTTCAGTCTTTGTTGCTGGAGTCATGGCATTGGCACTGGTGATCTACAAGCGCCGCTTTCTTCAAACGATCAAGAATATCGGCCATATTCTGGTGTCGCTGGTTACGTTCCGCTTGCCCGGATCTCACGTCACCCTCGACAACCCGGATGCGCTGACCATTCCCAAGGGTGTGGCCCTGGCGCTGACAGTCGTGCTTTATGGGATCTTCTGGAAACTCAGGATGGTGGCCTGATGCCAAGTCTGGCTTACTATCTGAGAACGCTTGCTCGCGAGACTCGCGCCGCGGAGATCGCTGAGGCCGCCGCCGTACTGCCCTTAATGTTCTTAATCCTTCTCGGAATTTTCTGGTTTGGACAAGCATTTAGCATTTACGGCGCGATCACTCGGGCGGCGGAGGACGGCGCACGCGCCGCGGCAGCTCCCTATTGCGTCACCTGCACTAGTGTGAATTCCCCGGCTGCCAATGCCGTGACCGCTGTGAACACCGCTATGCTGGCATCAAGACTCGATCCGACAAAGATCCCGGCACTTTCGTCACCGCCGACCCTTCTCGCATGTCAAGGTGGCGCCGCCAGTTGCACAACCGTGGCCGGTTCGAATGTGTGCGTGCAGGCGCCGGTTCAGATTTCGAGTACGAGCGGTGGCAGCTCCGTATGTGGAGTTTCCGTCACCTTCCAGTATCCGTTTCAGTCCTGGCTGCCCTTCACCTCGCTCAATAAACAGCGAATTTTGCTCAAGGCATCCGCACGCGCGCGTCTGGAGAATCAGTGAGTCGCTGGCGCCAAATCCCAGGTTTCCTCGAGAGCTTGGGAGGATCCTTGCGACGTCACGACAATGCAGCGCAACTGGTGGAATTCGCGGTTGCGCTGCCGCTGCTGGTCGTCTTTGTCGTGGGCATTTTCGATTTCAGCAGCGCCTTCACTCTGAAGCTAAAATTGACCAATCTGGCCCGCAATGCGGCTCGGGTCGCTGCCGCCGGCCCCATTAGCGACGTGCAGCCAGGCTCAACCCCGGTTTCTGTGATGGATGCTTTTTATGTCATAGACAATTACCTCCAGGCGAACAACATCAACGACTGTAGCCTAAACAGCACACCTACCGGCGCAGGAGTGACATGGACATTCACTGGGACCGGATCCGGATGTCCGACTGCGGGCCTGACTGTCGTCGTCAATCGCGGTTACTACTTCCCAGCGACCGGCGCCACCATTCCTGCGATCAGTTGTGCGTCCTTAAGTCCGAATGGTGCCACCGCCGTGATCGCGACCTGTGTCAGCATTCAGTATCCGTATCCCTGGAAGTTCGGGCGGGCGGCAAGCCTGCTCGGGAACAATGCCACGCTCCCGACCCAGATTTCGACGGTTGCGATCGCTTTGAACGAGAACTGAGCCATGAAAAAGACCCTCATTCCAACATCGCGCATTCGCGGCAATCGTACTCAAGAGCGTGGCATAACGATGCTGCTGGTCGCCCTGGCGATGGTTGCGATTATCGGCATGGCAGCGCTATCGATCGATGTCATCACGCTCTATCTGACGAGGGAGGAAGCGCAACATAGTGCGGACTCCGCGGCACAGGGCGCCGCCAAAGTTCTCTCGCTATCCGGCATCACCGGCGATCCCACCAACGTATCGGGGAACTGGGGCCATATTTGCGGTCCTGAGAACGGAACCAACGGACTGGCCACCCGAGTCGCCAAGGCAATTGCCAAGCAAAATACGGTGGGGAGGAGCAGTTCCCACCACGATTAGCGTCACCTATTCGGCCGGAAGCGCATCGAGCACTGCTGGAACTTCCGATTGCACTTGGTTGAATGGCACGGCATTCGGTATCAACCCAGTGGTGACAGTGCAAATCATACGGACGGGCGTCCCTAATTTCTTCTCGCGGATTTGGGGCAGTGCGGGAACATCTTTGAGCGCCACCGCAAGCGCCGAGGCATTCAACTCCTCGAACTCTGCAAGTGTGGGGAGTTCAGGCAATATTATTCCGGTGCAGCCTGGCTGCGTGAAGCCATGGATCGTGCCTAACCTGGACCCACTGAACCCGAGCACGACCTGCTCGACTACCACGACGAATTGCCAGCCGTTCGTAGACCTGACTGATGGTCACATCATCAACCCGGGGATGTCGGTGAATGGGGGAAACGCAACCGGGGTCATTGGAGAGCGATTTCTGCTGGTTCCCGACTGCCAACGTCGCATCACCGCGAATTGCACTCCGCAGCCAGGTAGCCTCGCGAACCAGCCCACGAGTGGTAGCTTCCTTCCCACACAGCCCAATCTCGAATACCTCCCCGGGCAGACTCTGTACGCTTCCGCGGCCGTTCCCAGTGCGGCGTCCGCCGGATCGGCATACGAGCAGGCAATCGCCGGTTGTGATCAAACCACCGTCTACTACTGCGGAGTGCCCAGTGCCGCTCCGATCGGCAACGGGCCGAACATGGTGGATCTGAACGAGAATCCCGCTTCCACCGACGACACGACCAATGGCGTCATGGCGCTGATCCACGAGGGCAATCCAAATCCAAATGGCGGTCAGCCTGACGGGCAGGACAGTTTCAGTCCTTACGGCAGTCCGTCGTCCTATCCCTTTCAGATTTTTCCTGGAAGCGGCAATCCTACGGGATTGGCGAATACCATCCCAATCACCGCAAGCAACTCGGTCGTTTCGCTCCCGATTTACGACCAGACCGGCAATACGTTCCCGAGTTTCAGCCCAACTCCGGTTGCCGTAACGATCGTCGGATTCCTCCACGTCTTCATCAACGCCGCCGATCAATACGGAAATGTGGACGTGACCGTGCTGAATGTCGCGGGATGCAGCAATGGAAGCGGAACTCCGGTCGGCACGGCGATCACAGCAAACTCCCCGGTCCGGTTCGTTTGATCACGCCTCCGTAGGCAAACTGCAGACGACCGGTTTTTCTGAAGTGTGGTTTGGAAGACTGCTACTGGCCCTGCGGATCGTCCCCGGCAGCGGGCGGTGCCGGCGCATTCTCCGGACTTGGCGCCTGAACTGGCGGGTTCGGCGCAGGAACGGGCGGTTCCTCTACGGTGGCGTCTGGCTCTTCTTGTGGCTGCGGCGGTGGCGGTACGTACTCTCCCATGGTGCGAGCACTGAGAATCACGCGATCGAGCTGCCGGGGATCATTCGCGGAATTCAAGATCAGAAAATTGAATCGTGATCCATTGAGCAGGCGCGCCAGCGCCTCCGCCGCAGGCGCCGGACTAATCTCCGCGATCACTTTCTCTTGCTCGGCCCCGGCGGGGATTGAAATGTCCGCTCCAGTGCGCTGCTGGATTGCGTAGAGTACTTCAGAAAGCGTCGCCTTGTTGGAGTGAATCCCCAGCAATCCGTCGCGATACGACACCTGCAGGGGCGGCTCTGGGACGCTCACCGGTTCGATGCGGGTGGTGTAGTTCGTTGTGACCAGGCCGGGACGCCTCGTGGGCTGCGCTTCATTCGCGGTTGCAGCGGATGCACTCGCCGCAGAATCCCCCGTGACTTTGATCATCACGGTCCGGCCATACGGAAATATCTGATAGGAACGTGCGCTCTTCAGGTCGAGCACCACGCGAGTGACCGGCGGTTTCGCCTGGAACAGCCCGATGCGAACGTCTTTCACTTCCCCGCGATCTACCGACTGGCTGCGAACCTGATTACCCGGTACCGCATTCGGAAAATCGATTACCAACCGGTCGGGCTCCGTCAGCACCTGGGTCTCGGGAACAATCCGGTCGCTCGCCTCTACCTCAATCTCGACAGTGTCTTTGTTTCCCAGGACTTTCACAGCGCGGACGGAGACCTGCGCCACCGAGCTGCCTGCCAGGCACGCACAAACGGCGGCCGCCAGCAGCCGACCTGCAAGAACACATGACAATTTGAGCATGAAAACCTGCGCCCTGGTAATGTCTGGGATACTTAACGGCGATTGTAACAGTGATTCCCCGGTGGAAAGGCATACGGAGGTACTAGTCCCATAGTTCACACTAGTGCGTCATCGGCTTCAGTATTTGACCAAGAATATCCGGCACAGCCGCCACCCGTTCCAAGTGTGGATTCCTCTCTCCGCCGTTATACGTAACGGAATAGGTCTTGAAGAACTGGGCGTTCTCGACCAGTAGTTCGACGGGTTGGCTACTCCGCTGGGCTCCCGCGACTGCTGCATGGAGAATCTCTGGCGACCATTTCCGCCCATTCACCGCGATCAGTTTCATGCCGGCGCCCAAGCCAGCCCGGTAAGCGGGCGAGCCGACAATCACATCGTTAAGCTTGCCATCCACGTTGACGTCGAACCCCAGCGAATAGGAGAAGTTGGCGAACTTGAACACCTTCTCAGCCGCTTCGATGTACAGATTCGGCTTGTCGTTATAGACCAGTCTCCATCCGCCGCGTTCAATGCCTCCAAGGGGTGCGTGCGCGCTGATTGTATTCGCGCGTTCGGCCAGCAGATGGGCCCAATCGTATGGAGCGACATCGTTCAAAGCGTGCACGACATCGTCAAAGGTATAAGGCACAACCCCGGGAGGCCCGCTCTCTCCGCCATAAAATCTCCGGCAGAAGTCATTCAGGGACCGCCCTCCCTGGGTCTGGTGGCGGATGATCGCATCTACCTCCAGCCAGATCAGTTCGCCCTCGGGGTAATAGTCCAGGCTTCGACGCCAGCTTTGCCATTGCGATCCCATCATTCGCAGCGTCTGCACGGAACGGGCCGTGTCCTCGAGCGGACGCCATGTCCTGCCGGTCCTGTGATCGAGCATCGCCGCGGTTTCCGCCAGCGACTCGCGATACTGCTCGTCAGTGAGCAATCCGCTTCGCTCCGCCAGCAGTTCGCCGAGATACTCGGTGAGGCCTTCGTAGACCCATAGCAGGTCTCCGATCATCGGCTCCTGATAATTGGGCGTGGCGAGACCCGCCGGTCGCCGGTATTTTCCATTCCACGAGTGGACGAATTCATGTGGGACGAGGCCTGCATACAGCATGTGCAGATTGGGATCGAGGAACGTGCGCTCACCCGCCACGCTGTCATTCGACTCGTGATGCTCGAGTCCATGGCCGCCCACCTGATCGCTGAGCGTCAGAAGAAAATCGTAATGACGATAATGTCTCGCCCCGAACAAGGTTCCAGTCTCGGCAACCAGCTTCTGGTATGCCGCTTGGTCTTGCGGCGTCATGGCCAGATCCGCGTCGGAATCGGCAACCACGTCCATCACGTGCACCGGTGCCTCTCCCGCTTTGGTCAATTCAACCTCCCTGAAATGCACTCCAGCAATCAGGGGAGAATCCACTAGCGTGGTCAATGTCACAGGCGAAAATCGGACTTCGTCGCCGCTGGCGCTCGCTACGGGCAATGCTGTGCCAAACCTCCATCCAGGCGGCAATATAACTGATGCCTCAAAGCTCACATCATCCGACCGCGCCCCTTTGGGATAGAGCACCACGGCGTTCCAGTTCAGATCGAGAATGTCGTCGGAAGCAGCGGGCCCGCCGCCTCCGGCGCTGTCTAGCGAAGTAATGGCATCGAGCCAAACATCCAGCCTCTCGACTCCCGCCGGAACTGTGACATGAAACTCGTACATCTCGACCGGATCGCGCAGCCATGGAACCACGCGACCCGCGGCCTCCATGCGAATACCGGTCAATGCTCCGATGGGCCCGCTCGGCCGGTGATTCCCGGGAATCCATTTGGGAAAGACAAGAGCGATCTCTCCGCCACGTACAGGAATGCTCAATTGTGCGTGATAGATATTTCGAGGGGCATCGGTCAAATCGACGTGAAGCGTGATCGTCTGAGCTTTAGCCAGCGACGCGACAAGGCAGAGCGCGCCCACAAGAAGCGGTGAATACCGCGGCGTGCAATGCAATAGAGAGCCTCCGGGAGAAATAAAGCCTGAAGGCTACAGAAAAGATACCAACGAATGCAAGCAAGGATCCTGCCGATTGCCGGTCTCAAACCTCTGCTCTATCTCGACCCCCTCCACCGTATACAAGTTTCCGCGGATTCCCCATTTGCAAGGGACGAGACCTTTCGTAGCGGCCCGATTTCGCAATTCCCTCCCCGTTATCCACGCTCATCCTCAGCTTTTCCACAAACGGTCCACAGCGAAACTGGCGCCCGACGGGCGTTCCCGCAATCCGCTTTTCTGTCAACGCTTTTCATGCCGCCGGAGCGCAAGGCTATCCTCACTGTTGTGACGAGAATCGTTGACATTTTTTTCTGACCAGCTAGAATACGCCTCGCCCCGAGCCTGTAAAATTTAATCATGAGCCCCGAACTTCTCGACTCCGTCCTTATCCGTACCGATTTTCCAGATCTCAAACTGAAGGCCAGCGGCAAAGTCCGCGACGTTTATGAAATAGACGAAAACCAGCTTCTGTTCATAGCCAGCGACCGTATTTCGGCCTTCGATTATGTTCTGGCCACGGGCATTCCACACAAAGGCCGCGTCCTGAACCAGATTTCGCTCTTCTGGTTTGATTTCCTGGCCGATGTGGTGCCGAATCATCTGGTTACCGCCGATGTCGACAAATATCCGGCGTCGGTCCGTAAATATGCGGACCAGCTCCGTGGACGCTCCATGCTGGTACGCCGCGCGGAGATCTTTCCGGTCGAATGCATCGTACGTGGCTACCTTTCGGGATCCGGCTGGAAGGAGTACAGGGCAACCGGCAAAGTGTCAGGTATTGCACTGCCTCCCGGCCTGCAGGAATCCGACGCTCTCGCCGAGCCCATCTTCACACCCTCGACGAAGGCGACCTCCGGTCACGACGAGAATATATCGTTCGACCAGATGTGCGACATTGTTGGCGTCGAAACTGCGAGCCATCTGCGCGACCTGACATTGCGCGTTTACAAGAAGGCCGCAGCCTATGCACGCCAGCGCGGCATCATCATCGCCGACACCAAGTTTGAGTTTGGACGCACCGCCCAAGGCATCACGCTGGCGGATGAAGTTCTTACTCCCGATTCATCCCGCTTCTGGCCCGCTGACAAGTACGCACCAGGACGGGCGCAGGATTCGTACGACAAGCAGTACGTCCGCGACTACCTCGAGCAAATTCACTGGAACAAGCAGCCGCCCGCTCCCGCGCTTCCTGCGGACGTGGCGCGCCGCACCAGCGAAAAGTACCTCGAGGCGTATTCCCAGCTTACAGGGCGCAAGCTGGATGTGTGACGGGAAACTGCATTCGGTTTTACCCGAGCACGACTTATGACCTTGAGCGTCATCGATTGGATCATTTGCGCGCTCGTTCTGTTCAGTGTGATCACCGCCGCCATGCAGGGTTTTTTTTCCGAGGCCCTCACGACGGCTGGACTGGTCATCGGGTACATTGTGGCTGCGTGGCAGTACCATCACCTCGCAGAGTGGCTGGAAAGTTTTTTAAAGAACCCGTGGTTAGCTGAGATCCTTGGCTTCCTAATCATTTTCTTTGCCATCGTGCTCCTGTTCGGTTTAGCGGCCAGGGTTGCGCGCTGGATTATGAAAGAGGCCGGGCTCAGCAGTTTTGACCGTTTCCTTGGCGCAGTCTTAGGGCTGGTAAGGGGCGGGCTGATGGTGGCAGTAATCCTGATGGGAATGACGGCGTTTGAGCCGGCGTCAAAGCTGCTCCAGAATTCGCAACTGGCGCCTTATTTTCTTGTCGTCGGGCGTGCGGCGATCTGGCTGGCTCCTTCGGAATTGCGGATGCGTTTCTATCAGGGACTCGGTTTACTCCATCAGGCTCCCCAGAAGTTTAGCGGCACCCCTGCGTCTCCGCCGAAATAGGCTGCGGTGGCAGTCCAACAAATTTCCTGGATAGAGAGAAACTCATCGTGAAAGATCAATTGGAAGCGCTTGTCCTTCAAATGTACCGCAGCAATATCCTCTACGCCGAAGGCGTTCGGGAATTCAAGAAACGCTTCATCCTGACGGTTCTTCAGGAAAACCGGGGGAACCAATGCCGCGCCGCCCGCGAATTAGGCATGCACCGCAATACTCTCAGCCGCACGATCACCGAGTTGAAGATCGACGTCCGCCAGTTGCGCGATGGCGTCAAGCGTCCACCTCGCAGCGCCCGCCCCGTCTCGGTGGAGAAGAAGATCGTGCGTTAGGCCGCAACTTAAAAACTTAGGGCAGCCCTTTGCGGGCTGCCCTTTTTGCATCTCTTTTTGATTCGCCTTACTGAGCTGCCGGTTTCTTATGCACCGGAGCTTTGTGTGTCGGAGCGGTCGCTGCCGGCTTGGCGCGTAGCATCGTGCCTTTCTCCATCACCATCATGAACGGGTTCGGGGTGTAAGATGCGGGCTCGCCCTGGAAATCAAAGCTGGCTCCGTCTTTCGGGATCATCTTCACCGGAACCTTGTCTACGAACTTCAGCGTGATGTCCGCCTTCTTGGCATCGATGTCGTCCGAACTGCCGGCAATCATGAACTCGTCCGGAGTCGTGCTGATGACGGTGCCATTCATCTGGACGGCCTTGCCTTTGATGGTATTCCAAACCGCGTTCTGATCTTCCTGACTGCCATTGGTCAATACAAATTCCCACTGGGCGAAGTCCATCTTGTCGGCCGGGGTCTTCACAACCATGTCGTGAGCCTGCTCAGCGGGCGTCGGTGCGGGTTTGATCGGCATCTGCTGACCGTTCGCTTTCGCAGCTGCCAACAGTTCGGCCCAGCCGTCATCGCCCGCGTGGAACTTGATGTACTGTGAGCGCGCATACTTTTCAATCCCCGCCTGGTTCTGTGCAGGCGCTACCGCCGCCGCCCGGGCCGCGAACCAGATTCCGTTCTGATAGTCCGGCGGAGCCTGATTCAGGTAAGCCAAGGCGAGCGGATATACCACACTGAAGTCAGTGGGATTCGCATCCACGACGGGCTTTAATGCAGTGGCAGCTCCAGGGTAGTCCTTGGCCTGATAATCCGCAATGCCGATGGCCGATCCAAAAATCTGGTCCATCTGCGACTTCATCTTTGTGACTTCGGGATCGGTAATCTTCGGCCAGCAGCCTTGTCCTTGTTCCGCGTATTTCTTGCCGTCCGCCAGATTCGCGCTGGGGTCTCCGTTTTGCGCCAGCATGCGGTTATAGAATGCCAGTAACGCCAAGGCGCGCATGTTGCACGGATTACCCGCTACCACCTTTGCGGCCGTTTCCATCGTCTTCTTGGAATTGTTCGTCTGCTGGTAGGCTCCCATCAATAATTCGAGCGCCTGATTCTTCATCACGCTGTTGGGATATTGCGTAGTAAACGCTTCCAGACCGCTGATTTTGGCGCTCGGATCCTTCTGCTGCACAGCTGCGACGTACGCGTTGTATTCGGCAGGATCTTTAATCACCGGCCCCTGCGCTTGGCCCTGGGCGGGTGCGCCCGATTGTCCCTGAGCTGGCTGCGCAGTGTCCTGTGCCACCGCGACCACCGTTACCCCAAGCACAACCGCAAGCAGAATCTTTTTCATCAGTATGGCTCCTTAAAAACTCGGGAAATGGCTATTTGGGATCGTATTCTTCTACTTCAGACTGCATTCCGACTGGACCGCATTTTGCGTTCGGATCCTGCTTTGGAATGCACCGACTTCCTGGCAGGTGGCCCCGGGACAAACGGGCTCAACCGATTGGAGCGATGAGGCGGCTGACCCTTTTTCCCGGCTGGCGGGATTATAAGTACCTCTCCTTCCGAAGGCAAGCGGGTTCCCATTCGTCCTCCTCTTTATTGTTAAGATGCGCAGAGCAGAGAATGTGGATGTTCCCAACTCCGCGCTCGGACCCCCACGATCGTGCCAGGAGGAACTAGTGGTATGGACACCAGACAGCCCCTTACCGGACAAGTGTCAGTCGTAACCGGAGCAGGCCGCGGTATCGGCTCGGCGATCGCCCGTAAACTCGCCGCCCTTGGCGCCACCGCCGTGCTGCTCGGGCGCACAAAATCCACGCTGGACGAGACCGCCCGCGCCATCGTCGACGCCGGGGGCAAGACCGAAGTGATTCCTTGCGACGTCACTGTGCTGCACCAACTCGAATATGCGGCCACTCGCGTTGATAGCACATTCGGCCGTCTCGACATACTGGTAAATAATGCAGGTGTCGGCGGATTCAACGATCTGCTGCACAACCTGCCACCGGAAGAATGGGACCGCATACTCAACACTAATCTCCGGGGCGTCTATTACGCGATCCGCGCTTTTGCTCCCATCATGATCCGCGCCTACTCCGGACATATCATCAACATTTCGTCACTGTCAGGAAAGAACGCGCTGCCCAACGGAGCGGCGTATGCGGCATCCAAGTGGGGGCTGAACGGATTAACCTACTCGGTCGCGGAAGAATTACGGAAACACAATGTCCGTGCCTCCGTGGTGTGTCCCGGCTCAGTCGACACCGAACTCGGTCCGCACGCGGGAAAAGATCCCACCAAGATGCTGCAGGCGGACGACGTTGCACACGCCGTGGCCGCGATCGTAACGCAAGCCCCGCAGTCGTTCATGAGTGAGATTCTATTGAGGCCGACACAGAAGCCATAAGGCGGACCTCAGACTTCGGACCTCAGCAAGTCGGAGTCGGAGAATGAACGATGTGGGGAAAGCCGCCTTCGGCTGTCCGCGGAGCGCAGCTCCGCAGGTTTTGCGAGCCTTCCTCCGTGTGCCCCTGTGCCCTCTGTGGTGAGAGATTTTCTTGCTGAGGTCTGACGCCTATTTCTTGAACAGATTCTCAAACGCCGCCCGCGCATCGTTGGGCTTCAGACTCTTCGGTGTCGACGTTTCCTTTTCGCGGGTCACACGAATCTGGTACAGCGTACAGTCATTGCGCGCATCTTTTTTCCCGATCCGCTCTTTGACCGGCTGCATGCACTCGAATCGGCTGCCGGGATCGAAATACGTGCACTGTTTGCAAGAATGCAATTCGAACCCGCACTTCGGACATTGGCCTTCCCCCGAACTTGCCGCACCCTGCAACACCGTTCCACACTGCGAGCAGCGCGAAACCGCCCGCGTACCCGGCAGGTTCACCGGCCGCGGTCCCAGCGCATGGTCCCAGCGTGGCGGACCGCTCTTGCGTTCCGGCGGCGCCTTGCGCGTCTCCGGGCGGCGCGGTTCCCGATCATTGTCCTGATATCCTGGCTGCCGATATTTGGCCAACTAAAACCTCCGAAGCACGTGGCCGTATTGTCCACCCGATCCCGCCCGCGCGGCAAGTGCTGGCATCAAAGGCGGAAAAAGAATTATGGCCATAGATCAGAACGGGTCTTCCGGATCCAACGCAACTCTTTCCCTGTCTTGATCCGTGGAAATCCGAATCCGTGGCCGATGATTTACTCGCTACAATAATCCTATGATCCACGAAATCCTCCCCGTTGGTCCGCTGCGGTGCAACTGCTCGATCATTGGCGACGAGACCGCTCGCGAAGCGATCGTGATTGATCCGGGCGATGAAATTGAAGACATCCTTGCTCTCTTGCGCAAGCACAACCTGCAGGTCAAGCAGATCGTCATTACCCACGCGCACATCGACCACGTCGGCGGAGCCATGAAACTTCGCGCGGCAACCGGCGCTCCCATCCTGCTGAACCAGAATGACTACGCTCTGCTGAAAATGCTTGACGTGCAGGCCGCGTGGATCGGAGTGCCGGCGCCTGGAAATATCGAAATCGATCGCAGCGTCACCACAGGAGAACTTGTCTCCGCCGGCTCACACACAGCCCAGATTCTGCACACGCCCGGCCACACCGAGGGCAGTATTTGCCTCTACTTCGAAGCTGACAAGAAACTCATCGCGGGAGACACGCTGTTCGCCGGATCGATTGGCCGCACCGACCTCCCTGGCGGCAACGCGCAGAAGATTATGCGTTCGCTAAACGACACGGTGCTGGCTTTGCCGGATGACACGGTGGTGGTCCCGGGCCACGGCGAACTAACCACCATCGGCGACGAACGGGAGAGCAATCCGTTTCTGGTCAAGCGCTGAGTTCTGCCCCCCGACACCGCACTCCCTTGCAATGCTCAATGCGTCCTAATAAATGTCTCGGCCATTTCGGGTCCGAAGACTCGAGCATCGTCAGCAAACTTGCGACAGAAAGCCTTCAGATCCTTAGACGACGCGGTAATGGTGTCGGTATCGCCTGAAAGTGTGGCAAGGTTTGGCGTTTTGGCGGCGATCGACTTCTTTAGCCAGTCGGAGTCAATCGGAGTAAGAGATAAAGTGGTCTTGTCCATCTTCACAAGAAAGATGTTGTGTACTGCCCGGCACATGTCACACACATCGTCGTTAATCGGAGAGATATCAAAAAAGTAATGGTTATCCAATTTCACCAAACGAGCTTGGGTATGTGTGGGCTTGTCTGCCTCGGCGCATCCCTCACCTTGATCCGTTGCTTGCAGATCGTAGACCTGGTCCTTGGCTTCAATGGCAAGCAGCGTGACGCATTTATCCTCAGCCTTGCTCCACGAGCCAATCAAACCTTGGTCAAAAACGAGATCTGGGTCTTCGTGAGGTTGGTTGACGCTCCATTCCTCATATAGCGGATTGATCGATGTCACCCAACATGCCGGGAACGCGAGGATTGCTGCAAGAATCAGCGCCAAACCCAACAGTTTTGGGTTCGTCCGAGAATGCATCGCGTTGGAGTTAGACACAAGCCCTCCTCCAAACCATTTCGCCCAACCGACCCAACGAAGCTACTCCCAAAATGATACGCCTGCACTCATTAACAACGAGCTTGAACGATCTCCACGGCTTCCCTTCTGCTATAGTGACCCTGCAGAGGAGCTTCAATATGGCTGGAAAGAGTCTGAACCGGGTTCAACTGATTGGCAATCTGGGCAAGGATCCCGAAATCAAATACACGCCTCAGGGCACACCCGTAGCGAAGATCACCCTCGCCACCAACGAGCGGTTCAAGGACAAGGCTGGCGAATGGCAGGACCGCACCGAATGGCATAACATCGTGCTGTGGCAGCGTCTGGCTGAAATCGCGGGAGAGTATTTGAAAAAAGGCGGGAAGGTCTACATCGAGGGACGCCTGCAAACCCGCTCTTGGGACGACAAGCAGACTGGCCAGAAGAAATATATGACCGAAGTCGTAGCCAGCGACCTGATCCTGCTCGGCGGGCGCGGCGAAGGCGGAGGTGGTGGCGGAGACTTTGCCGGCAGTTCGCGCGGAGCGTCGGCAGGCGGCAACAACTTCGACCAGCGCGTTCCGGAGCCTGAGCCCGCAGCATCTGGTCCGATTACTGACGAAGACATCCCGTTCTAAGGTGCTGTTCTTGTAGCGCCGCCGTCCCCGGCGGCTGTGGCGCGAGCGTCTCGCCCGCGCACCTCTGCAGCGTGAGTGGTGCACGAAGAGAGCGAATCTGCGGCTCGCGGACGACCGAAGGCGGCCGTCCCCACATAATCTATATCTCTTTAGTTCCCTACTTCTTAGTCCCCATCCCCGGTGTCGACCGCAACCAACTCCAGGTGCTGCAGCAGCGGGCTCGAATCCGCAACAAATTCCACGTGCCCGCATCGCGGGCATGACAGAATCGCGTGACCCATGCCCGGAGCTAGGCTTGCCCGCATCAACTGATAGCGATGCAGCTTCTGCTCGCAGCGCAGGCAACACACGGTCTTACTGTAGGGATCGGTAGAGACACCGCTCGGTGTCTCAATGGCTGGTTTCATACGGTTCCTCAGAGGTGGCGCAACCCATGCGAGTGCTCCACAAATAGTGCATCGAGTGTAACACGCAGCAATCGTGCCTCACTGCATGCGACCGCGCCGAATTACCCTGTGAAAAAGCAAGCGGCCAGACCTTGGAAGATCTGGCCACCAACATCATGACAGGCTCGACTGGTTTTAGCTTTCAGGCAATGTGAACTTCACTGTGACTCGCGCCTGGCTCTCAATTTCCCGCCCATTCTCCAATTCCGGCTGGTAACGCCATTGCTTGACCGCATCGATCGCCGATTGCGTCAGCAAAGGATCGCCGGAAACCACTGCAACCTTCCCAACCGCACCGTCGCCCATCACCTGAATATCGAGCACAACCGGACCCTGAATGTGACGAGCCTTCGCTTCTGCGGGATATTGGGGCTCAACCCTGTGAATCAGCGAGCGCTCGGCTCCATCACTGGCCGCAGGTTGTTCCACGCCTGAGCGGGATCGATAAATTATCTTTCCGTTTTGTGTGACGATAAGTCCGCCGGCTGGAGGAACCGGTCTCGCTGTAGGCGCCTTTGCCGTACCGGTAGTTGCGGCACTCGACTCAGGGGCATTTGCGTTCTGCGACGTCACTGGCACAGTTTCAGCATTCGGAGAAGCATTGACCGGCGCACTTGTCTTTACATGTGCAGCGTTTTTCGTAAACTCTGCCGCTCTTCGCCATCCAATCACTAATCCGAGAGTAATCGCTGCCGCGACGACTAACAGCACAAGAACAATCCCCCAGACATCGATTCCTGTACGGGGATCGGCTTCCTCGGCGGAAATTCCGTCGGCTTCCTCAGTCTGGGCTGGCTCGATCTGGGTGGACTCGACCTCGATTGGCCTGGCCTCGACCGTCTCTGCTACGGCCTGTGGCTCAGAATTCTGCACTGGTACCGGCAGGCCAGCTTCGGCCTGTCGATTGCTTTCCGCGATTCTTCCAGCGAGCACCTGCAGGGCGCTGATCTCGCGCTTACCGAAGGCATTTGGCCAAGCTGAGAACACCTGGATGACGCCAATGAGTGTTTGTCCATCGACCAGCGGCGCCATCAGCATCGAGCGGACACCCAATAACCGGCATATCTCCGCATTGACTCGCGGGTCGGTCTCTGTATCCTGGCACTGCTGCATTTCGCCGGTACTCACGCAAGCGCCGGCAAGACCCGATCTGGCATCGACTCGCACCCCGAGGTCCGGTGCGTTCTCGCCGGAGGTGGCTCGGCAGGCGAGTTCTCCATCGCGAAAAAGGGCGATCGCTGCTCCCGAGCCTCCGGTCGCAGCCCGGGCCTGCTCGACCACATCATTGAGAACGAGGTCAAGAGCAAGGTTTACCGACAGCGCTCCACCGCCGTGAGCGGCCAGCGTCTGCGCCACCTGCGTTAGCTTGGGAGGTTCCGACAAGAGAGCGGTGGCGTTGCCGGACGACTCCTGATCCCCCAATTGCATTCCGTTTGTCACGTCCACCCGCACCCTGGGATCCTGAGTCATACCGAAGTCAAACCGTTAGCACTTCCGGGAAAATCCTGATTTTCGGGCGGATTTTAGGGGGTTTCAAGCATCGCCGGACTAGCCGCCCGCGAAACTGTTTGGAGCATGACGCGAATCCGTAAAGATGTCAATGATTATGCGCAAAGTTACCAAAGAGGCCACTCACCACGAGGACAGTGCCCGCAATTGCCATTTCCGGTTTTCTGGGGCCAATTTACCCGACTTTTCCGTGCGCGAACCGTGCCTGCGCAATAGAATTCAGTAGAATCGGTTCTACGCTTTGCTCTCGCGCAAAGTGGGATCGATACCAGGTTTGTTTTCAAGGGATAAACCGATGCGTATTGCCGTGGTAGGTTCGGGTTATGTGGGTTTGGTGGCCGGTGCCTGCTTCGCGGACCTCGGTCACGAGGTCGTTCTGGTAGACAACGACCAGAGCAAAATAACGGCTCTGCGTGACGGCCAGGTCCCTATTCACGAAAAATTCCTGCCTGAACTTCTGACTCGTAACCGCGGGACTCGACTGCAGTTTTCTGACGATCTAAAGGAAGCAGTCCGCGTGAGCGCGGCCATCTTTGTAGCCGTGGGCACTCCGCCGACCGAAAGTGGCGAAGCTGATCTTTCCTATGTGGAATCCGTGGCCCGCGAGATATCCGGCGCCATCGAAGATTACAAAGTCATCGTCGAAAAGAGCACCGTGCCTGTCTATACCAGCGAATGGATCCGCCGGATTATCCTACGCAACGGCACTGACCCCGAATTGGTCGACGTCGCCTCGAACCCCGAGTTTCTGCGGGAGGGCACCGCGGTTACCGATTTTCTCTTCCCTGATCGAATTGTGGTTGGCTGCGACAGTTCTCGCTCAGCCGAGGTACTGCGCGAAATCTACGCTCCACTGACCAACGCCAGCTATTACCAGCGTACAGAAGCCATTCCACAACCCGATCGTGCTCTCATCCCACCTCCTCTGATTGTGACCAGCACCAAGAGCGCGGAATTGATCAAGCACGCCTGCAATGCTTTCCTGGCGATGAAGATTTCGTTCATCAACGCCGTAGCCTCGGTATGCGAGTCGGTCGGCGCGAATGTGAACCAGGTGGTCCACGGGATCGGCACCGACACGCGCATCGGCCCGCGATTCCTGAGTCCAGGAATCGGCTACGGCGGATCGTGCTTCCCCAAAGACGTAATGGCGTTTCGCGCCGTCGCCCGCGAGCACGGCTACGACTTCCGCCTGCTCGATGAAATCATGCAGATCAACGAAGACCAGCGCCATCGCTTCTTGCGGAAGGTGAACAGCGCGCTGTGGACCCTGCGCGGCAAGCGGCTTGGCGTACTCGGCCTCGCTTTCAAAGGCGGGACCGATGACATCCGCGAGTCTCCAGCCATTGCCATCGTGCAATCGCTGCTGCAGCAAGGCAGCAAGGTCATCGCATACGACCCCGCCGGAATGGAGCGCGCACGCGAAGTCCTCGGTGACCACATCGCCTACGCCAGTAACTCTTACGAAGCGGCCCACGATGCCGACGCCTTACTCATCCTGACCGAATGGGAAGAGTTTGCGAACCTGGATCTAAGCCGCGTTCGCCAGGAGCTCAAGTACCCCATCGTAATCGACGGCCGCAACCTGTACGATCCCGAAACCATGGCGGCTCAAGGATTCACCTATTACAGCGTAGGCCGCGCGGCCTCACATCCCGACGGAGTGCCAGCCGCTGTCCTGAAAAACGGCAAGAAAGCATGAGCCAACGACGCGCTCTGATCACTGGCGGCGCCGGTTTTCTCGGATCTCATCTAGCTGGCGCCCTGCTTGCTGAAGGCTGGAATGTGGTAGTTGTCGACAACCTGCTCACCGGCCGACTTGCGAACCTTGCTCATCTCAGCCGCGAACCGAGATTCGAGTTCATCGAAAAAGATATTTGCCAGCCCTTCGACGTTGGGAAGGTCGAGTACGTGTTCCACTTCGCCAGCCCCGCCAGTCCCGAGGATTATCACGCGCATGGGATTGAAACCCTGCAGGTCGGGTCGATCGGCACCTTCCACGCGCTGGACATTGCACGCAAATACGGCGCGAAATATCTGGTCTCATCGACGTCTGAGTGCTATGGCGACCCACTCGAGCATCCGCAAAAAGAAACATACTGGGGGCACGTGAATCCGGTGGGCCCGCGTTCGGTCTACGACGAAGCCAAGCGCTTCACCGAAGCGGCCACGGTCGCATACCGCCGCTATCACAATGTTGACGTCCGCATAGCGCGCATCTTCAACACCTATGGACCGCGCATGCAGATCCGTGACGGCCGCGTGGTGCCCAACTTCATGCGCCAGGCCCTGACTGGCCAGGATCTCACCGTCTATGGCAACGGAAGCCAGACGCGAAGCTTCTGCTATGTGAGTGATGAAATCGAGGGTTTCCTGCGGCTCGCGAAGTCCGACGAGCACATGCCGGTCAATATCGGCAATCCAAACGAGTTCACAATTTTAGAGTGCGCGCAGGTGGTGTTGAAAATTACAGGATCCAAAAGCGGGATCCGCCGTGAACCTCTTCCGCAGGACGATCCCAGGCAGCGCTGCCCGGACATCACCAAAGCCCGCGAATTGCTGGGATGGGAACCAAAGATTGATTTGGAGACGGGGCTCCGTCTCTCTCTGGACTACTTCAAGAATGCCGTGGCGGCGGAAAGCGCTGTGAGATAGTCAGCTCAGTGCGTATCGACCATGTGAACTCCGATTACGCCGGATCGGAATTGGCAGCGACGAAGTCGGTGAGTTTCTTCAAGTTCGCCTGTTCTTCCTTCGTCTTGAGCTCGAATGCCAGTCCCATGCCATAGCCCGGATGCGACGCCTGCACCACGCCACGCAACCTCAACTTCAGATCGTAAGTTCGTACCACGATTTCAACCGATGATCCCTGCGGAAAGGGCAACGAGACTTCAAGATAGCATCCGCCGGCACTCAGGTCCGTCAGGCAGCAGTGGTTCGGAACCGATGTTCCCGTGCGATAGACCTCGGCGCCGATGCGGCAACTATAACGGGTTTGCGCGCGCCGATTGTTAGGATCAACCGTTGTCGCAGACGCACCCACTGGAGTAGCGACCTCTTCTGCAACTGCGGCTTTCCCTCCGTGACCCGGTGTCCACTCCCTCGAGATCACCGACATTCCAAGCGGCTCTTCCATCTCCACAGTCACGTCGTTGACCTCAAATAATTCCTGCTTCTCTTCTTCTTTGGGAAGTCTCGCAGCAAGGAATTCATCCAGAAGTCTGCGCGACGCTTTGGGTACATCGACGAACTGCACTCCGGCGCGTCCGTTCCAGTCCTGCCAGAGCACCTGGCCGGACAGCCGCACGCTCGCCGTCTGCCCCGGGAGTTTGAACTGAAAATAAACCTTGCTGGTGGGCGGAATCTTCTTGCCCAACAGCACCGCCATGCCGCCCGGTGCGAGATCGACCAGCGTGGCTTTTTCCTGCTGGACATTGGCGTAGTCGACGGTGGCATGGGTATGCACCGCCGCACGCGCATTCTTTCGTTTCTCTTTGCGCATCACCGCACGGGCGGCACGCAGGCTGCTCAACGCCCGGTCGTAGGCGACAGGCTTGTAGAGAACGAAGTTCACGCCCAGCGAGAACAGCTCTCGAATGCTCTCTTGAGAGGGCACGACCGCCACCGCCAGCGTCGCGTCATTCAGCCGAGACGTGCGGGTGTCGCGCAACAGAGAGAGCACTTGCGCGCTCGACTGGGCGTCGATGATGATTGCGTCAAACCGTTCCTGGGCAGCGCGAATCGACGCCCGCGCAAAATCCGGACAGGCCTCGACCCGAATGTTGAGCTCTTTCAAGACGCGGCTCAGAACTTCGGCTGCCGCCTTGTCCGTGCAGACTAAAAGGGCAGATAAAGTCATACGTGCCAACCATCGTAGGTGCCGTCAGTTTCGCAAACAAGTTACTCCAGTCACCCATCGCGGGCTCCCTGAGGCGTTCCCTATCGTTAACCCGCACCCTTTCAATCAGTGACGCTGGTAACCAAGACGCATCCCGAAAGGCCAGTAGCGGTCTATTGGCCGCTCGTGCTTTGACGCGCTCGCACCCTGTTCCTAGGATGATGTGTGACGCGATGAAGGAGCCGCGCTCACCCTGCTGTTTCTGAGCGGGACGCGATCCGCCCCCATCTTGGCGTTCTTGAACGGGAGAGGGCGTTTCCGAAATCCGGCATCACCTTCCCGGGAAGACCTTATATGACATTGAAGCGACAGCGCGGATTCTCGCTACTGGAACTGATGATCACGATAGCGATTGGATTGACTCTGGCCGGCATCACGTTCATCGCCATGATGCCCATGTTCAACCGGAACCACGTTGATCTGGCCTATGACACGACGCTGATGGTCTTGCGGAATACGCGTCACCTGGCGATCACTCAGAGCCACCAGTATTACGTGAACTTCAACCCTGCTGGATTTCCTGCCGGCACGATGCAGATCACCTATCAGCCTCCGGCCATTGGAGGAGGCGCGTTACCGCCGGTCCAACAAGTGTCCACCTACACGCTTCCGCCGGATATCACCTTTAACGTGATGGGAGGCTTTCCCGCCACTGCCCCGGACAGCTTCGGCAGTGGAGTCACTGCCATCGACTTCGGCCAGGGCCTGGGTGGCGCTAGTCTGAATTACGTCTCCTTCATGCCTGACGGTTCCTCACGCGATAGTCTTGGAAACTACAACAGCGGCGTCGTCTATCTCGTACGCACGGCTGATCCCACACCCTACAACTCACGTTCCGTCACAGTGTGGGGAGCCACTGGCCGGGTTCGAGGATGGCGTCTCAATCAACAGGCTGGCGCTCCCATTTGGGCACAACAATGATGCAAAAAAGATTCAACAAATCGCTTCCACGCAAAGCGGACGAGGGCTTCACTCTCATTGAAGTGATGATCGCCATTGTTGTTATGGCGGTCGGACTGCTCGCCGTCATCGCTTCGTTCGCCACCGCTATTTCAGCGACGCAATCAGCCGAAGAAGATCTGATTGCGCGGCAGAAGGTGCTTGAGGCTATGGAAAGCATCTACACCGCGCGCAACGCGCAGCAGATCCCGTTTGCGGCGGTGGCCAATGTATCGGCTGGGGGCATATTCGTGGATGGACCACAGGCCCTCAAGTGTGCTGGTCCCGATGGCCTGGTGGGGACTGCTGATGATGTCAATTGCACGACGCAGGCCGGCGCGAACTGCCCCGATGGCGGCGCCGAGTGCATGGTGCTCCCCGGGCCTGATGGAATTCTTGGCACGTCCGACGATGTCACGATGAGCCTGGGCAATTTCACCCGCACCATTGCCGTCACACCGGTATTGCTTAACACCGGAATCGTCAACAACAACATGATGGCTATCAGCATCACGGTCAGTTACACCAAGGCTGGACTTCCCGCCCGTTCATTCAGCGCGAACGGCTTGATTTCCGCCTATCACTAGACTGCGGACGAGGACTCTGAATTATGCAAACGCTTAAATCGCAACGTGGTTTCAGCTTGCTGGAGTTGCTGGTGGCCTCGTCCATCGGTCTCACCGTTGTTCTGGTGATGACCAGCCTGTTCAAGACAGGCATGGATGCCACCATGCGAGTCACGCAGCGCGCCGAGACCCAACAGAATTTGCGCGCGGCCATCGAACTCATGACCAAAGACATCAGCCTGGCCGGAGCCGGCCTTCCTTCCGGAGGATTGCAGCTCTCTACCGGCGGAACACCATCGCTGTACGCCTGCAACCAGGCCGGCACCTGTTATATCACCGGCGACACATATCCGAATAACGGCGCGGGAACTCCCAACTATATGTTTCCCCTGATCCCGGGTTTCTCAACCGGTGTGCAAAACGGCGCGGTGATCCCGGCGGCTGCCGGACAGGTGAACAGCAGCATCACCTCGATTTACTGCGACTATAACTTCCCGTTGTCCAATTTCACTTTCACGTTCCCCAGCGGAACTTCGACGAATGTGGCCGTCATCAACGCTGGCGTACAACCCAATAACATTCTGGCGCCGGGTGGGCTCCAGGTGGGCGATCTCCTGATGTTTCTGGTGGCGACACCTGGCAATGGCAAAACCACAGCGGGTACCGCTCTGGTCCAAAACGCCGCCGTGGTGGCCGAAATCACGGGTATTCCAAGCAACACGCAGATTAGCTTCGCCACCGGGGACGCGTTGAACATGAACCAGAACGGCGGCGCGAACAATCTTGCCGCAGTGGCGGCCGCTGCCGCCGGCGTCGGCGCGAAGGTCAATGTGTGCCGGCTTCAGGCCGTCTCTTACTTCCTGCAAGTTCCGCCTGCAGGCGGAACAGTGCAAACTCCACGCCTGATGCGCCAGGTCAACGGCCTCAACGCTGTGCCCGTGGCTGACGGCATTATCAATTTGCAATTCACTTACGATGTGATTGATTCGACTGCCGGGACCGTCGTTGCCAACCAGCAAAACCCCATCGGAGCGGGTGAATCCCCCAACCTGATTCAGAAGGTCAATATCTGGATCATGGGATCCAGCCCGACCACCAACGGCACCAAGTCGCAAAACATGTATCTGGCGACTGCGGTTTCCACGCGAGATATGACGTTCTGTAACTCCTACGGCTACGCCACGACTTCGTGCCAATAGGAGCGGCGCAATGAAAGGGAGAACCATGGGAATGAGTCACAACAATTCACGAGGTTTCACTCTGATCGCGGCTCTGATGCTGACGATCCTGCTGTCGGGAGTAGCCGTCGGGCTGCTGTACATGGTCAGCAACGAAGCCCGGATGGGCGGCAACGACCTCGAGGGCAACCTCGCCTACTACGGCGCAGAAGCCGGCATCGAGAACCTGACTTCGGAACTTTCGCAGCTCTATCAGAGTTCGCAGTCTCCCAATACAGCCTCTCTGAATGCCTTGGTGAATGCGTCCAATTACCCGACCGCGGTTTCGGGCGCGAACATCACCAACATGAACTACGTCGAGACCATCACCTGGCCGCCGACCAGGAGCGATGGCACGGCATGCCCAAATGCCCCCGATCCTTGCGGATCGTGGGACATCGTCGGATCGGGACCAGATCAGGGCATGGTTGCTACTTTGATCCCTTTCACTCTCCAAGTCACTGCGAGTCGTCAGGCGGGAGCAGGACAAAGTTCTGCGTACTCCACCATGGCTGCTACGGGCGCTTCGGTGAACCTGACCCGGACAGTTGAAGTCGCGCTTCTTCCTGCATTTGAATTTGGCATCTTCTGCGATGGCGATTGCGATTATTTCGCCGGTCCTAATTTCAACTTCGGGGGCCGCGTTCACACCAACGGCAACCTCTTTCTGGCATCGGGAAGTTCTCTGACCTTCACCGACAAAATTGCCGCCGTCGGCCAAGTCGTCATGGATCAGCTCGAAAATGGCCACGCCGCAGCGGCGGGATATACCGGCATTCCGTATGTCCCCAACGCCGGCGGAGGCTGTCCGGCCGCACCGGGTGCGGGTCCGGCTGCGAACTGTCTGGCTTTGCCGGCTGGAAGCTGGACCGGTGGTTTCCCCCCGACTGGTGCCGCGAATCCCGCGTGGACGGGCATTTCCAAATCCACCTTTAACGGATTCATTGAGAACGGACTGACGGGTGCCAAGAAACTGCAGTTGCCGTTCGTGCAGAACTCAACCGTCGGAGCCATCGACATCATCCGCCGGCCGCAGGCGGGCGATACAACCCTGCTGAGCAACTCCCGCCTCTTCAACGAGGCGGAGATTCGCATCCTGATGGCTGACAACATCAATGATCTGCATCCGGAACGCAGTCTGGGTGTACTGGACGCCGATGACATTCAACTCGGGCCCGCTGCGGAAAACGGCGCGGCAACTTCTTACACATTGAGCACCACCGGCACGGCGATGTACTTCGGCGAGGCAGCAAAGAGTACAGGCAGCTGGATTACAACCGTGCCCACCGGCTGCAACGCCGCCGACACACAGTGGCCTCTGGCCGGACAGGTCACGCAAGGAACGCGCTGCACCGGTACCTGGCTTCGCGTGGAATACCTCGACAACGCCAACACCTGGCACGGGGTCACGCGTGAATGGCTCGGATTCGGCTTCGGCCGAGGCTACAACTATCCGCCGACGTCCCCCGCTGGAACGGCGGCGTGTCCTCTTGCAGCAAATCCGGCTGGACAGTGTTCCAACCCGATCAGCCCAGCGATTCTCATCCTGCAGCAGCTCCAGTCGGGCAAAACCCTAGCGCAGGCCACCGGAGCCGCTACCGCTAACAACTGGTTGCCCATCAATTTGTACGACGCCCGTGAGGGCGAACCGCGCGACACCCGCACGGGGGGAACGGCGGCCTCTTGCAGCGCTTCCGGCGTGATGAGCGTGGTGGAAGTCGATGCAGGCAATCTCTGGCTTTGGTTGCAGGGGAAAACGCCCTATACCGCTGGGAGTGGCAAACTTGTTAACTCCACGAACATGAACGGATACATTCTGTATTTCTCCGATCACCGTGGAATGCTTCCCGATCCCAATCCCACTGGAAACGGTCTCTATAACCGCATGACCGGCATGTCCGGTCTCGAAGATGTGGTCAACGCGGGATCTGCCTCTGGTGTGCCGGATGGCGTGCTCGAACCGAAAGTCTATTACAAGTTTTCCCCCGAGGACGTGAACGCCGACAACTTCCTGGATACTTGGGGACAACCTCTGTTGGGTGCCGGGTTCGGTATCAGCGGTGCAGCTATGGCCCAGCCGTACTACATCCCGGGTACCACCAATGGCATAGCCAGCTGCGCGCCGACGGCACAGTGGAACATCGTCACTGGGCCACGGCACGCGCTTCGCCTGGTCGATGGCGGCATGGACGCTACCGGCAAGAGTTATTTGCCCCAGCCTATCGCCCCTGCGACCTCAGGCAACGGTTTCACCGTAGCATCGGAAGAGCCCGTGTACGTGTACGGCGACTATAACAGCGGTTCGGCCGACCCCTTCTTCACCTCGAGCGGCACGAACACAACGACACCTCACTCTGCAGCGGCCATCATTGCAGACTCGGTGACGCTGCTGTCGAACCCACCCTCGACCGCCAGCCTTCCAACCTCGAACGTCGGCTGGACTGATCTGGAGAGCCTGAGCTTCCCGGCAAACATGAACAGCCGTCCCGGCAATACAAGCTATTACCGGATGGCCATTGCAGCCGGCAAGAGCGTTCCCTTCCCACAGCCTGCTTGGGGAGGACAGGACTTCGGCACCGATGGTGGCATGCACAACTTCCTGCGTTACCTGGAGAACCGCGGAGCCAACGGCGCAACCGTCAACTACTCGGGATCGCTCGTGAGCATGTACTACTCGCAATACAACACCGGTAACTTCAAGTGTTGTACTGCGGTGTACGGCGCTCCGGTCCGTAACTATTTCTTCGATACGCAATTCCTGAACCCGGCGAACCTGCCTCCGGGCACGCCGATGTTTCAGGACGTCGTCAGCCTCAGCTATCACCAGAACTTCACACCGCAGTAAGCGAAAGTTGAAGCAAGAGTGCCCCGGTCTTTCCCCGCAAGGGACGTTAAGACCGGGGCATTTTTCTTTCAGCGGTCAGAAATCAGGGATCAGGGACCAGGGCTCAGAAAGCCAGTTCCCAGTTCTCAGTGCCCAGTTCCCTGACCTCTGACCCCTTAATCCCTAGTGATCAACTAATACTTTCAAACTATCCCTCATGTACACATGATTCAGTAGAATTCCATCCCGTCGAGTTGTGGGGACTCGACGCTGTCTTCTTTCATGATCACATCCAACTCTCGCAAGCTGTTGTGGATTGCCCTTGCCACGTTCGCCCTGGTCGGCTTTGGCGCATTCATGTTCCCTGCCTTCATCATCCGCCCATTCCGTTCTCAGCATCTGCGCACGCTGTTGTGGGCAATGGCAATCCGCCAGCGTGCTCCAATCATCTCTCTGCTCTGCGCGATTGTTTGCTTCCTCCTGATCGCAATGGTTTGGCAAGGCTCGAACAAGTGGAAAAAGCTGGTGCTCGCGCTTGCGGCTTTCGCCGTCACTCTTTCCGCCGTGATGTCGCGCGTGAACTATTTCGAGTGGATGTTCCACCCCGTCGACAGTGCAAAATTCGACGCTGAATCTTCGAGCAAGCTGGGCGGCGAAGAAATGATCCTGGCGGTCCGCTATGGAGCCGACGCGCGCGCGTACCCCGTCCGCGAGATGGCCTACCACCACATCCTCAACGACGTCGTCGGTGGAGTGCCGATCGCCGTCACCTATTGAACGCTCTGTCACACGGGTCTGGTCTGGACCCGCACAGTGAATGGCAAGGTTCTGCATTTCTATCTCGCCGGCATCAACAATCAGAATTTCCTGATGCGCGACACCGAGACCGGCACCTGGTGGCAGCAGATCACCGGCAAGGCCATCTACGGCCCGCTAAAAGGCGCGTCTCTCGAGCTCGTTCCCTATGACGAGTTAACGTTCGGCGAGTGGAAGTCCGAAGTATCAGGCGGACAAGTCCTTGCTGAAGTGCCGAAGTACTCCAAAGAATACGAAAGCAACTGGGAGCCCGACGTCCTGAAGCTCCCTATCGTGATCAGCTTCCCCGGCACAGAATTGAAATCTCGCGATGTCGTAGTCGGACTCGAACTCAACGGCCTGAGTCGCGCCTATCCCTGGGATACTCTATTGAAGCAATCGCCCGTCGTCGACCACCTCAGCGGCACTCCACTGCTGGTAGCAGTGGCGCCCGACAAGAAGTCGTTCCGTGTGTTCGTGAGCCGCATCGATGGCAAAGATGCGGAGTTCTTCTTGAAAGGTGAAGCGGAAGACGAACCAGATGCCACGAAGACATCCAAAAAGCTTGAGACACCAGTCGACGCATCGAAGAGTAGCGCCGGCGTCCCGCCGGCTGTGGCGGGGGCTGCCAGCCCCCGCACTCTGCAGCCAGCACAAACTGCGGCGAAGCCCGATCCTCCCGCCAAACCCTGGTTGCTCCTCGACACCACCACAGCCAGCGAATGGAACTTTCAGGGCTGCGCCGTCTCCGGCCCCGCACAAGGCAAGTGTCTCGACCGGGTCTCTGCTTTGAAGGATTACTGGTTCGACTGGCGCAACTACCATCCCGACACGACGATCTACACACACTAGGCCCGGATCGACTTCACTCGGGTAATCCCATGCGCCGCACCAGATCGGCGTAGCGAGGATCGGAACGGATTGGATCTAAAGTCGGATAGCGGATACACAGGATCAGTTCGATTTCCTGGTTGGCGTAAGCCTTTTCGAGGTACTGCAAAGCCTTGTTGCGATCGCCGATGGACGAGGCGTTCAGCGCGAGCCAGGTCGAAGCTTCCGTTCTGCCCGAAAATGCTGCTTCTGCCAGTTTTTGATAACCCTTTGCATCTGGACTCCACGAGCCCGGCATTGACACAAATTTCTGCAGTTCGCTAACGGCATTCGCGAAATCGCCCTGCGCCGCATACAACTGCGACAGTTTGTGATGAGCGGGCGGAAACTTCGGATCACTCTGCAGTACCTTCTGGAACGCCGCCATGGCCTCCGGAAAACGATGCGCATTCGACAGCGTGGCCGCGTAGTTCGTGTTCATGATGGGAGAAAGCGGATCCAGCGACAACGCCACGCGGAATTCCTGGAAGGCCTCGTCGAAACGCTTCTCCGGCACCAGCAAGGTAAAGGCGTAGAAGTAGTGCGCGGCCGCGCTATTCGGATTTAATTCGAGAGCCCGTTTGAACTCTTTCTCGGCCTCGCCCCATTTATAAGAGAACGTTAGCGCATCGGCCCGCGCCACGTGCGCTTCCGGCAGGGACTCGTCGAGTTCGAGAGCCTTTCGCGTCGCTTCGTCGGCCAGCATCCCTGCCTGCCGTGAGGAGATGCCGGAGTAGTAGCTCGGTATTACGTTGTAAGTATCAGCCAGCCCCGTATAGGCGAGTGCGTAGTTGGGGTCGGCAGCAATCGCCTGCTGGAACAGGTCGATGCTTTTCTTCAGGCCTTCCGGCGTGCGCCCATACCAGAGTTGCCGTCCTTCGAGATACAGTCGGTATGCATCCGGATTGGTCGTACCCGCGCTGCCCAAGCGCCGCTGCTCGCCCGCATTCGTCTGCAGCCGCAACCGTTTCGCGACGTCGCGTGCGATGTCGCTCTGCACCTCGGTGATGTCCGTAGCTTTGCGCACATAATGCGCGCCCCAAAGCTCCGATCCGTCGGACGTATTGACCAAGTCCGCCTGCACGCTGACTTCATCACCGCGCTGCGCGATTCGTCCCATCAGCAGCGCACTCACTTGCAACGTCTGCCCGATCTTCTGAAGGTCGTCCTCCCTTCCCTTGAAGCGGAAGACTGTGCTTCTTGCCATGACTTTGAGTTCCTGCAGTTGCGATAGCGCACTGATCAAGCTCTCCGTAAGCCCATCGCTTAAATATTCATTGGCCGGATCACCCGTTGCATTCACGAAAGGCAACACCGCCACCGAGTCGATTTTGCTCGCCTGCGGCTTGCCGCGAACGAAGTACGCCACGAGAATCCCTGCTGCGATTAGTACTACCGCCGCTACGCCTAAAAGCACATATTTGCGAGGCGACGCTGGTTTGGTCAGCGCAGAACTGACCACGGTCTGGGAAGAAACGCTCGCTGCCGAAGCGCCAGAGACGCGCCCCGAATCCAGATCTCGTTTCAGCCGAGCAAGGTCGGAGCGGACATCCGCAGCACTCTGATAGCGGAGATTGCGATCTTTCTCCAAGGCTTTATTGATAATGCGTTCCAGGTCCGCTGGCACATCCGGATTCAGTCGCACCGCGGGAGCGGGAGCAGCGTCCAAAATCGACTTGAATATCTCTGCCGTGCTGTCGCCGCGAAACGGCAACGCACCAGTCGCCATCTCATAGAGCACCGCGCCGAAAGAAAAAAGATCGCTGCGGGCATCCAATTCCTTCGCGCGTGCCTGCTCCGGCGACATATACGCCACCGTTCCCAGTGTCGACCCTGGATTGGTCAACTGCTGCGCTTCGATGCTCCGCGTCTGCGTGTTCTCCGATGCGCTGCCTGTTCGCGCTGCTTCCACCTTCGCCAATCCGAAATCGAGGATCTTCGCGTGTCCGCGTTGGGTGACAAAAATGTTCGCCGGCTTGATGTCGCGATGCACAATCCCTTTGGAATGCGCAGCGTCCAGCGCATCAGCAACTTCGAACGCCAGTGCGACCAGCGTCTCGTTTTCCAACGGATGTCCTGCAACCCGGTGCTTGAGGGTTATCCCCTCCAGAAATTCCATCGCGATAAATGACCGCTCTTCATCCTTGCCGATTTCGTAAATCGTGCAGATGTTGGGATGGTTCAACGCCGATGCGGCTTTGGCCTCCCGCCGAAACCGTTCCAGCGCTTGCGCATCTTTCGCCAGGTCCTCGGGCAGAAACTTCAGGGCGACGAACCGCCCCAGTTCAATGTCCTCGGCCTTGTAGACGACACCCATCCCGCCTCCGCCAAGTTTTTCGAGAATGCGGTAGTGCGAGATGGTTTGTCCGATCATGATTTCCCCAGGCCAATAGAATCGGCAATGTTAGGTTGTGCGGCACGGCAAGTCAACGCAGTGGAGGGGATAGATATATAGGGCGGGAAAATCCGGCCACCCGGGCGGAATGTCTAGCGATTGAGTTGGGAATGGGGGCGCGGGTGCGGGCGTGGCGGGCGCGGGGCGTGCCCGAGTTTGTCTCCGTCCCTTCAATGCTCTGAGGCAAAGATGTCTAATCACTTCGTCGCCACTGGTTGTGTAAGCCACGCCAGAAAATGTCGGTACTCCGTGTAAAATATGAATCCAAGCACGGACAAGAACCCGATCAATCCCGTCAACTCAACCGCCAAAAATTTGATTTTGGCAACAACGTCGACGATAGTTTTCATCACCATTCTCCCTACCCGAAGCGGGTAACCCTCGCAAGAGCACGTCCTACCGTCACAGATGAGGAAAGGTAAACCCAAGTTGCTTCAGTTTCGTACCGACGAAGTCATCACGCATGGGTCAGGGATAAAAGCGCGGGATTAGGAGCGCACAGGTTTAACGTCCCGACACACATGTACAGCGGTGGCCTTTCAAATCAGGCGTTTCGATGCCCCGCAATACGTTCTGCACGATGGGCCTCCTTACACTAGCGGGCCGATCCATCTGGGCACAGCGATGAAGTGCTTGAAGGATTTCGTCGTCAAGTCGAAGACAATGGCTGGCTTCGACGCCCCCTACGTGCCGGGATGGGATTGCCACGGCCTACCATCGAGATCAAGGTATACAAGGAACTCGGCGGAAAGAGGCTGCAGATGCGTCCCCTCGATGTGCGCGCCGAGTGTCGAAAGTATGCGCAGAAATACCTCGACCTGCAGCGGCATCAGTTCAAGCGCATGGGCGTCTTCGGACCGGTCCGGAATGTCGAGTGATTGAGTTGGGATGGCGTGACCCAAGCCGCCTTGTCTTACCCGGAAGAGAGACGCGGTAGAGAGTTCAACGCGCTTGTTCCCGCCTCTCGCCGAAGACGAACACCAAAACCATCTGCTACGATGCGATGATTGAGGCCCTTGCAATCAGGCCCATGAAATGTACTTTTATGGCTGTGCTGTAAAATGACAGCTGCAACTCATCGCCATTTACTTGTTTCATGCCATACGAGTACGACGTATTCGTGAGTTATCGCCGCCACGCCGAATGGCCCAAATGGGTGCAAAGTATCTTTCTGCCGTTGTTTAACCACTGGTTAACACATCCCCGCGTGTGTCGCTTGCTTTTGTCGTTAGCCATTCTGCCCACACGCGGTCTTTGCGTCGAACACATGCCCGCACTTTCGGGCATCGCATCCGCTCAGAACCAACCCGCACAATTTCTGCCGGGGAAATCGAGAAGCCGCACGCGTCCCCCAGTCCTTGCAGGCGATCCACGAAAGGGTTAGCCTGCTGGCATCATGAAGGGTGACTCATGAACACAAGACTTGTGATCGCGTCCGTATTTGCCTTATCGATCTTCGCGATTCCTCAAGAGATCAAACACGCTCCTACTCTTCAGTCCTGCGGTGCCGATCTTAACCTGTGGACCTCGCAAATACCGGGATAGCCAAGTTCCACACTGGGCCAATTGGACGGCGGAACCAAGTCGCTAACGGTTCACGAAATTGAAGGCAGAATATCGTCCATGAATGAATGTGTACAGTCTTACCCGATTCTTCAGAAGAACAGGCCAGGCGAGCTACCTGCCGCATTGTCCTTAGTGAGTTTCTATGAAGGAGAAATCCAGGTACGGTACGTTAACTTTCTAAGCCGCCATCATTTGCTGGACAAATTTACAGAGGAAGATAATGCGGGAGTGAGGTAGGGGCACAACATGAGCATCGTTGAGAACATCAAAGACGCAGCCGATCTTGCTAAGAAAATCGGTGACATTGAACTATACCGAAAGATTGTCCACCTCGAAGGCGAGGTGATGGATCTGACGCGGGAAAAACGACAGGCCGAACAGAAGATTGAAGAGTTAGAGGAGAAATTAGCTCTAAACTCCAAAATGAATTTCAAGCAGCCTTTTTATTTTCAAGAGGGTGATGACGTCCCGTTCTGTCCCAGATGTTTCGAGAAGGACAAGGCTGCAGTGCATCTGTTTCTTGAGATCAACAGGGAGGACCTCAAACGATGGGACTGCCACGAATGCGAGAGTCAATATCGGATTGAAGGGCCGAATTACCATCGCCGCCAGTACATCCAAAGTTCGTCCGACGGTGGTCCTTGGGGATAAACCGCGCAAACATCCCCGCGTGTCTCCAAAATGGCGTACAAAGAAATCCACGCGAGCCGAGAAATGTTGATCTTGTGTCCGCTCTCCAAGGGAATACCGTATTTAATGTGATGCACACTGTTCCTAGAGCCAACAACATTGTCCCCTTTGATACAGATGGGCATCGTTTGCAGGTCATGGTCACCGCAAAAAACATGCCAGCGATTTCACTCTGGCTCAAGGTGTGGAGAGATGAAGCCGGACTAATACAGTGCGAGATAGAAAAATGAAGGACCGAGAAAGCTTAGGACAAATCCGCGCTCAGTTCGCCTTCACTTCAGTCCTATCCAAAGGGTGGCCGCGAGCACCCCCGCAATCCTCGGAATGATGAAGGGATTCGCCAAACCGTTCAATTTCGTTCATGTACCACTTTTGTTCCCAAGTCTGCACCCGGAAACCAAATTCGTTGGTCACGACGGAAAGCCGTGCGACAGCCTCACACGCGGCGTGCTGAGAAGGAGTCACATCGTCGCCAACGTTCATCGCTACGTCGGAAAGGAAACGTCTCGCCGGTGGGAACAAGGCGACGACATGAGCATGGTGGACTTTAGATGCACGGAATACGGCGACGGCAAGGTGGTGCCGACGAAAAAACAATAAGGCGACTCGTAGAAATAGGAATCAGGAAGACGGCACGCGGGACTGGAATTCATAGCGACGCCGTCACTCTAATCGCCAGACGTGAACCGGTGAAACCCATCACCCTGGCAAAGGTCGGTGGCTTCATTCAACAACTAAACCACAAGGGTTCAAGGATGGGATGAAGCCGCCGGAGGGGGTGAGGACGACGCACGACTCGCCAACGCTTCCTTCTTCTTAGTAGCCGGTGTGTCGGACTCAAAAAATGAGAATACCTGCAGATTCTCCCACATTATTAACTTCGCCCCCACTCTCGTCATAGCGCGGATCTCGCCATCTTGAGAAATTACGAACCCCAAGCAGTCCGGATGCGCATAGCAATATCGCATCATTGACCTATGGCGGGTGCCGTAGTGACTCGGATCGATTTTGTGCAGTGTGGCCTCAGCTGCCTTCGGACTCGAAGCTAGGTACGCAGCATCTACCTCTTTCTTCGTACGGATTTCCACGCCGAAACCGCGTATTGCGAGGTCTGGCGTCGCGAGCACCAAGCCGTCGACACACGAAAGCGAGGCGATGAATCTCACGCAACCCGTGATCTCAGATTCACAGTCCTCAGCCTCACCCTCTTCCACGCTCTCGTCAAGGTAGGCAAGGGCGGGAATCATGTCCTGATCTCGATCTAGGTGTTCACCTATACTATCGCTCGCCACGCTCGCCTTCACTCTGGAAACCCACAGACGCATTAGCGCCCTAGGCAAGCGGGAGTAGTTGATTTTGTACTTGATGCCGAGGTCGGCCCACGAACGAGTAATCAAAAGAGCGCCACCATGTCGATATCTCTGTATGCTTATGAGCAAACGACAGAGTGTACTCAGCCAGTCACCAGCGATCCCTGTCTCCCAATGGCTGATCTCTTTTTGATGCCGTTTGTCCAAAGCCTGTCGTACCGCCTCAATGTTCCCATTGATCCCTTCTGCGAGTCGGTCCATCACCGGCCCTGACCAAAAGACATCATTTTGTCGTTTGAGCAAACGATCCTGTTGAAGTCGCGCGACGAAGCTAAAGTCGCGATATACCGAGAGGTCCGCAGTTCCGGCTGCGACCACCTGAAATTCACCTGGGGGAGCGTAGCCACCGGCACTAGATTCTCGGACAAGCTGGGTATTGAAGTGCACAGTCTGGTCGACCAGGCCCCAGACAAAGAACTGATTGTCGGAGTCGTAGTAAACCGCAAGAGAAGAACTCCACGGGTCAGCGGCCTTGGACAATTTGATGAGATTGGGAACGGTCAAAGGCAACCGGTCCGCAAGCTTGGTGATCTTCCACCGATCCGGACGCGCAAATCGGGGCTTTGGTGGATCCGGGTCGGGATTGGAGGGATCGACTAACACCATTCGCACCTGAAGAGGTTTTCCCTCCTCAGTTTTGAGACTGGTCAGATAAATTGCCTCCAATAGCTCGGTGAGCGCTCGAACTCCAGGAGAGACAACTCCGTCGCGCTTCAGGCGACTATTGACTACCTTCGCAAGATCAGAAACCGACTTGGTAGGCATACAGACCGAGCTGAATGTTACCAGAGTCTAGCTGCAGCTGGGTTCACAAGTGAGGTGTCGGACAGGGGGGGCGCCAAGCTGGTTTGATGAGCATACAACCTTGTTGCCGTGTTTGAAGTAAAAGTGGGATTCCGGTGTATACTGCACGGGCCGTAGGGGGAACTTCGCCGACAGTAGTGGGGGCCTTCCATTTGCCTAAGTCAGCCATGCGGGGGGCTGGACTCGCTATGCCTATCTCATGGGCTGGAATCACAGGGTTCCTAAAGAAGCCTGAACACGATCTCGCTATTATTGCGATAATCTTCGCCGTCATTCAGTTCGTTGACGCACGCGTGCAAGAACGGCACATGACGGAAGTCGCGCGATCCATGTCAACTCGGTTTATCGGGCTTTTTCCGAAGAACATGAACGAAATTACCGAGGTTGTTCATCACGCAGACAAACATCTCGACATCATGGTGGATTTCGTCGGCTACGGCCATTACTCAAATCCGAGAGGATTTGATACTTATTACAACGAATTGTTGTCCAAGCGGCCCAAGGTAGATATCCGGATGATTGTTTATGGTAGTAACCCAGCCGCGGCCAGTCAGACTTCACAGTTTGACTTCGATCAAGAGAAGACTTCAGAGCGCTTTGATTATTTCTTTCGCAAGGCCCACTCTGGAAGAAAGGTGCCGACCACTCCAAAGGAATTCGATGACGCACTATACGAGTATCAGAACGAGTACAAGAAAAAGTTCTGCGATCAGGGATTCCAAATAAGGACCGTCGATCACGCTTTCTTGTTCTTTATGTGGTTGGAAGACAGCGAACAGGCTGCGTTTTCATTTCAGAATACCGGGGAACGAGAGCGGGAGATTTCGACGCGTACTAGCGACGCGAACCTGATATCACCTATGCACCAAATCTTCGTCAGAACGTGGAACACGGACTCGAAACCTTTCTGCAATGCCGACAGTAAGCATCCGGAAACAGTGGCTGAATAACTGAGTGCTCGGGAATGCAACGGAACGAGGATGTCGGTTTTTGTACACGCGTTTTGCAAAAAGCTTAATCCGCAAAATCAGTGTCTATCAGCGTGGGAGGCCGGCCCGACCCCAGTCAGCGCCCCGCCCTCCCGCGCGCCCGTAATCCCTCACTCGCCCGCTCCCATTCCCAACTCAATCGCTAGACATTCCGCCCGGGTGGCCGGATTTTCCCGCCCTATATATCTATCCCCGTCAACGCAGTGGAACAACTGGAATGGATACTCGGTTTTCTCCGCGCACTCGGCGGAATTCTCTGCGTCCTCTGCAGTTAAGTCTTTTGTAGCGCAATTCACAAGGCTGGAAGACCCAGACCTCCCGACTTCGTCTAAACTCTCCCCAGCAGCCTTGCTAAGGGAGATCTCGCGTGTCTACGATACGAGCACTTTTATGGGATGTCGGCGGCGTTCTGCTTACCAATGCCTGGGATCACACCCAACGTGCCCAAGCACTGAAGCATTTTCATTTGGAGGACGACGACAAGGAGTTCCACAACCGCCATGAAATGGTCGTCTCTTCCTTCGAGCGTGGCAAAATCACGCTTGACGAATATCTCGATCGCACCGTCTTTTATTGCCCGCGCCCTTTTACCCGCGAGGCTTTCCGCGACTATATGTTTTCCCTTTCGCAGCCCATCCCCGATGTCCTGCAGTTTGCTCAATCCCTCAGCAGATCGAGCAAGTACTTCATGGGGACGATCAACAATGAGTCGCGCGAACTGAACTACTACCGTATCGAAAAGTTCGGGTTACGAAATATCTTTCGTCTGTTCATCAGTTCGTGTTTCGTCGGCCTGCGCAAGCCCGAGAGCGGGATTTATCGCCTGGCGCTGGAGGTCACGCAAATCCCCGCGGAAGAATGCTGCTTCATCGACGACCGCGCCCTCAACCTGGAATGCGCCGCCAGACTCGGCATGCACACCGTCGAGATGGATTCGCTGGATCAGCTGCGCGCAGATTTGCAGAAAATCGGATTGAGTCCCTAGACTGCGCCTAAATCGCGCTTCAGCGAATTGTGGAAGAGCGGCTCTTCAGCGCCCCTTAAGCCGCCAGAGAACCGCCGGGTTTGAGCCCTGGTCTACGGATTCTTTCGTGGTTGAGCTGTCCTCACTCCTGCATTTGCCGGTACATCGGATTCCAGCGTAGTCAGCGTCAGATCACTCGACCAGCAGTCGGCGACCACCTTCCATTCTCCATTCGGTTGCCGCTGCAACACCCACAAATACTTTCCGCGCTCTTCACGACGTTTTCCGGTCGAGCCCGGAATCAACGCCTTGCACCGTCCTGCCTCGTAAGCCAGGTCCCCAACCACATCCACGCGCAGCGGCTCGATTTCGACCTCGCCGAGCCCGGCATCGAGCGCGCCAAAGAAAAACTCGCGCACTGCGGCCGCCCCGCGAATGGGTGGATAGTTCGATCGCAGCACCAGCGCATCAGGGCTGTAAAGCTCGAGCAGATCGTCCAAATGCTTGGTGTTGCAGGCCAGCACCCACTCCTGTGTAATTGCGCGCACCGCAGCCTCGGCCCGGCTTAAATCGCCGCGCAGCGACGCCGCCGTGTTTCGCAATTTATCTTCTCGGGCGGCGTCCCTCACCGGATCACGCGCCGGTTCGATCGCCCGTGGAGATCCGGCTTCAGGCGCCCCCGGGAAGTAATGATGGTGATAGTGATGATGGTAGTGGTGCGTTTCGTTTCCGGCTGGCCGGGTCGTGGCGAGCCTCTCGGGCTCAGGAAACATATTCGACGGAAGAGCCATAGCGCCCGTTGGCTCGTCTCGACGCATCGAAGCCATCGAGGGAGCCTTTTCGGTATTCTCCACAGAGCTGCCGCACATGCCGCAGAACTTGTTACTTTCACGGTTCTGATAACCGCAGATTCCGCACGCCACCAATTTCGAGTCGGTTCCCGAATCGTGCGTCAAATCCGCCGTCGCATCCTCGACATCAGCTTCAGCAGCAAGACGCTGTACCGCCTCCATGGCCGCCGCAATCGCATCCGCACTGGGCTTCTCGCGCCGCATCTCGGGCTGCACCCTCCGATAAACGTCGTGCAATTCAGTACCGGTCACCGATGTATCGGTGGGCTGGGCGTACGGGTTCGGATTGTTTTCTTTCTTGTCCACGGAGTGCACGCACCTTTGAGGAAATTCTAGCGCAGCGCCCGCGCTGCTATCGGCTGGAAAACTCTACTTTGCCCTCAGTCTCGGTTGGCACACCGTTGCACGTTGCCGGACGATACCTCCAGGTGCGAACGGTCTGCAGCACGCGACGATCTCCGGCCACTCCCGCGCTCTCAAGAATCAGCGGGCTATGCACACGTCCATCCGTGCCGATGATGAAGCTGACTCTAACTTTGCGTCCATTCGCTGCGGTCGTGAAGAGGGGATCAGGTGTAGTCAGTGCCTCCGGCGGTTCTACCGCCGCGCACGCCGGACGCGAGCTGATATGCGGGACGTCAATGTATTGCGCCGCCCGCCGCAGCGTTCTCGACACTTGCCTCTCGCGCTGCTCCGGAGTCACCGAATGCGGACTCTTAACCGAGATACTCCCGCCCGACAATGCGGGAAGAATCATCAACAAGATCGCAGGCCAGATGCGACAACCCATGGATCCTCACCCTCGGAGGAGCAGTATAATCCAACCTCTCGGTGTCGCAAATTTGCGGCCACATCAAAGTTAGCTAACCCGCCATAGAATCAGTGGTTTACAGGCACACCGTTCGTCCTTCCCTCTTTTTTGTGAAACCTCTTGCGCACGGTGGCGATTCCCTCAGGCGCGGCTCAGACGTTCTGGGATTTCCTCACGGTGATAAAAGTAATCTCCGGCGGGCAATTCCAGCGCACAGGCAGCTCGACTGTGCCGATTCCAGCATTCGTGTACAGCGTCAGGTCTCGGATTTTGAATAAGCCCCAGACGTATTTCTTCGCTAAAGGGGGCAGGTAGAGCGGACGCATAAACGGAAACCTCACCTGGCCTCCATGCGTGTGACCCGAAAGCTGAAGGTCCACAGGATATCCCGCAACGTAATCCGCATAATCCGGTTCGTGCGCCATTAGGACCACTGCTTCTTCGCTCGGAATCCCCCGCAGCGTTCTCGATACATCCGCTCTACCAGCCAGCACGTCTTCCACTCCGCCGAGCCAGAAGCGGGCCCCATCTTTTTCGATGGCGACCGACTTATTTGACAACATCGGGATCCCCGCGGCATGGAGCGCGTTGGTGACCCGATCGGCACTGGAAAAAACATCGTGATTTCCCAGCACGGACCAGACCCCATGAGGCGCCCGCAGCTTCCCCAACAGCTGCGCGCACGGTTCCGCATCGGCCGCTCCCTTCGCGGAATTTCCGACCAAGGGCACGGAAACGAAATCCCCCGTTAACGCGATGAGGTCCGGCTGAAGTCCGTTCACGACTTCAACCGCCGACCGGATCGGATGCACAGAGAAATAGGGATCGTAATGAAAATCGCTGAGAAGCGCGATGGTGAAGCCATTCAGCTGGCTGGGCCAGCGTCGCAGCGCAATTTCTTTGCGAATTAGACGCGGACGGTTAGGCTCGATCAGCGTCGAATCGACAGCAATCGCCGCTACTCCAGCAGCCGCTACCCTTTTAATGAACTTACGTCGGTTGATCGGAGGAAAAGCCAATCGTTCTCAAGCCTTGACGCAGCTGAGCGTGGACACTCACTGCCTATCCAGAATACCCTGAGATCAACAACTCCGGGTATGCACCCTCAGGTTCCGAAGAGACTAAGGCCGTCCCTCCGCGTCCTCTGGGGATTTTCTCAGCGATCTCTGCGGTCAAACGAGCCGCCGAATACATTGAAAATTACGGGGGGACAGCCCAATCGAACCAGCTTAGAAACTGAACGTAGCCTGCAGATCGATGCGCCGGACCGCGCTGCCCGTCGAGAACGGTCCTCCCTGCAAGGAGTTTGGAACGCCAAAAAAGCTCGACCCCAGGACGCCGCTAGGATTCGCCGCATTTACCTTGTTGAATACGTTGCGAACGTTCACCCCAAACGTGAGATTGTAGCGCCGGTCGGTGCTCGGCCCGCTCATCGAGGGACCCCCGCCGAACAAGGGACCGCGCGGACCCCCACCGCCCCGGGATCCACCTCCCCCGGGCCCGCCATATCCCATGCCTTGGGCGTTCGAGCCTTCTTTCAGTTTCCGACCCAGCCCAAACGTTTTCGTCAAACGCAAATTCAAGCTGACATGTGAGGGGCCGATTTCAGAGTTGATCGGCAACAGCGGCACTCCAGTCGACGGACCTGCCGAGTCGAAAGTGCCCAAAGGCGTGCAATAAATACTAAGGACAGGTTTCGTGGCTTGGCCACACGTCGCCTGGCTGACCAGTCCCGGCCGATCATTGAAGATTGAATCTCCATTCAAATCGGTCGGCGTGGTGATGTTATAGGGGGAACCGGAACTGGCTACCATGAATGGACTCAAACGGAAAAGGTAGGGTAACGCGATGCTCCCTCCAAGAAACAGGCGATGTCTCGTATCAAAGCTCGCCCGACCGTAGTCCTGGCTGATGTTGTAGGAATTCGAGGCGAAGTTCGATACTCCGGAGGCGTCGCTATTCGCGTAATTCAGCGTGTAATAGCCAAACAACTGCAGCTTCGATCCGATCCGCACGTTACTGTTCACGATGAGCTGACTTTGCTTGAAATTCGCTTCAGACACGTACTGGTAGACGTTTCCTCCCCCAGGATTAGGACGGATACTGCTGCCGGAAAACGGCGCGTTGGCATTGATCATCGCGAATTGATCAAATCCCCGCGAATTCAGGTACGTGACCGAAAGCGTCGCCGACTTCGTGACCTGACGCTCGACGCTTAACGCCCCTTGCAGCGTGTACGGAGCATGTAGCCGTGGGCTGATCTCGTAAATCGTGGGTGTCGCCAGGCTGGCACTCGAGAGATCGCAAGCTGTCGCAATCGGGTAGCACGTGGGATTAATGATCACAAACTGCTGCTGAACCACTCCGTTTACCCGCTCAGCCTGCAGAATCTGCTCGGTTTGGAAGCGATCGTAAAACATCCCAAATCCGCCGCGGATCACCACTTTCGGAGGAGCGCTTCTCCCGCCCACGCCCCAGGCAAATCCGAAGCGTGGCGCCCAGTCGCCATGATCATGAATGTAGTTTTGCGTCTCGAAGCGCAACCCATAGCTGAGCGTAATATTCGGCCGCACCTTCCAGTCGTCCTGCACGTACAGCCCCGCGTCATACGTCGTGAGGTTGAAACTCGGCCCCCCCCTGGTAATCGATAACTGGGTAGCTGTTGCAAAGGGCGCTCCCCTCAATTGCTGCTGCGCGTACGAATACGACACAGGGCACGGACTGGTTGCCGGCAGGAACCGCGGGTCAGTGGGATCATGGCACGTAAGATCTGTCGTTCCATTCAGCGAGGAAAACGTAAAAGTACCATTGAAACTCGATGTAGAGTAGTTCGCATCCCGCAACACCCGCACCCGCGCTCCGAACTTGCTCGTATGATTCCCGTGAATCACCGACGTGTAGTTCTGCACCTCGTAGTGATCCTGGTGGTCGATGATGGTCCCCTGATTGTTTCCGCCGCCTCCAAACGCACCGCGTACGTTAATGGTCGGATCAGTGCTTAACGCGTTCTGGCTGTCGCTTTCCCGCAGGTACTGAAACCGTGTTTCGTTTACGACCTTGGCCCCATATACCTGCGTATCGCCGATCTGGACCGTATGCTCATCCGAAACTTGGTTGTAGCCCTGCGAGGGAAGGTTGAACTGCCCGATTCCGTCGTTGTCCTGAGAGTCGCGGAAAAACTGATAGCGCGCTGTCAATGTATTGTTCTTGCTGATCGCATAGTCGAAACGCGGCCCGATGTTGGTCCGGTGCCGCGGGTTCGGCACCGAGTCGAGGATCGTAACCGGGTTGAGATCGGCACCGAGCACCTCCGCATTGATGGCCGCCAGATCGTTGATATTTCGCCGTTCCGCGCTGAAGAAGAACGATGCCTGTTTCCCCAACGGCCCACTGAGGTTCCCGCTGTATTGCGTAGAATCGTATCCCTCCTCGGGTCCGGAATAAGGATTGTGCGAATTAAACGCCGAAGAGTTCCCTAACACAAAGAATTGCCCGTGGAACTTGTCAGTGCCGGGCTTGGTGAAGATCTCAATCCGCCCGTAACCCAGCTTGTCATACTCCGACGAAAATGGATTCTGGTTGATGCGAATCTCGCGAATGGATGCTTTCGGCGGCAGCTGCCCCGCCGTGAATCCATCGATATACATCTGCCCGCCATTTGGCCCGGCCGAAGGTCCGGCGAGCGCCTGCAGGTCCGACAGCAATTCGTCGGGATCATCTGGCAGAGCTTCGAGCTCTTTGCCCGAAATCGTGATCGCACCCGCATTGCTGCTCGGATTGACATCCACCGTTGGCGCGTTCTCCGAAACCTGCACCTTCTGCGTCTCGACCTCGATGGTCACGGCCACGTTGAGGTGCACCGGCTGGTCAGAAATTACAACGTTGTCGTTCTCAAAGAGAGTGAATCCAGTCGCGGCCACCGTCAGCGTGTACTTGCCTGCGGGCAGGCTCTTGAACTCATACATCCCCTGCCCGTTGCTCTGCACCACGATCGGCGAGCCCGTAGCTGGAGTCATAATGACGCTGGCCCCTGAAATCGCGGCGCCTGAAGGATCGGTCACTTGCCCGCGCAATGCTCCCGCCGCCTGCTGCGCGGATGACGGAAACACACAAAGCAACAACAACACAACTATGAATGCCGAACGGAGATAGTACTCAACCTTCATATCCATCTTTCCATTTCTGATGTACAAGGATTGCAATCAAATTCTCGGCTCTACTGCGACGCATCGCCTCCGGGAGCGCCTCCGCCCAGGTTCCACGGTGTCAGCATCATCGCCGAACCCGCGCCGGGCGCAGCTTGCAGGATCGGCTCCACTCCGCTCAGCAGCGTGATTGCCGTATGCGGGCTACCAGGCGTGCCCTCGGTCGCCAGGATGATCACTGCGTCTCCCTTTTGCAGATTCAGATCCGCCAACGTGGCGGTCGGCATCCGGCTCAACATTCGCTGAAAATCGGGCGGGCCACCAGAACGCGTACCCCCGCCATTACCTCCTCCGGACCACGTACTGCCCGCTGGCGAAGGCGTCTGTGCATGTGCAGAATCAGCAGGCTTTGCGCGGCCTTGCGAACCGCCGGCGGCTCCAGGCATCCCAGCTGGCATCATGCTTTTCAGACGCGTGGCAACCATCTGTGCCATTTCAGCCGGAATTTTATGAAGCTGTGAATCGCCGCTGATTTTTACCTGCACTACCTTCTTGCTGGCCAGGTCCTGAATGCTGAGCATTCCCGAACCGGCGTCCACCGACTTCACCGTGGCCGCATATTGCGGAAATACTCCCGCATATACCTCTTCCGCCGTGATCTCAGTGCCGTCCGCGTTCTTATTTCCGCGCGCCCGGAGCTGATCACCCGGATGAATCTCGGCCAGGCTGCTCGGCTTCGCATCCTCCGGCTTGGCCGAGTCCGGCGCATAGCGATGCACCACTGTATCTTTCGTCGTATGGACAACGACGGTCTTCTTTGCCGTCAGGCTTGGAATCGAGATTGTGACTGTTCCAGCCGCCGCATCCACCGATTCCACCAGGCCGCCCAATCCGCGCTTCTGCCAATCCTGCCGAATCTGATCGCTCACCGCCGCAACCGCCGCTTGCGTGATCACAATGACCTCAAGCGCGGAGATGGAATTGCCGTCCGCCGATCCCGATCCGCGCACCCGAATCGTGTCGCCCACGTGCAGATCCTGCACCTCTAAGGGCGTTGCGTTCTTCAGATCCTTATCACCGGGCGCAAGCCTGAGAATGCGCGCCGTCGGTTGCAGGGTTACGGAAAGTTCCGAGCCTGAGGTCGGCGCGAGGGTTAGCGCAGAACCGTTGATTGCTTTGATCGTGCCGATGCGCTTGGCAATGGCGGGCTGAGCGTCCGTGGCTTGCCCATTCGCGGCTGGCGTCCCTACGCCCGAGGCCGTTCCAAAAAGCGCAACCACAAAACTCGCCACTAGCAGTCTGTTTTTTGACGTCATACGCCCACCTCTACTGTAACCCGCCAAAGATAGCGCAACTCCATGATTTACAAAGTTTTACCCAAGACAAAATATCCGTTACAAACAGACCCAAATGAGAGTGCGGAGGCTCTAGCCGCGCACCCAGAGAGTTATCGACGGTGCATCCACCGGAAGCTACGATTTTGCTAAGTGAATTTGTCGAAACCGGGCCGTGGGATGCGTGTATCCATAGTACGTTCATGCGTGTGTTGGGCCATTTCGGCGATCCTCCCGCTGTCTTCGATGGGGCAGGCATTGCCGGAGAAACCCGGCGGAGCCATCCTGCATACGCAGGGTGGAGTGTGGGTCAATGGTTACGAGGCTCACGATTCCTCCGCTGTTTTCCCGGGAGACGTCATCGAAACCAAGCCCGACTCTTCCGCCAATCTTAGCCTGGACGGATCCACGGTCCTGATCGCCCCCGAATCTGTTTCCAAATTCCAAGAAGATCTGCTCGAACTCGATCACGGAGGAGTCTCGGTGGTCACGTCGAAGAGTTTCAAAGTGCGGGTGAACTGCATCCTGGTCGTGCCCGTGATGAATGACTGGACTCAGTATGAGGTGACCGATCTGAATGGAACGGTTCAAGTGGCCGCTCGCAAACTGGACGTAAACGTAGAGCACGAGCGCGGACCCCGTAAAGAAGTGCCAGAGTCCCAACCCTCACAGGAGTCGGCCTCGGTTCACGAAGGTGAACAGAAAAGTTACGACGAGTCGAAAGTCTGCGGTCCTGGCGCACGTCCCACATCTTCATGGGGGGGAATCAGCCCGAAGTGGATTGCCGCAGGCGCGGCGGGAGCGGGAATATTAATCTGGCTGCTGATCCATGGCGGGAACCCGAAGACTCCTGCAAGCCCTTCTCAGCCCTGACCCGCTTGGCCCGCGGTAATCAGCACTCGGTACCTGAACGTTGGGGCAAAAAAGTTACACCCATAGGAACAAAGCATGATCGCGGCCGGTCGCAGCTTTCGCAACGCGCTCCACCACACGCATGCCATTGCTGCCGTTCGTAAACACCACCAACGCCGAGCCGCTTTCTGGGTGCACCATCACAACATTTTTCCACCCACCGTTGTCGCCCCATTGCCAGAGATAGCGCGGCCCACCTTCCTCTTCTATGCCCCAGCCCAAACCCCAAGACAGTGCGCTATTAATGTGCGAGTAGGGCTTCATCATCGATGAGCGCGTCTCGGGTTTCAGATCAAACGCGTCCCCACGCGTTCCAGTGATCCTCCCCAGGAATGCGGAGTAATCGGCGACTGTGGTTAGCAGACTGAAAGCTACATTCGGACTCGTCTCGTTCGGCACCGGCTTGTGCGGCGGCGACAGGACTTTGGTCATCTCTTTCACAATGCGATCGTGATTCCATTGTGCCAGCGGCACGCCGCTCTTCTCAATCAGACCGAACAACTGCTCAGCAAATGCACGGTTGTCGAACGGCTCATCCCCGCGATGGCCGAGAACCAGTCGCTGTCCGGCGTCAGCTCGCCAGAGATATGTCGAAGAGTTCATCCCAAGCGGCTTGAACATGCGCTCCTGCATGAACTGTTCGCAACCTATACCGGTGATCTTCTCAACACAGCGTTGCAGATAGTAGAATCCTTCCCCCGAATATCGGAACTTTGTGCCGGGTTCAAACGCAGGGATTAGCGGCTGGTCGCCTTCATCGCGCCAGTTCGGCAGACCGCTCGAATGACTCAAGATATGCCGCGCCGTAATCCGGTCTCCAAACTCTCCGGTTGGAGCGTCCTCGCTCAGATAATCTCTCAGCGGCCGGTCCAGATTCAGATGGTGTTCGTCGACAAGTTGGAGCACCGCGTATGCGAAGATCTGTTTTCCCATTGACGCGGCTGGAAATATCGAGCCTGCCGAAATTGGTGTTTTGTTTATGGCGTTTGCAACCCCAGCGTAGTGCTGCCATACCAACCGGTCACCATGGATGACTCCCATCCCAAGTCCGGGCAGTTGTGCCAATTCCATTAGCCGTGGCAGCGACACCATAAACTGCTTGTCTGGTGGAACAACCCCTGGTTCCATTTCCGGCGTGTCCCGCCATATCACAAGGGGGGCAAATGAAGCTAGCAATGGAGACGCAACTGCCGTTTGCACAAATTTCCGGCGATTCACGAAATTCATCTTACTTAGACGTGTCAATGGTCCCCACGTTTTAGGGGGTGGTCGCGCATAACGCAAACTCCCTTCGAAGTGTCCGGAACACAACTCCAGCCAGGAAGGAAGCACATAAGGGCGTACCGAGCAGGTCCTCACAATAGCCGCGACACATACGAATCCCTGCGAGCCTATAGATTAGGAGTGGTTTTTCGGCAGCCTGCTGGGCTGTCCGGGAGAAATGCAGAACATCGAGCCGTTAGCCGTTCCGGTATCTTCGACGCCCCTTGTTCAAAACTGAGTCCTGGGTACTGAGTACTGAGTACTGTTTCACAGAATTCTCTCGTGCGTGTACCCGGCCGACTCCAGAGCCGCCAGCAGTTCGGAAATGTGCTCTGGCCCGCGGGTTTCCATCGTGATGTCGATCGCCGTGTCGCCAAGATTGACTCCGTGGTAGGCCCGGTCGTACGAGGTCTCCACGATATTCGCCCGATGATCCGCGAGAATTCCGGTGAGCCTGTGCAAAGCGCCGGGATAGTCCGGAAGGTGAACGCGCAGCCTCACCAGCCGTCCATCTTTCACCAAGCCGCGCTCGATGATGCGCGAGAGCAGTGTCACATCGATGTTTCCGCCGCACACCAGCACAGCCACTCGCTTGTCTTGCAGCGGCAGCTTGCGATTCAGCACGGCCGCGATGGCTGCCGCTCCCGCCCCTTCAGCCAGCGTCTTCTCGCGTTCCAGCAGCAGCAGAATGGCGTTGGCGATCTCCTCTTCTTCCACCGTGACGATGTCGTCCACGTACTTCTGCACCAGCGGCAGCGTCTTCTCTCCTGCACGACGCACCGCGATTCCGTCGGCAATGGTCTTTGCCGATTCGAGCGTCACCGGCTTTCCCTGCGCCACTGCGGCTTTCATCGACGGAATCCGCGCCGGCTGCACTCCGTACACCTTCACCTTGGAATTCGTTTCCTTCACTGCGCAGGAGATGCCGCCGATCAGCCCGCCTCCCCCGATCGGAGATACGATGACCTCAATGTCGGGATGCTGTGACAGAATCTCCAGCCCGAGCGTTCCCTGCCCTGCAATCACGGCATCATCGTCGAAAGCATGAATCAGAGTCAGACGATCCTGCTCGCTCAGTTCGATGGCCTTGCTATAGGCCTCGTCGTAGTTAGGGCCGTAGAGCACAACCTCAGCTCCATATGCACGCGTCGCCGAAACCTTGGTCAGCGGAGTGGGCAGCGGCATCACGATCCGTGCCCTGATTCCGTGCCGTCCCGCGTGATATGAAACCCCCTGTGCGTGGTTGCCGGCCGAAGCTGCAATCACGCCACGCGCGCGCTCGTCACTCGTCAGTGTGAGCAATTTATTCAGCGCCCCGCGCTCTTTGAACGCCCCGGTGCGCTGCTGGTTGTCCAGCTTAAGAAAGATGGAATTCTGGGTCAGCCCGGAAAAAGTCTCCGAATGTGTGCACGGCGAGACGCGGATATCTGCACGAATCCTGTTGAGGGCGGAATGGATATCCGAGAGTTGAATCATTGCCGGGGGAAAGTGGCACAGTCGCTAGAACCGCCAGAACGCTCCACCACCGACGAAGAAGTTATGCTGGCGCGTCTTGCCCGTCGGAGCCAGCGGGAAAATCCGGCTGTCCTGCCCAGAAATCGCGCACGTCCATGCGTATGCTGAGCTTTCTCCAGACTTTCACATCAAGTCCAAATCCAGCCTCGATGACCGCACTGGTCGTGGACTTACCAGGATTGGTGCCACCGTAAATTAGTTGGTAGTTTTGGCTAATGTGGCCGAACCCAGCTCCAAAGCTGATCCACGGGGAAACTGCAGTGGTGGGAAAAAGGTTCATTCGCGCGGCTGGAGTGACAAACAGTTTCTTCATATCGGAAGGCACGACCGAGTTCCCGTATTGGCCCGCATTCAGATCAATGTCCCAGTTGTATACGAGCAGTCCTTCGGCCGAGACTGAGTAGATGGGAGTGACCCAAAAACGTCGCGCATACTCGCCCTCGAATGTCAGGCCCTTGCCGGTGTGAATGATGGGATCGAAGTAGGTCGCGTTCTGAATGCCTTGATCGCTGATAAACGTGCGTCCTAGGAGCCCACCGACTTCATTCTTTTTGTCCTGTGCGACCGCCGAGATCGAAAGTATTGTCGCCACGGTGAGCACTGCAAGACAAAGCCGTTTACCAGACATTTCCCCTCCAGCGAGGTTCCCTACCCTTAATGGTTACGGCGGTAAGGACATAGCCTAGCACGATCAAGCCGGTTTTGGACCCTACGAGAACTAATCTTTCTGTTCAAATCTCGTGGAAGGCCAACTGTCCTCCGCGACCTCCGCGGGTTTTCTCCGCGTCCTCCGCGGTTCAGTCTTTTGGTCTCAACAAACTCACCGCGCGTTCTCTCAACTGAACGATCTCTTCGCCGAATGCTAAAATAGAAAGATTGCATGCCAGTCCAAGACCTCACTGTAAGCGATTCCCCCGAGTTGAAAAAGAAGAAGTCTCAGGAGAATACGCGATCGACACCCGCTGAAACCCGGCCGCAAAAAGTCGGGTTCGTCAGCCTGGGCTGCCCCAAGAATCTCGTCGATAGCGAGGTCATGATGGGCATGCTGGCACGCGCAGGGGCCGAACTCACCCGCCGCGCCGAGGACGCCGACGTTATCGTCGTCAATACCTGCTCATTCATTGACAGCGCGCAGCAGGAATCGGTCAACACAATCCTCGAGATGGCCGGACACAAGACCGCGGGCCGCGCGAAAAAACTAGTCGTCGCCGGATGCCTGGTTGAACGCTTCCGCGATCAGATTCGCAAAGACATCCCCGAAGTCGACGCCGTCATAGGCACTGGCGAGCTAGTCAACATTCTTTCGGCGACGGGCCTCACACCGGCACCACGGCAGTCGAATTCTCCTTTCGTAGTCCTTAACTCGCGCCCCGAAGGTGACGCCCGCGCCGCACAAGGACGCTTCTCGCGCGAAACCTGGGACGGCGCTATCGCCGACCTGCCAAACTATCTCTACGACGAAGACACGCCGCGCATTCTCGCAACGCCCGGGCACATGGCCTACATCAAGATCGCCGAGGGCTGCGATCATCCCTGCACGTTCTGCATCATTCCGCAGTTGCGCGGTCAGTTCCGCTCGCGCCGCTTCGAGTCGGTGATCGCCGAGGCCGAACGCCTGGCGCAGTCGGGAGTCCGCGAAATCACCCTCATCGGGCAAGACACTACCTGCTACGGCGAAGATTTCGGCTTGAAAGATGGGCTCGCGCTTTTGCTCGAGAAACTCGCTGGCGTTGACGATCTCCGCTGGGTCCGCTTTCTCTACGCCTATCCCAATAAGATTACCGGTAAACTTCTCGAGACCATCGCCGCGCACGAGAAGATCTGCTCCTACATGGATGTCCCTTTGCAGCACGCCTCAGCCTCGGTGCTCAAGCGCATGAAGCGCGGCGGTGGCAGCGACGTTTTCCTCAAGTCGATTGAGAAAATGCGCCGAGTGATTCCCGATCTCACGCTGCGCACATCGTTCATCGTCGGATTCCCCGGAGAGACCGAAAAAGAATTCGAAGAGCTTTGCGACTTCGTGCGCGAGGCCCAGTTCGACTGGATGGGCGCTTTCTCGTACTCCGATCAGGACGGCGCGCGCGCCTATGATCTTGACAAGAAGCACTCGCCGCGAGAGATCGAACGACGCCGCAAGCATCTGATGTCGATCCAGCGCCAGATCAGCAAAAAGAAAAAGAAAGCCCTGGTTGGCCGCGAATTCGATCTTCTGCTCGAAGGCGAATCCGAAGAAAGCGAACTCCTGCTGGAAGGCCGGACTCCAATGCACGCTCCGGAGATTGACGGCAAGGTGTTCGTCAACGAATTCCCCGAAGACTTGGACCCGAAGCCGGGCCAGTTCTATCGCTGCCAGATTACCGAAGCCCACGATTACGATCTGGTGGCAAAGATCATCTAAGCAATGCAACGGTTGTTTTTTCAATTTGCACCGACATCTTCCTTCTACAATGGCTAGGCCCATGCCCCGCAAGCACACCGTCAAAGTCCGCTGCCCAATCTGCAAGAAGGCGGTCAAAAGCACCGACTCCGACTTCCCTTTCTGCAGCGACCGCTGCCGCACGATCGATCTCGGCAAATGGTCCAGCGGCTCCTATGTAATTTCGTCACCAGTGAAGGACGCCGAAGAATTGATCCAGGAGGGCGACATCGACGATCAGGACAGAGACAGCTAGATGGCCGACTCCGAAGGCCCCAGCGCTCCCCTCTGGGCTACTCTCACCGCAACGTTCTTCGGCATCGGCCACATGCGCCCCGGCCCCGGCACATGGGCGTCAGCTGCCACCATGCTCCTCTGGGCGGCACTCGCTCACACCCTGCCATATCCCTTGCGCACACCGATCCTTATCGGCCTCGCAGCCGTCGTCACCCTTGTAGGTATTCCCGCCGCAACCCGCGCTGCCCGCGCCTCGGCCAGGAAAGATCCCAGCTTTGTGATCATCGACGAAGTCGCCGGACAACTTATCTCGCTCATCGCCGTTCCGCTCTCGTGGAAAACTTTTCTCGCCGGTTTTATACTTTTTAGAGTTTTCGACATTCTCAAGCCACCTCCTGTCCGACAATTGGAGCGACTGCCAGAAGGCACAGGGATCGTGCTAGACGATGTCGCAGCCGGAATATATGCTCTCGCGGTCATGCAACTTCTCATTCACTGGGGTCTACTAAAATAGGTTTGAAGGGGCACGGCTTCAGCCGTGCCGTTCGGACCCAATCAAGGCAGAGGCTCTAAAGCCTTTCCTTTTGCTACTCGGTACTCATCCATGGGATTTTCCGATCGTATCCTCGGCAAGAAAAATGCAAACGGCGCTCCGCACATTGAATCGGTGGCTCCATCCGCAGCACTGGCCGGGGGCGAACTGCGCATCACCGGTTCCGGCCTGCGCCCACCGCAATTGGGGCGCCCCAAAGTTAAATTTGGAGACTACGAAGGGTCCATCATCGTCAGCTCCGACGGATTCGTTGTCGCACGCGTTCCCGAAGGCGCGACGTCCGGTCCGGTCGTGGTCGCAACCGACGGACACGTCAGCAATCCTCAGACGGTCAAGGTCGCAGTCCCGATCGCCGAGAATCTCCATCCGGTCACCAATCCCGCAATCGATGCCGAAGGCGACATCTATGTCACTTTCTCCGGATCGCGCGGCCAGAAAGTCCCGGTATCGATCTTCAAGATCGATACCGACTACAACGTGAAGCCGCTCGTCTCGGAGATGATGAACCCAACCTCCATTGCCTTCGACCGCCAGGGACAGATGTACGTCTCGTCACGCTTCGACGGCGCCGTCTATCGTGTCGCGCAAAACGGCACCATGACGACGTACGCCGAAGGCATGGGAGTCGCCACGGGCATCGCCTTTGACCGCGAAGAGAGTCTCTACGTCGGCGACCGCAACGGCACCATCTTCAAGATCGCGCGCGATCAGCAGGTCTTCGTTTTTGCCACGCTCGAGATGAGTGTCTCGGCGTATCACCTGGCGTTCGACCCCCATGGGGACCTCTTCGTCACCGGTCCCAACGACCGCGTCTTCAAAATCGACCCTAGTGGAACGGTAAGTACGTTCTACAAGGGGCTCGGACGCCCGCAAGGACTAGCATTCGACGTAGATGGCAACCTCTACGTCGCAGCCTCGCTCGCTGGCACCCGCGGCATCGTCAAGATCACTCCCGACGGCAAAGCCAAGCTCGAAGTTTCAGGCCATGGCCTGGTAGGTCTGGCTTTCGCACCGGGACGTAGCGTCATCCTTGCAACGACAAGCGGTGTGCATCATCTCTCATGGAATATCCAGGGCCTCCGTCTGCTTCCAGAATGATTTCGAATTCCTCTGCGTCCTCTGCGGATGTTCTCAGCGTACTCTGCGTTTCAAGCTTTTGTACTGTTAAACTTCTAAACGGTGAACGCCGAAATCATCGCGGTGGGTTCCGAGATGCTCACTCCCCATCGCATCGATACCAACTCGCTCTACCTGACCGAACAACTCAACCTGCTCGGTATCGATGTAGTTTTCAAAAGTATTGTCGGCGACAACCTCCGACACCTTGTCGCCGCCGCCCAGCATGGCCTTTTCCGCTCTGACATTCTCGTCTTCAGCGGCGGACTTGGCCCGACGGAAGACGACCTCACCCGCGAAGCCGTTGCCGAAGCGCTCGGCGTCAGTCTCCGGCGCGATCCAGAGATTATCGCCAAATTGGAGAAGCGTTTTGCCGACCGCGGCTGGAAGATGACGCCCAATAACGCCAAACAGGCCGACGTCATCGAAGGCGCAACCGTATTGCCCAACCCAAACGGCACAGCACCCGGACAGTGGCTATCGGGAGAATTCGAGGCACGCGAGCGGATTGTCATCCTCTTGCCCGGACCACCACACGAAATGAAGGCGCTCTTCGAGCAGGAAGTTCGTGATCGGCTCCGCGCCAAAGTCCCTCCAGCACATCTATTCACCCGGACATTAAAGGTCGCAATGCTCGGCGAGTCAGCCGTCGACGCACGTGTCGCCCCGATCTACAAGCGCTACCCGGACGTAGAGACCACAATTCTCGCTGGAGCGGGAGAGATCGAACTGCACTTCAAAACGCGTGCCGCAACTCTGGAGGCTGCGCAAACTCGCGCCGACGAAGTCGCCGATCTGGTGGAAGTTGAATTGGACGATGCGGTCTATTCGCGCGATGGTCAATCGCTCGAGCAAATTGTCGGATATTGGCTCCAGATGCGTAACGCCACGCTGTCCGTAGCGGAATCCTGTACCGGAGGTCTCTTGGCCGAGCGCATCACTTCGATTGCCGGCAGTTCGCGCTATTTTGTCGGCGGAGCGGTCGTCTATTCGAACAATCTGAAGGCGGAATTCGCCGGCGTCCCCGCCGAAATGATCGAACGACACGGAGCCGTCAGTCGCGAAGTGGCAGCTGCCCTCGCGGAAGGCATCCGCTATCGCTGCGAATCAACGTTGGGAGTCGGAGTCACCGGCGTGGCTGGCCCGGGTGGAGGTTCGCCCGAAAAACCTGTTGGCCTGGTATTTCACGCCGTTGCCAGCGACACTGGAACCGAAATCGTGGAACGCAACTTTCCCGGCGATCGCAAACGTATCCGCCGTTTCGCCTCAACCATGGCACTCGATATGGTGAGAAGGAAACTGATGTGAAGGAGCCACGAGCTTCGAGCTACGAGCGAAAACCTAAAGCTCGTATCTTGTAGCTCGAAGCTGCTTTTATGCGCCTCTTCCTCGCTCTCGACATCGACGACCCCATCTGCGAACGCATCACCCGCTTCGTGGACGGAGTCCGCAACTTCTTCCCCGACGCCCGCTGGGTCAAAGCGGAATCTCTTCACGTGACTTTGAAATTCATTGGTGAGCAGCCCGACAACGCCGTCGAGAAGATCAAGCGAGCTCTGAAAGATATTTCTGCCGCCACCACCGAAATTACGTTTTGCGGCTACGGTTTCTTCCCGACACCAAAATCAGCGCGCGTCTTCTGGATCGGAATGGAGTCTGGTCCGCAACTCGTGCAACTCGCGGCGGCCATCGACGAAAGAATGGCAAATCTCGGAATCAAGAAAGAAGATCGCGCCTTCAGTCCGCACTTAACCCTGGCTCGCGCCGTAGGAGGATCAGGTTCACCTCGCTGGCGCAAAGGAGACGGGCCCAATCGCTCTTTTTCCTATCTGCAAGAAAAGCTGTCCGCGCTTCCCGTCCCCGAGTTTGGTACCATGATTCCCCGCGAGTTCGTTCTGTACCAAAGCCAACTCTCCCCGAAAGGATCCAGGTACACAAAACTGGCAAGATTCGCACTGCAGTCCTAGGACGCCTTCTCTAATCGGGGATTTCAGATTTAAGATTTTAGATTGCAGATTGTATGGAACTCGAGTCTTCGGAAATCTGAAATCTACAATCTTCAATCTAAAATCACCAGAACTCATGTCCCGCTCGGCACTCATCCTCGCAGCCGCGTATCTCCTCGGCTCCATCCCGTTCGGCTATCTCCTTGTCCTAATTTTCCGCGGCGAAGACGTTCGCCGCACCGGCAGCGGCAACATTGGCGCGACCAATGTCTCGCGTAAATCACCCGCCCTCGGTGCCCTCACACTCATCCTCGATGCTGCCAAGGGATTTCTCGCGGTTGAGCTAGCTGCGTACTTCGGCCGGTCCGCAGGCGATCCCCGCCTCATGGCTGCCGCAGCCCTTCTCGCCATCACAGGACATATGTTTCCACTCTGGCTCCGACTCCGCGGCGGCAAGGGCGTCGCCACCGCTCTCGGCGGATTCCTGCGATTCGTTCCTCCGGCAGTTGGTGTTGCCGTTATCATCTTCGTAGTCGTCGTGCTCATATCGCGCCGCATCTCCGTTGGATCGATCGTGACCGCCGCATTCTTTCCAGCCACGGTGTGGACTCTTAAGCTATCGCGGGATCCTGCTGTTCTAGCGCTGATCGGGGTGGCTTCCTTGCTGATTATTGGCCGTCACTACAACAACATTCTTCGACTGATATCTGGCGAAGAGCCGCGATTGTCCCTGAGGCGCAAATGAGCCAGATCGCCATCATCGGCGCCGGGGCCTGGGGCACGGGTCTGGCCGTCGTCCTGGGACGCAAGGGATCCCATCGCGTCCGCATCTGGGCGTACGAGGCAGATGTCTGCGACTCGATCAATCACCAGCACGTTAACGAGAGATTTCTGCCCGGCCGCCCCCTTCCGCAGACGGTAACAGCCAGCAGCGATTTCTCCACTGTTCTCGATGGCCCCGAGATCATCGTCAGCGTCATGCCTTCGCAGCATTGCCGCGCCCTCTTCGCCAAGATGCGCCCTTTCATTCGCCCGCGAACCCTCATCGTCAGCGCAACCAAGGGTCTGGAGGAAGGCTCGCTGCTGCGGATGACAGAAGTGATTCAACAGGTGCTGACGATCAACGACAACCCCGAGGGTGCCCCACCCTTGTCGTGTTCTTTGCGGCAGGGTGGGGATTTTGACTTTTCCATCGGCGCCTTAAGCGGCCCCTCGTTCGCCCAGGAAGTCGCTCGCGGCGATCCGACCGCCATCACCATCGCCTCGCAAAGTCCCGAGTTGCTCACCACCATCCAGCAGGAATTCAGCGACGTAAGCTTTCGCGTCTACACCAACCAGGATGTCGTTGGTATAGAACTCGGCGGCGCGCTGAAAAACATCATCGCGATCGCCGCTGGCATCTGCGACGGCCTCGGCCTCGGACACAATTCCGTCGCTGCCCTCATCACCCGCGGCCTTGCAGAAATGACGCGTCTGACCCTCGCTTGCGGCGGCCGCGCGGAAACCATGTCCGGACTTGCCGGCCTCGGTGACCTCGTACTTACCTGCACAGGAGGCCTCTCCCGAAACCGAAGCGTCGGTGTCGAACTCGGCCGCGGCAAGAAGCTACCCGAAATCATCGAGGGCATGCACGGCATGGTCGCCGAAGGAGTGTTCACCACAACCGCCGCAGTCGGCCTGGCTCACGCGCGCGGTGTAGAGATGCCCATCACCGAACAGATGCACGCCATCCTGCACGAAGGCAAGTCCCCAAAAGAAGCCCTCCAGGAACTAATGGCGCGCACCGGCAAAAGCGAGATCGCGACCTAAGATTTTCCCTCGTGTACCTTAGTGTCCTTAGTGGTGAATGTTCTTGCTGAGTCCACCGCCACCCGATTTTCAATCACATCTCCGCACTGTCCCCGCGTGTTACTCTTTACCCGATTTTTCGGGAGGCTTCGATGCGTCTGAGCCCAATCGCCGCCGTCTTATTCTCGCTTTGCTGCAGCAACGCTTCAGCCCAATCCAAAACCCTCGCTGAGCGCTTAGGCTATCCCCGCGACTCGAAGCTTCTTATCATCCACGCCGACGATCTTGCGGTCTCCCACTCTGAAGATGCCGCCAGTTTCGACGCCCTCGACAGGCACGCGGCCACGTCCGCCAGCATCATGGTTCCCTGCCCGTGGCTCACCGAAGTCGCCGCCTATGCCAAGTCGCATCCCGACGCCGATCTCGGACTACATCTCACACTCACGGCCGAGTGGAAGACAGACCGTTGGGGCCCGGTCGAATCCAAGGACAAAGTCCCGAGCCTGCTCGATCCTGACGGATACCTATGGCCCGAAGCCGCCCCCGCTCTCGAGCACATCAAAGCCGACGAGGCCGAGCGCGAAATCCGTGCACAGGTCGAACATGCAATCGCCATGGGTATCCATCCCACCCATCTCGATAGCCACATGGGTATTATCTTCTTGCGCCCAGATCTAATAGCGGTCTACGTCAAAGTTGCTCATGACTACAAGTTACCGTTCCTGGGAACGCTCACTCCCAATGCTTCGCCGAACCTGAAGTCTCCGTTTTCGAAAAGCGACATTCTTCTCGATTCGGTGATCATCGCCACCCCCAACGTCCAGCCCGCCAATTGGAAGAATTTCTACCTCGATGCGATCAGGAATCTGAAGCCCGGCCTGACAGAGATCATCGTTCACCTCGCCCATGACGACGCCGAATCCCAGGCAGTCATGGTTGATCACACCGACTACGGCGCAGCCTGGCGCCAGCGGGACTATGACGCGATCACCAGCCCTGACTTAAAGAAGGCTCTGGAAGACAATCACGTAATCCTGATCCGATGGAGTGACCTAAAGAAGCTCCAGAACCACTAGCGCCGGCGTCCCCGACCGGGAACAACACGAAAACCTGAAGCCGCGGCAGCACTCCGCTTTGAAAGGCTGGGTGTATAGTGTCGGCTGCTGGAAGCAAATATGGAAATCGCTGTTAAGGAGGCCTCGAACCTTCCGCGCAAGCTCGGCTTGATCGACGCGCTGGCAATCGTGATTGGCATGGTGATTGGTGGCGGGATTTTCCTGGTGCCGAATCTGATCGCCCGGGAACTGAAATCTGTGACCGCGATTCTGGCGGTCTGGGTATTTGCCGGCGTGATCTCGTTCTTGGGCGCGCTGGCATGCGCCGAGCTTGGCACCGCCCTACCATCCACCGGTGGGCAATACGTCTTTCTCCGCGAAGCCTACGGTCCGCTGGTGGGATTTCTTTGTGGCTGGTCCATGTTCTTGGTTGCACGGACTGCGCAGGTGGCCTGGCTGGCAGTAACGATGGCGATGTACATCTCCTATTTCTTTCCGCTATCCGCGCTAGTGTCGAAGTGGCTTGGGATCTTCGCGATCGCGCTGTTCACCGGAATCAATTATCGCGGCGCCACCGCCGGGGCAATCGTTCAGAAAACGTTCACGCTGGCTAAGGTCATCGGCTTGCTGGTTATCATCTGCAGCGCCCTTTTGTGGGGCAGTAAAGCGGCGCCGATTCCGGCAGGAGTTGCCGGAGGAATCTCAGTCAGCAGCTTCGGGGTTGCGCTGATCGCATCGCTGCTGGCCTACGACGGCTGGGTGCAGCTGACCTTCGTTGCCGGCGAGATCCGCAACCCGCGGCGGAATGTGTTCCTTGCGCTCACTCTTGGGTCGGTCGCATGCATCGCCATCTACTTGCTGGCGAATATGGCTTATTTGCGCGTCCTCCCGATCTCCGAAATCGCCGCGAGCGATCACGTCGGTGCCACGGTGGCTAGTCGCGTGCTCGGCTCCCGCGGAGGCAGCCTGGTTTCGCTGATTATCCTCGTGTCGATCATCGGGACCCTGAATGGCTGTTTTCTTACCAGTCCGCGGATTTATTTCGCCCAAGCGCGCGATGGCCTCTTCTTTCGGAAGTTCGGCGAGGTACATCCGCGGTATGAAACGCCAGGATTTTCGATCCTGGCTCAAGGCCTCTGGGCGGCCGTGCTCGTCGTGAGCGGCTCCTACGAAACTCTCCTCGATTACGCGATGTTCGCAATGTGGTTCTGGTATGGCCTGATGGTCGCGGGCGTGATCGTACTGCGCTATAAGCAGCCGGATCTCGCGCGTCCTTATCGGATGTGGGGATACCCAGTAACGCCAGCGCTGTTCGTGGCGATCGCGTGCTGGTTCCTGGTGAATATGCTGAACACGCGACCGCTTCCGTCGGTCGCCGGGCTGCTCTTGATCGCGACCGGAATCCCCGTCTACTTTCTGTGGGCCCGCCCACGCAATCAAGCCGAGTCCACAACGGTCTGATTTGAGGGTTCGCGCAGGTCTGGCTGCCCAGGAGGTTAACGGGATCGACGCAGGCCATTTAAGGATTTCTGCTTAATTAGCGCTTGTGGCGGCTCGCCTGGCGTAGCAGCGACCCACGCCCCAAAATCCATGCCCCCGGGCACATTCCCTCAGGTACTTTCGTAACCTCCAAACCCCGTGCCAGTGGCTCAATCCCGCCCATTCCCCGATAAAATTCTATAGATACCCTTGAAATCCGCCGCCACTCCGCCTCTGGCGTCTGCGACGAGCGAAGGGAAAAACTTGTCCTCGACAGAGTCCAATCACGCCCGCATCCCGATCATCTACCTCATCCTTGGGGTGTTGCTGGCCATCAGCATTATCCCGATGTATTTCTATTCGTCGCAGGTAGAAGCCAGCAACGGCGAACGGCTGAAGACCAACGAAAAGCTCTTACAGAACACGGTCACGCGCTCGCTGGCCGACGATCTCTCACAGCACGAACGCTCCCTGCGCTTGATGCTCGCCAATCTGTCATCAGCGATTCAAGTGGCTTCCGGCGGCGATATCGGTGAGAAGAATATCGAAGCTCCCGAATTGCGCGCTCTCCTGGAAAATTTCGTGTCCTCCTCCGACGAGATCGCCTATGCCACTCTGTTGAACTCTGAAGCCAAGGGCATCCGCGCCGGAAAAATCTCTCCTGATGCTTTTCTGCAGCGCGAACTGGAGCGTGCCTACGCCGCAGCCCGCGACGGCCGCGTCTATAACGGACAGGCGCTGGTTGTCGGTGAGGGAAAGAACGCCCGCACCGTCTTCATCGTCAGTTCGCCAGTGCAATACGGCCCGCGCTTTCTCGGAATGATCGCGTCGGTAGTCGATCTCCAATTCCTGATTCGCCGCCTGCGTGAGGTCGGCGGCGGTCTCACGCCCTATGTCGTCGATGCCCAAGGACGCCTGGTCGCCGCGGCCACACCCGAATTTGCCACCGGCCAGGATATGAAGAATCTCGACATCGTTCGCAACTTCGTCGAGAGTGGCAATAAGGTTCAGCTCGCCGAAACGCGCGAATTCAACATGAACTCTGGCTCCGAGCATATCGAGATGCTCGGCACATACAGCCCCGTCACCTCGCTCGACTGGGCTGTGATCGTGCAAAAGCCCCTGCGCGACGCCTATCGCGATGTGTATGACATGCAGCGCACCGCTCGCCTGCTGGCCATCCTGATGGTGCTGTTAAGTATCGGCGTAAGCATCTTTGCCGCCCGCCGCATCACCAACCCGCTGAAGGTGCTCACCCAGTCCAGCCGCGCACTCGCCAAGGGAGATTTCTCCCAGCGCGTTCACTTGTGGAGCCGCACCGAAATCGGCGAACTGGCTCAAACCTTTAACAGCATGTCCGAAGAACTCGAACGCTTCGTCGAAGATCTGAAACGCGCCGCCGATGAGAACCTGGCCCTGTTCATGGGCTCCATCCAAATGCTTGCCGGCGCCGTCGATGAAAAGGATCCCTACACCCGCGGTCACTCCGACCGCGTCACTCGCTATTGCCTGATGATCGCCAAAGAAATGAACCAGCCCTCATCGTTCATGGAGATCCTGCAGGTCTCAGCGCAGCTCCACGACGTCGGCAAGATTGGCATCGAAGATCACATCCTGAAAAAACCCGGCGCGTTGACCGAAGAAGAATTCGAGGTGATGAAGACCCACACGACGAAGGGCGCCAACATTCTGCGTCCCGTCACCCAGTTGGCCGAAATGCTCCCCGGCATCGAGTTGCACCACGAGGCGCTCGACGGCCGCGGATACCCTTACGGACTGAAGGGCGATCAGATTCCGCTCCTCGCTCGCGTCATCGCTGTAGCCGACACCTTCGATGCGCTCACCACCAACCGTCCTTACCAGCAGGCGCACACACCCGATCAGGCTCTGCAGATCATCAAGAACCTGGCCGGAAAGCGCCTCGACCCTGCCGCCGTTGCCGCCCTGCTCGCGGTTTACGAGCGCGGAGAGATCAAGATCCAGCGCTTCACGATCAAGCGCCCCATCCTGCAACCGCAGCCCCAACCGGCGGCTGCCACCGTAGCACCCGCGCCACCAGAAGCTGCCCAATTAGAACGAACTCGAGTCTGACCTCGCAGGAATCGACGCCGCAGTACCACTTGTGAGCTGGGCTGCTCGCTGTCCCTGCCCGCGTCTTCACGAGAACTCCCGCACGGTCGGCTTTCCGGCAATCCTCGCCCGTCTACGCCGCGTTATAATTGGCGCGCACATGTCTTTGGTCCCTGGCACCAAGCTTGGCCAATATGAAATCCTCGGACCTCTCGGCGCCGGCAGTATGGGCGAAGTCTACCGTGCCCGCGATTCCCGTCTGAATCGCGACGTCGCCATCAAGGTTCTCCCCAAGCTTTTATCGGCTGAACCAGATCGCCTGCAGCGCTTCGAGATCGAGGCCAAAGCCGTCGCCGCTCTGAGTCATCCCAACATTCTCTCTGTCTTTCAAATGGGAACTCACGACGGAGCGCCTTACCTGGTAACCGAGCTTCTGGAAGGAAAGACCCTCGGCGAGAGCCTGCGACGTGGACCCTTGCCCTTGCGTCAGGCGATTCAGTTCGGCGTGCAGATTGCGCACGGGCTGGCAGCCGCACACGGAAAAGGCATCGTGCATCGCGATCTCAAGCCAGAAAACCTGTTCGTCACCAAGGACGGACGCATCAAGATTCTCGACTTCGGTCTGGCCAAAGTCGCCCCATCACCGCAGACGCCGACAAACCTGGCAACCACCATCACGCGACTTGGAGTTGCGATGGGAACGGTGGGCTATATGTCCCCCGAGCAGGTCCGCGGGCAAGCGACCGACCATCGCACTGACATTTTCGCCTTCGGCGCAATCCTCTATGAGATGGTCATGGGCCAACGAACGTTTCAGAGAGCCACCGAGGCCGACACCGTTAGCGCCATTCTCAACGAAGAGCCGACCCCCATCACGCAACTATCGCCGGATATGCCGCTGGCGTTGGAGCGCGTAATTCGCCGCTGCCTCGAAAAGAATCCGGAGCAACGGTTCCACTCCGCTTCTGATCTCGCCTTCGCGCTCGAGGCATTGTCGGATCCGGTATATGCGCTCAGCGGTGCTCACCCCATCCCCGTTGAACCGCCAAAACAGCACCGGCTTTTGTCGATCGCTGTTGCCTTGGTCGTTCTCCTGGTAGGCGGTTTTCTGGGATATCTCTGGCTGCAGCCGGCCCCAGGGCCCAGCGTGGCGAATTACGTTCAACTCACGCATGACGGCCAGCCCAAGAGCCTGATCGGAACCGACGGCGCGCGGCTTTTCCTGGCGATGGGTGTGGGGGGCTCGGCTAGCTTCTCACTTCGCGGGATCGCAGAGTTGTCGATCGCCGGAGGATTGCCGAAGAAGATCGACGTAATGACGTCTGCGGATATGGTCCCGCTAAGCCTCTCGCCTGACGGCTCGCAGCTTTTGCTCATCGAGGGACAAGGTGCTCCTCCGAAAGGACCCCTGAGCAGCGTCCCGATTCTTGGCGGATCTTCGCGCAGAATCGGTGACTTCGTCGCAGAAACGGCCGCATGGTCCCTCGACGGAAAACTGCTGGCTTATACCAATCTCGGTGACTTGTATATTGCCAAAGCCGATGGCGGCGAACCGCGCAAACTGGTCAGCATTAACGGCGATATCCGCAATGTCACTTGGTCGCCTGACAGTTCTCACCTGCGGTTCGACTCTTCGGAAACCGCTGGAACGGTGGGCTTGCAAATCGAGCGCGAAGTCTCAGTGGATGGCACTGGACTGCATTCTTTGCTCCCGGGCTGGCACAATCCACCCGACGAGTGCTGCGGCAAGTGGACTGCCGACGGTAAGTATTTCCTCTTTCAGTCCCAGGGCCAGATCTGGGCTCTCGCGAACGCAGGTATTTTCCGATCCGCTCCCAAGCCGACCCTCTTGACCTCGAGCCCCATGACGTTGTCGCTACCGCTTCCCAGCAAAGACGCCAAGAAATTATTCGTCATCGGCCGCACGTACCGTGGCGAGTTGGTTCGGTTCGATGCAAATACGTCGCGATTCCTGCCTTTTTTGAATGGTATCTCGGCCGAGTACATCGACTTTTCCAAAGACGGCAAGTGGATCACGTATACGTCCTATCCTGATGGTACGCTTTGGCGCAGCCGGATTGATGGCTCCGAACGCCTGCAGCTTACATTCGCGCCCATTTCGCCTATTCTTCCGCGCTGGTCGCCCGACGGAAAAACCATCCTCTTCTTCCAGTTCGCTCAAGGAGCGGACAAGCCTGCAAGGATCTACCAGGTTTCTCCCGATGGCGGAAGTCCCCGCCTTCTGCTGCCCGATGATTCCGGCCAGCAGCTTGATCCCAACTGGTCGCCCGATGGCAGCAAAATCATCTTCTCGGGCGAGTCAAACAATCCGGCTTCATCGATCCGTATTCTCGACTTGTCCACCCGCCAGCTTTCTTCTCTGCCTGCTTCTGACGGTTTGTATTCGCCGCGCTGGTCTCCTGACAACCGCCATATTTCGGCATTCTCCGCCGACTCCAAAACCTTGCTGTTGTTCGATCTGGGCACGCGCAAGTGGACGGAACTGGTGAAAGGCTCCCTGGGCTGGCTCTGCTGGTCCCATGACGGACAATTTGTGTATGTACTGGATTACCGCCAGAAAAGTGCAGTGATGCGAGTACGTGTCAGTGACGGGAGAATTGAGCAAGTCGCCGACGTGAAGGACTTCCTCGCCACCGGCCGCTACGGCGCGGCCTTGGCTCTGACTCCCAACGACGAACCCCTCCTGCTGCGTGACACCGGTACACAAGACGTCTACTCGGTAGACTGGCAATCAAGATAGCTCATCGTGGCTCGGGCGCATCGCCCGCGCCCTGCAAGTGTCCCCAACTCTACAACGCCGCCACCCGCCGCTGTATCAGCAGGAAATAGAGCGCCACCAGGATTAGTAAGAATCCATTCACTCCCAATACAACGGGCGCGGTGTAAGCCGGCACCAGCCATCCTGAAACCAGATTCCCGATGGGCATGCCGCCACGAAATGCGAAATTGTAGACGCTCATCACCCGCCCGCGCATCTCGTTGGTCACGCTCAACTGCACCAGCGATGTCACAGTCGCAAAGACCGCCATCATCGATGCCCCGACCAGCAGCAGCATGGCGTAACTCACGGGCAGAAATTTCGAAAGCGAAAATCCCGCAATTCCCGCACCCAGTAACACCAGCATGCTTAACGCGAATCGCCCCTTCTTCGATATGTTTCCCAGGCTCGCCACCCCCAGCGATCCGACAATCGATCCCACTCCCATCAGCGATAACAGGTTCCCGTACGTCTCCGGGCCGCGATGGAAAATGTCTTTCACGAACACCGGAATATACGTCCGCATCGGCATGCTGAGGAACGTCATCGCGAACGCCAGGATGATGAGCGCAACCATCGCCCCTTGGCGCCAGATGAAGTGAATTCCCTGCTTCAGGCTCTTGAACATCGATTCGCCCGACTTCTCCGGCAGGTACCGCGCGCTAATGATCGACAAGGAAATAACCGGTGCGAGGAACGAGAGCGCGTTCAGGCCGAAGCACCATTTCTCTCCGAGATGGGCCAGAGTAATCCCCGCCAGCGCCGGACCAACCGTCACTGCCAAATTGAATTGAATGGAGTTCAGCGCGATGGCATTCGGCATGTCGTCGCGATCGACCAGCGTCGGGATCAGCGCCTGATATGCGGGTCCGCCAAAAGCCTGTGCGAAGCCCGAAACGAACGAGAGACAGAGGATCGGCCAAACGTGTGTCAGGCCGAAGGCCACGAGAATCGTCAACGTCGCAGCGCTCCCCATCTGTATGTACTGCGACACCAGTAGAATCTTGCGGCGCTCCGTCCGATCTGCCACAACTCCGCCGATAATCGAGAAGAGAAAGATCGGAATGCCCGCCAGGAATTGATCGAGCGCCAGCAAGCGTGGCGAGTGGCTCAAACGATAAATCAGCCATCCCTGCGCGACGATCTGCATCCACGTGCCGATGCTCGACATGCAGGCACCGATCCACATGAGACGGAAATCGCGATAGTGAAAGGCCTTGAAGACTCGGCGGAACGTCGAGGTTTGGATTTGGTCGGGAGCGGCCACAGTTCAGGTCTATATCTTCGCACGAGACGAGGTCAGCAAGACTCAGATGCTCGTCAGCAGCCCACGGTGCGTTTTTTCTTCCCTCCCGTAGCCCCGTCCTTGTCTCGCGTTGTTGGCGAGACAGGGCGGGGCTTTTGACTTTCCCGGCGATCCCACTCTACAGATCGCGTCCTCTCGAAATTTCAGTCCACCGCAAACGAACCGGAGATCGTGGCATGCTCACAAAACGAAGAGCAGCAAGCCTGTGGCTTGCTGCTCTATTCCCTGAGTTATTTTCAGCCGCAGTTACTGGTTGAGCGGATTGAATGTCAGGATGCCCGCTTCGGTAGTGGAGCAAACGCCCGCCGGGTCGACACGAACCACTGCATCTTCCTCAGCGCAGAAGCCACGAAGACCGGTCTGATTGATCACGATCGGCACCGCTTTTACGGTGTAGCCGACATTGACGCCACCGCCCACTGTGCCAGCGCCGGTGGTGAACAGGTAGCCGCTCTTGCCGCTACCAGCCGGGTTGCCGTTGTTAGCCAACACCGAATCAATCAAGCAGGCCGTGGCCTGTGCAGGCACGCAAGCCGCGCCGATCGCGCCACCCAAGCTCACCAGGTTCGCCGAAAAGCCGACCGTCGGATAGGTCGAGTTGTAAGTGACTTCAGCTGTGTTGATGGTACGGATGGACGCCACAGCAGACGCCTCATTGGCCGCCATGCGAGCGCGAAGTAGGTTCGGAATCGCGATTGCTGCAATGATCAGGATGATCGCCACAACGATCAGTAGTTCGATAAGTGAGAAACCTTTTTGCTTCTTCATTTTCCCTTTCTCAGTAATCTGAGATCGAATTCGATTTTTACTATCGTGTGAGCCCCAGCCCCACGTTTGGCCTCATTTCGGCACACTCGGTCAGTCAATGCTCTGCATGTGGGCCGCCACTCACATTCGCTCGAACGTTCAGCGGCTTTCGTCGTAAGTGCCTTGTTTCAGCGAGCCGGAATCACTCTTTTAGTAACCTGTTGGCTCTGCTTCATTTCAATGCGGCGGGAATTGGCAACAACCTGACAAATACTGTGAGTGCGACCAGACTTGTCGCGGAAGGTCGCCGGTGAGCGAAGTTGGGGGCTCGTTCGCCACTCCGACATCTTGCTTCCCCCGGAGCCAAAGCTGAATATAGGGATCGCGAAAGAGGGCCTTCACAAAAGTAACTTGCCCTTTGATCGCAAAACGGCGTCTAAATAGGGCAATGCAGAGTGGTTTCAAATCGCTAGTGACCGCGACCTGCGCGCTCGCCCTTTGTGGCGGAGGCCTGTCCCGGGCCCAGGGCACGAATCAGGCTTTACCTCCGGCCGCGAAGCCGGCGCACGTACCGGCAAAACCTACGAGCCTAAATGCTCGCGACCGTTCCTCGGTGATCGCCGTCGCGCTGCACTCCAAAAAGACGCGCGATGCGGGCCGTGATTGCTCGCATCTGGTGCACGCCATTTATGAGCGTGCTGGATTCCCGTACACCTATGCCGATTCCGATGATCTGTATGACGGTGTGCCCGGATTCCGGCAGGTATCGCACCCCCAACCGGCCGATCTCGTCGTCTGGCACGGGCATGTGGGGATCGTGATTCGTCCTTCAGGGCACAAATTCCTCAGTCTGCTGAGCAGAGGACCCGCCATTGACGACTACCAGAACGAATACTGGAAGAGCCGCGGACAGCCGCGCTTCTATCGCTATATAAAGCGCGATTCGTAAGCGCAATCCCCTCATAATTCCTCACCAAACGAGAGGCCCCGCCCTGTCTCGGTGGTTCGCGAGGCAGAGGCGGGGCACCCGAATGAATCCCGGATATCAGGCAGCGGCAGGGTGTCTGGTCATCCAGTTTTTGGCCGGGATGCTTCTGGGGAGAATTTCCAGATAGATCACCGCGTAGTGAAACGCTACCCCAGCAGCTGTAACTGTTGCGAGCGTCAGCGCGAATTCGGTCCACTTGGGAATGTAGTAATAGCCGGAACTCGCCTGGAATGCCGTGATCGAGACATTCAGCCGATTGGCCATAAATCCCATCGCTACCAGCGCACACGTACCGTAAAGCGCATTGGGGTTGTTGCGCACTTTAGACTGGCTCAGCAGGAATACCGGCGCGATGACGAACATCGCAATCTCAAACCAGAACAGGAGGCTCTTTTCCTTGTTGAGCTTCCCATCTTCGGAGAAGCGCAAGAAAAGCTCCTGCAAAGCCGAGTCTCGCTCCTTCTCTCGCTGCCGGATCGTCGCCTGCAGTTGTTCGAGTTCCTCACGGAGGCTCTCGCGCTCATGATGCTGGGCCCGGCAAAATCCAAAAAGCATTGCCAGCGCAACCATCAGAAAAGGAAGCACGACAGGGTAAACACCGCCTAAGCCCCCCTTTCCGAACATGCTTGGACGAGGTTCACCGCGGGAGAAATGTCAGGGAGTGGCGTCCGGTCTGGGCTTGAAAAGGTCGAACCGCTGCCGCGCCAGTCTTCTCAGCTCGCGTTGGTGCCTCACTGACCTTTATAGGCCGCCGGAGGATACGGGACTGTGATCCGCATCACTGGAAGCAGTGTTCGGAATTGCCTTTGCTTTCCTAGCGTGGCGTTATACATCCTGTATGCTGAATTATCAGGGGCACACAGCGGAGAGAATTTAAAACCATGTCACCACGCCCTTACAACATGGAAAAACGGCAGGCAGTCGCGAGCGAGACCCGCACTCGCATTCTCGAGGCTGCCCGGCACCTGCTCGCCACGGAATCCGAAACCGATCTATCCATGGAAGCGATCGCGCGGCGGGCAGATGTCTCCAGGCTCACCCTCTACTACCAGTTCAACTCCCGTACCGGTCTGCTGGAAGCTTTGTACGACCACCTTGCAAATCGGGGCAATATGCGGCGCATGCCAGAAGTGTTCCTGGAGCCCGACCCAGCCGCAGCGATTGACAAGCTTGTAAGCATCTTCGTTGGATTCTGGGCCTCCGACCCGGTAGCTCTCCGGCGGTTGCGCGCCATAGCCGTCCTCGATCCTGAGATTGCCAAAGGTATACAGGCGCGGGACGCCCGCCGTGCTCACATTGCCGGAGAGATATTAAAACGGATGGACAGAGCGGGAAGGAAAAAGTTCACGGAGCACCAGCTTAACGCCGCAGCGAGCGTGCTCAGCATGCTTACTGGCTTCGCCACGTACGATGCGTTGGCGAGCGCAGGCCACAGCCAGAAAGAGATTGTCGCCATCATCGCCCGCCTGACGCGTTGTGCCGTAAGTTAACGCTTATCGATTCAGTTCGTTCGACCACTGCGTGGGTGCTTTTGCATCCGGTAGTAGCAGTCGACATGTACGCTCTGTCCCGACTTGAGAAGTACAGGCGGCTGTCCGCGCAGAGGCAGTTCGCAAAGCGCACAGGTACGTTCTGCTCGTTTCTTATGGCTGATGGCGGGTGGGTGCGAAATGGATCCGAATTTCAGGCTGCCGTCGGCGGACATGGTCTACTCCTCCGAAATCCAGCGCACGGCTACGAACGCGGCGATGACACGGAAATTCTAGACTACCTACAGGGTGGACTGCAGGGAATCGGGTAAATCGGGTAGGGATACCGTGTCGCGCTGCGTTTCTTGGGACCACATTGCAGTGTGACGCCCGTCACAGAGAGCGCCTCGG
>DATMOO010000364.1:0-2863 GCA_035568275.1 Candidatus Sulfotelmatobacter sp.
CGAGGTCCGCCTCCAGTTGCTTCTGGTTGATGGCGGGGCCCATCTGCACGGTTTCGTCGAGGCCATTGCCAACTCTTAGCTTCTTCGCGCGATCCACAAGTCGATCGACGAACTCTGCGTAAATACGTTTCTGCAGGATGATGCGGCTGGTCGCAGTGCAGCGCTGACCGGTAGTGCCGAACGCTCCCCAGAGCGCGCCTTCAATGGCCAGATCGAGGTTAGCGTCGTCGAGGACGATCATCGGATTCTTGCCCCCAAGCTCAAGCGAGCAATGCTTGAAGCTCTGGGCTGCGATGCCGCCGATGATCTTTCCGACGGCGGACGAGCCAGTCAGGGATACGGCGCGCACGTCCGGATGCTCGGCCAATGGGGTGCCGACTTCGGCGCCGAATCCGGTCACGATGTTGATGACGCCTTTGGGCAGTCCGGCGTCGGTGAGGGCGCGAACGAGATTGAAAGTGGAAAGCGGAGTGTCCTGCGCAGGCTTGATGACGCAGGTGTTGCCGCAGACGATCGCGGGAAGTAACTTCCACGACGGAATCGCCATCGGGAAATTCCAGGGCGTGATCATGCCGCAGACGCCGATAGGCTGGCGCACGGCCATGGCAAACTTGTTCGGCATCTCGGACGGTACGGTCGGGCCGAACATGCGGCGGCCTTCGCCTGCGTTGTAGTAGGCGGCGTCGATGGCTTCCTGTACGTCGCCGCGGGTTTCGGCCAGAACCTTGCCCATCTCTCGCGTCATATCGCGGGCGTAATCTTCTTTGCGCTCGATCAGAATCTCGGCTGCACGGAATACGATCTCGGCGCGACGGGGTGCGGGAACCAGTCGCCACTTGGCAAAGGCGCGCTTGGCCGCGTCGACGGCGGCGTTCACATCAGCTCTGTTTGATTTCTGGAAGATGCCGACCAGATCACGGGTGTCGGCGGGATTGCGATTCTCAAATGTTTCTCCGGTCGAGGACTCAACCCACTCGCCGTCGATGAAATTCTTGAATACGCGCGACTGCGTGCTGCTGAGGTCTGCGGGGGTAGCTAAAGTGTGGGTCGCCATGATGACATCTCCTAACGCTCGGAACGATGAATGCCCAAACCTTTTGATGCTACAACTTGCGGGGAAGGAGCGGCAAGGGCGGGTTGGCCTTAAATTAGCGCCTTTGTTTACGGTTGTCTTTGCGCACTCCGCGGAGAAGATCCGCTGAGAACGCGGAGGCCGGTGTCGACGACTTTCGCGCAGATGATACAGTTTTGAAATCAAGTAGAGGTTTGCGATGCAAGAGTTTTCAGGGATCAAGATTCCGGAATCGCTGGAAGAAATAGTCACGCCCCAGAATACGGCGCTGATCGTTTACGACATGCAGGCAGGCATCACGCGGCAAGTTCGGAACGGGCAGGAAATTACTCAACGCGTGAGCCGTGTGCTCGCTGCTGCCCGAACTGCGGGAGTGCGCACCTTTTTCACGCGCCACATGTCGCTGCCCAAGGAATTGACGGGCGCTTTTCAATGCCGCACGGCTATGGCTTGGCAGCGTGTGGACTCGATGGAAAAAGTCAAACCGATGTTTCTGCGCGACAATCCTGCCTTCCAGATCATTCCGGAACTGCAGCCACTTCCCAGCGAGGGCATTGTCGATAAGATCACGATGTCTGCTTTCGAAGGGACTTATCTGGAGATCGCGCTGCGCGATTGCGGGATTCGAAGCTTCGTCATCGTAGGAATTGCTCTGGAAATCGGCATCGATCCCACGTGCCGGCAAGGCGCCGACTTGGGTTTCTGGCCGATTCTGGTTCAGGACGCTTGTGGCGCCGGCAATGAAGAGGCGGCGAACCACTCGCTGGCTTCACTGAAACATATGGGCGATACCACCGTTACGGATGTGGAGACGCTCTGCGGGCTGTTGGGGAAGTTCGCACGCTCCTAGCGCCAGCGTTTCAGGTGCGGCCAGACGTTCGCCCAGGAGTCGAACGTCTTTCCTTTGCAGAGGAATACCGGAATTTGTTGTTCGAGTGCGTATAGGTTTGGCGCGGACCTGCCGATGAACTCTACTTGATTCCAGTAACTCTCCAGGACTTCCTTGCGGTCATCCAGCACGATCATGCAATTGCCAGAATAGTTGTGCGGTCCCCAGATCCAATAGGTGCGGTCGCCGCTCATCGCGCCGGGCAGGCCTTCGCGCCGGCCGAAGAAGTCGATGGCGCCGGCTTGTCCGTAATCCTGGGCGAAGATCCCGCAGTCTGAGCGCTCGGCTTGCGGGATGCGGTTCCATGCCACGGCGGTTTCGTCCGCGATTTCTTTCCATCCGAACTGATCGGAGTACCACTGCGGTAAGGGTGCGCGCGTGTGCGAGTGTTCGTTGACTGGCAACTTGAACGGCAGTGTCTTCGTATAAGCCAGGAACCGTTCGGGAGAAAACATCGGGACGACGATGGGAGAGAGGTATGCGCCGCTGAGGAGCACCACACTGACAATCACCGGCTTGAGCCAGGCACGACGCGAGGGCAACTCGCCGAGCACCGAATCAATTGCGACCGCCCCGGCCGCGAACAGCATGGGATAGACGGGCGCAAGATAGTAGTTCTTTCCGTGCTGAAGAAAGATCACCGTGTAGCTGACGAGGTAGGCCCATCCGAGTGCGCGATACGGGCGAAGCGGGCGCCAGAAAAGCAGTGCGAACAGGCCGGCCAACCAGACGGGCGCGGCGAACGGGTTCACGACCAACAGCTGCTGGGAAAAAAACGGCAGCGGCCCCAGGATCACGTCGCGGCCTTCGGCCCGAATGGCGCGGATCAACTGTAAGAATGGCCAGTCGTAGTGCAGGTTCCATAGCAGGTTGGGTGAAAAGATGACAAAGGCGGCGAGACC
>DATMOO010000365.1:0-81950 GCA_035568275.1 Candidatus Sulfotelmatobacter sp.
GAAGATAGAAGTCCCCACAATTGATGGCCGGGCTCTGCTGAAGATTCCTCCCGGCACGCAGTCGGGCCAAAAGCTGCGCTTGCGGGAAAAGGGAGTCCCGTCAGCGACGAAAGAAGGCGTCCGCGGCGACGAAATCGTGGAGATCACCGTCCACGTCTCCATGCCGAGAGACGAGCGGACAAAGGAACTCCTCCGCGAACTGGCGAAGCTAAATCCAGAAGATCCGAGAGCCGATCTTTGGACTAAGGTTTAAGGGGAATAGGTCGCGCTTTTTCACTCTGCAGCTTAGTGTTTAACTGATGCCTGCGTACCACCCTGGGACAAACCCCGGCTGAAAACCTTCGCCTTCGGATCCCATACATATCGGACTGTTTCACTCGGCTTCACAACGTTGTCTTCGGTGCAGGTCGTAACGGTCACGATGGCAGAGAGGTCGCCGGTTGCGTCGCGTTCATATCCCATCTTGGCATCGCAAACACTTTGGGATCCCTTCTCGGTCTCGTCATCGTAGGTATCACTTTCGGTCCGAGAGTCCACTCGGAGAACCACCCGACCCTGAGCCTCATCGACCCAAACAGATTGTGTCCGGGTGAAGGAATCGGGACCGTCACCCACAGGTGTGCTGGTAACCTGCAGTTCCGTCAACTCGCCGTGGCTGTTCGCATGGGGCTTCGCAAAATCCGTTGAGTATAAATCTGAGCAGTGATCGCAGGGCTTGTCCACGGGGATTATTACGAGCCTGGCCGCGCCCGCCCCTAGAGATAACAAGGCCGGTCTTTCGTCAAAAAATGGGCTGAAGTGCGGATTCGGCCTGAATGCACAGCGGTAAGCAATCACCGCCCGGTACGTGCCCCCGCGGCCATTCACATATAGTGGCCTGGCATTCCAAATTGCGTGGTCACGCCCCGGACCGTCGAGTTCCATCATTTCTTTGCAGGAATCCTTCAGCGAGGCGGGGAGAAGTTTCACAAGCAGGGCTTCTATGTCAGGCGATAGTGTGCTCGCTCCGGCACCCGAGACGGACAAGGCGCCTGTCAGCTTCGCAGCGGTAGGGGCATCGATTTCAATTCTCTGGTCCAATTGCGGCAGACTCTGCGCACTTGATAGCTGCGCTAAAAGCACCCAGGCCAATCCCGGCGTCGCGATCCCCAGGAACCATCGGCAACGAAGACGAGTTTTCATCATGAGCGGCTCCCGCCTTCATTATTCAATCCCCAGAAGAGGCGCGCATCGTTACAAACGTCATTCCCCCAATCCCCGTTTTTCGTCGCACACTCCGCGGATCCAGATTAGTTGACTAAGTCAACTAATATGCTAAACTGCCCCTATGACAGCTTCGGTGCTCCTCCCCGCCTCGTCATCGGACGATCCCGTCCAGGCAGTCCGTCGCTTCAACCGCTTCTATACGCACCAGATCGGTGTCCTCCAGGAGCACCTGCTGCAAAGCCGGTTCTCCTTGACCGAAGTGCGCGTCCTCTATGAACTGGCTCACCGCGAGGACGTCACGGCCAAAGACCTTTGCCGGAACCTTGGCCTGGACCGCGGCTACGTGAGCCGCATGCTGCAGACTTTCGAGACGCACGGCTGGATCAAGACCGCGCCCTCGCCCGACGATCGCCGCTACCAGTTTCTTTCCCTCACTGCAAAGGGCCACAAGGTTTTCGATCCCCTAGAACGCCGTTCCAGCGAAGAAGTGGCCGCCATGCTCGCACGCCTTTCGCCCCACCAGCAAAAGAAAATGCTGGCCGCCATCCACGAGATCGAGGTCGTTCTGGCTCCATCGCAACCGCCGGCCAGGCCCTACGTCCTTCGCCAACACCGCCCCGGAGACATGGGCTGGGTCGTGCAGCGCCACGGCGAACTCTACTGGCGGGAATACCACTATGACGAACGCTTCGAGGCGCTCGTAGCAGAGATCGTCGCCGAGTTCATCCAGAATCTGGATCCCAAACGCGAGCGTTGCTGGATCGCTGAGAGATACGGCGAAAACGTCGGGTCGGCGTTTCTGGTCAAGAAGTCCTCGTCGATTGCCAAACTCCGTCTTTTACTCGTAGAACCGTCTGCCCGCGGCCTGGGGATCGGAAAACGCCTGATCGAGGAATGCGGCTACTTCGCCCGCGAAGCCGGTTATAAGAAAATCATGCTCTGGACGCAAAGCGAACTGGCCGCCGCCCGCAGCATCTACAAAGGTGCTGGCTTCAAGCTGGTCGGAGAGGAGAAGCACGACAGCTGGAGCCGCAAAAATCTGGTCGCTGAAACCTGGGAACTGACGCTCTGAGCACTCCTCCGTCGTCCTAGCGAAGGACCCCAACCCGGCATTCTGCGAGATAAGCGTGGCAGGGAATTCTCACGATGCGGCCAGTCACCGGATGGCCATCAAACTCAACCAGATCTCACTTCCGCAATACGTGGACAATGATCGCGACATGGATGCCAATCGCTACCAGCGCCCCGGTCAAGTGCATCAAGAGGCTGCCGCCACCGGCCTGCTGGATACAGGCGATACCGTATCCGCCTAGGGGAACGAACAATGCGACTGCCGTTCCCAGTCCCGGGTTATATTCTCGCGCGACCACCGCCTGGATGACGTGAATCGCGCCATTCAGGACGAGCAGGTACATCGCGATCAGCCCGAAGCCAACGCGCAGGCTCGCAGCCAGAGCCAGAGAGATCCCGACGGTTCCCCAGACTCCTGGCACATTGATCACGAAAACAGCTAACGGGGACAACGCGTCTCTTCCAATCTTTTGATTCACGTACAACCGGAACCGGTCGTTGTCATGCTCCTCGTACTGATGAATCATGTAGGCCGGAAGGCAAAGAAACGTAGCCACAAGCGGAGCTGGCCATGCGTGCACTAGGACAGGCGTCAGGAAAAGCAGCAACAACCCGGCCAGAAACCCGCCGTAAACCCAGTTAGCGATCAATCGGCCGAACACGATCTCCTCCAGGAACGGCCGGAGCAGGGCGCAACGGTCGTTGCGAAAGCATTCTACTTCGCTCAGAAGGTCGCCACCATCGCATCCAAGATCAGCTGCACGAATCTTTCCACGAGTCAAAGACTCACCGCTCGTAGCTCACGGCATTACCCTCGTACCACTCCCGCCGCGTTACAAAAATTTGCAAAATTCCTCAAAAAATTCTTGCATCTGTGGAAATTTCCCGTAATCTCACAACTGCGAACTAACTTCGCCGAAATGCCCGGGAAAACGCATCAAACCTGGGAGCCGCGAGAAGCAATGTCTTCTTCGGAAGACCAAGGGAGACGCGGTGGTGAGAGTGAGTCGCTTGAGGAGGCAGCCATAGAAATTGGCAACAGCTAGCCGGCAACAACTCGAAAATTCCCAATCCCTCGCCGCCGTCCCCCACCGGAAGAAATTCGTCCGCCTCACGCTTTGGCCCCTGGTCGCCGCCACCTTCTTTATGGTATCGGGCGGAACCTATGGCACCGAAGACATCGTGCACGGCGCCGGTTACGGACGCGCCATCCTGATCCTGCTCCTGACGCCGCTCCTGTGGAGCCTGCCGACCGCGTTCATGATCGGCGAACTTTCCAGCGCGCTCCCCTTCGAAGGCGGATACTACGCCTGGGTGCGCCGCGCCATGGGCAATTGCTGGGGATTCCAGGAAGCCTGGCTCTCGCTCGTCGCCTCTATCTTCGACATGGCGATCTACCCTACCCTCTTCGTCCTCTACCTGGACCGCCTGTTCCCCTGGTTCCAGCAAGGACATCGTGGGCTCTTCGTGGGCATGGCGGTAGTCGTTGCCTGCGCCCTGCTCAACATCGCCGGCGTAAAGGTCGTTTCCCACACCTCGCTCTGGCTGTTCTTCGCCCTGTCGGCGCCGTTTCTGGCGATCGTCTGCATCGCTCCGTTTAAGCTTGGAGCTCTTGCGGTCGCAACCAAACCGTCGCACTCCGACGTTGGCATCCTTACCGGACTGCTCATCTGCATGTGGAACTACATGGGATGGGACAACGCCTCGACCATCGCAACGGAAGTCGAAAAGCCGCAGCGGACGTATCCGCGCGCCATGCTGGTTGCCGTCTTCATCGTTGCCGTCAGCTACATCGTTCCGGTCGGAGCCATGTGGATGACTGGCCTTCCCGCAAGTTCCTGGGATACCGGCTTCTGGGCCGATGTTGCCGGGATCTTAGGTGGCCCACTGCTCAGATTCGGCCTTGCCCTCGGCGGCATGATCAGCGGCTTCGGCATGTTCAACGCCCTGGTCATGAGCTACTCGCGTCTGCCTCTGGCCATGGCGCAGGATGGCATGCTGCCGAAATTTTTCGGAAAACTGCATCCCAAGTCGAAGGCTCCGTGGGTGACGATCGTCGTTCTCGCTTGCTTCTGGATGCCTTGTCTGCTCCTGGGTTTCGAGCGGCTGGTCACGCTCGACATCCTGGTTTACGGCAGTAGCCTGTTCCTGGAATTTGTGGCGCTGGCCGTCCTTCGATTCACTGAGCCTGGGTTGAAGCGTCCGTTCAAGGTTCCGGGTGGCCTCTTCGGAGCGATCGCGATCGGCATCCCGCCGATGCTCTTGCTCGGTTTCTCCGTATTTCGCAGCGAGCATGAGTCGATTCTCGGGATGAGTTCTTTCGCCTTCGGCATGATCCTCATCGCGGCCGGATTCGTCGCCTACGCTCTCAACCACGCGCTCAAGCCGGCAGGCTGGGCAGTAGCCCCAAAGCGGAAGCCGCAACCCGCCGCCTGATCCTAACCATCAACAAAAAAAAGAGGACCGGATATCCGGTCCTCTTTCCTTTGGTCGGTGCGTGAAGTTTCGAGCTTAGGCGGCAGCCTTCGCTTGATCCCGCAAGTTCCGCACCTTGTCGTGGGCCTGCTGGACACTCGCCGCTTGCCGCTGCACCATCGCCCTCACGGTCTCTGGCAAGTTTCCGCTAAGTGCCTTGTTGTACGTGTCCTTGGCTGTGTCCTCGCCCGCCTCGACGGACTCGAGAATCGTCTTGTCGCCGCCCCCGAGCGCGACTTTCGTATCGATCCACGCCCGATGCATCGCGCCACCGGCCGATCCCGAAACCTTCTTGTCAGGCTTTCCCAGTTTTGCCAGTTCCGCCTGCAATTCCATGGCAAAGCGTCCGCGCTCCAGGCTCTGCTCGTTGAAATAGGTCTTCAAGTCCGGTCGCTTTACGTGCTCTGCAGCCTCCTTGTAGCCTTTCTGCCCGTCGCGGTTCGTCTCAATAAGATTTTCCACTACACTGATAGCATTATTTTCGTCCATAAGAAACCTCCGCCGATTACGATGCCACTCGGCGGCTTGGGTTTGGCGCCATTCTGCGCGGCAGGAACCAGCCCGGAACTAGCAGGAAAATTGATGTGCGCTCTAGAATCGGATAGAGGACAACGATGACTAAACGGAAATCCAGAGGTGCCTACATGATTTCCGCTGTTGCCGAAATGTATGGCATTCATCCCCAAACCCTCCGTCTCTACGAGCGCGAGGGCCTGCTTAAACCGTCGCGCACCGAAGGCAATACGCGTCTCTATACCGATGAAGATCTTCTTCGTCTGGAATTCATCCTCTCGCTCGCGCGCGACCTCGGGGTCAATATCGCTGGCATGGCGATCATCCTGCAAATGCGCGAACGCATGGAGGAAATGCAGCGCCAGATCCAGGAGTTTGTGCAGTATATCCAGCAGGAAGTTCTGACGCGTGCCAGCGCTGCCGCCGATCCCTCTAAAGGCGCGATAGTCCCTGTGCGGCGGCCAGTAGTCGCCCCGGTTCAGCCGAAGAAACACTAATTCGTCAACTCGTCACGTAACGCGCTGACCGTACGAGACCGTGCGCCGAAAGTGTCGTTGTTGGGACCCTCCGCGCTGCAAGTATCCTGGCGTCCCCGTCCACGGCATCGACGGCTCGCGCTGACGTACGGTCCTCGCTGCGGCTTCGCCCCAGTTCAGGATGACATCGTGTTGAGGCGCATCGTGTTGAGCGTATGATGAAAGGCTTCGCCATGCTCCCCTTCAAGCTCATCTACAGCGATGCCTACTACCTCCCCATCGGCAATCACGTCTTTCCCGCCGAAAAATACCGCCGCATTCACGATCGCCTGATCTCGACCGGTGTAGCCAGCCAAGAAGATTTCCTCGAGCCGCAGCCCGCCACCGATCAGGACATTCTCCTGGTCCACAAACCCGAGTACGTCCAGAAGCTGAAGACCGGCACGTTGAGCCCGCGCGAAGAAATGGAAATGGAAATCCCTTACTCACGTGAGTTGGCCGATGCGTTCTGGCTCGCCGCAGGAGGATCGATCCTGGCGGCGCGTCAATGCCTGACCGACGGGATCAGCATCAGCATCGGCGGCGGATTCCATCACGCCTTTCCCGACCACGGCGAGGGCTTCTGCATGATCCACGATGTCGCGGTCGCCATTCGTCGCCTGCAGCGTGATGACAAGATCCACACCGCCATGACCGTGGACTGCGACGTCCACCAAGGCAACGGCACGGCTGCAATTTTCGCGGGCACCCGGACGGCAAGCGCGCTGCTGCCCTCAGCTTCAGTCTCAACAGTTCAGCCGCCCCCCAACGCCCCACGCGGCAAAATGCGCGGAGCCCACGCCGGGGACGTCTTCACCATCTCGCTGCACCAGCACAATAATTACCCCATGTGGAAGCCGCCCTCATCCATCGACGTCGATCTTCCCGACGGTACTGGCGACGACGATTATCTTGCATGGCTTGATAACACCCTCAGCTCCGGACTGCGCCAGTTCGAGCCCGACCTGTTGTGCTACATCGCCGGCGCGGACCCATATAAGGAAGACCAACTGGGCGGGCTCAACTTGTCGATCGAGGGGCTGAAAAAGCGGGACGAACTGGTTTTCCGTGTGGCCCGTGCGCGCAATATCCCCGTCATGGTCACCTTCGCCGGAGGCTACGCGCAGAACGTCGAGGACACGGTTACGATCCACAGCAACACCGTAATCGCGGCCAAAGAAATGTTCTCGGGAACTACGTTACCAAAAGCAACGTCATCTTGATTGGCCGGCATCTCTGCGGGGAGCGAATAAGCTATGCCGCATAAAGAACTTTCTATTTCCAGCGGCTGGTCCGTAACTTATCTCCGGTGCATCAAACATACGATTATGAACGTCAGCCCTCCCGAGATTTCTCACAGCGACCTTTACGGCATTCTGCTGAATTCCGTTGCTCCGCGGCCGATCGCATGGGTTTCCACCGTGAGCCCTTCGGGGCATCCCAATCTGGCGCCTTTTTCTTTCTTCAACGCCGTATGCGTCGACCCGCCCTTGTTGGCTTTTGCGCCCGGATTACGCCAGCCCAAGCAGGGAGGGGCGGTCCATGGCGAACCCAAAGACACACTGCGCAATGTCCGCGAGACGAAGGAATTCGTGGTGAATGTAGTCACCCACGATCTGTTGCAACCAATGAATGTGACTAGCGGCGAGTACGATCCTTCAGTCAATGAATTCAAACTGGCAAAGGTCACCCCGGTACCCTCGAGGCTGGTACGACCGGCACGGGTGGCGGAATCGCCGGTCAGTTTCGAATGCAAGCTGTACCAGATTCTCGATTTCTCTCCGGCCCCAACGAGCAGCAGTCTGGTGATTGGTGAGGTTGTCTCGATTCATATCAATGATGCGCACATCAAGGACGGACGCCTGGATCGGAATTCGCTCGACCTGATCGGCCGCATGGGTGGTATTCAGTACACGCGCACTACCGACCGGATCGAACTGGCTCGGCCGAAGGTCGAGTAAGAATAGGCTGTTCTCTCCTGGCCGGTGAGACGACTGTCCGACGCTGGACTCACTGCTAAAATAGCCTGATACATCTATGTTCGAGAATCTCCAGGAAAAACTCCAACGCGCCTTCAAAACCCTCCGCGGCCAGGCCACCCTGACCGAGGAAAACATCGACGAGGCCCTGCGGGAAATCCGCATGGCGCTGCTCGAGGCCGATGTCAATCTCAAGGTCGTCAAGCAGCTCATCGATCAGATCCGCGCCAAAGCTGTCGGACAGGAAGTCATGACCGCCCTGTCGCCCGGAGAGCAGGTTATCAAGATCCTCCGCGACGAGCTCGTCGAGGTGCTTGGCAAAGACACGGCACGTGTAAAGTTTGCCTCCCAGCCGCCTACGGTCGTGCTGATGGCTGGACTACAAGGTTCCGGCAAGACGACCACCTCGGGCAAGCTGGCGAACTGGCTCAAGCAAGGTGGACACCGCCCGTTGCTGGTCTCCGTCGACGTCTACCGTCCTGCGGCTCGCGAGCAACTGAAAATCGTGGCCCAAGCCGTCAAAAGCCAGATCTATGAAGGCCAGGTAGACGAAGCCAACACCGCGACGGTCGAGCGCCTGGTGAAGGAAGCGCGCCGCGAGGCCGTTGTCACCGGATGCGACGTGCTCATCGTCGATACCGCCGGCCGCCTCCACATCGACGACCAGCTCATGGACGAGATGCAGTCGCTGAAGAAGCTGCTGAATCCGTCGGAAATCCTGTTCGTCGCCGACGCCATGACCGGGCAGGACGCCGTCCGCTCCGCCGAGGAGTTTCACAAAAAGCTCTCGCTCACCGGCGTCGTCCTCACAAAGATGGACGGCGATGCCCGCGGCGGTGCGGCCCTCTCGATCCGCCAGGTCACCGGGCAGCCCATCAAGTTCATCGGCATCGGCGAAAAATACGACGCGCTTGAGCCGTTCCATCCCGATCGCATCGTCTCGCGCATTCTTGGCATGGGCGACATCCTCTCGCTGATCGAGCGCGCCGAAAAACAAATCGACAAGAAGAAAGCCGAAGAACTTGCGACCAAAGCCCTCACCGGCGATGGCTTCTCGCTCGAAGATTTCCGCGACCAGCTCCGCCAGGTCAAGAAGATGGGATCGATGAAGAGCCTGATCGGGATGCTCCCGTCGATCGGTCCATTCTCCGGATTGCAGAAGGCCGCCGACCAGGTCGACGAAAAACAGGTCAACCGCGTCGAAGCCATCATCAATTCGATGACCACCCACGAGCGCAATCACCACGAGGTAATCAACGGCAGCCGCCGCAAACGCATCGCCCGCGGCTCAGGCACGACCGTGCAGGAAGTAAATAATCTGCTGCGCCAGTACGCGCAAATGAAAAAGATGTTCAAGCAAATGGGCAAGCCGAGCTTCGCACGAAGGCTGGCGGGGATGAAGATGCCGGGGATGTGAAGCAAGCTCTCAACTGTTGGCCATCAGCTGTCAGCGAAACATGAGGCTCAATCTTCCTAAACTGTTGGTTACGACGTTCTGGGGTCTCTGTGGAGGAGCACTTGCTATTGAAATGGGACGCTCGTGGGGTTGGGGCGTGCCTGGCTACATGGTTGGTTCTGTGGCCGGATTCGTTGGAGCACTCGCGCTGACGTGGGCAGTTGTGGTCGGGCGCATTCGAGTGCTGTTTCCTTTTCCTGTTTGCTGCCAAGGAAAATGTCACGATTTCCGGCAATTCTCGTGTAGGAGCGGCACAATCCACGGATGGGAAGAATGGGGAGTCTATCTCTACAAGTGCGAGTGCGGCGATCTATATATACGCAGAGGACGAAGATTCCTTTACTCGGTTCGCAAAGGTGAGGAACGTCCTTACAAAAAGCTTGTTGGTTTTCGAACGTGGGCGGACGATCATGGTAAATGAAGTCCGGACGTTGCTAATGTCATCCTGAGCGGAGTTGACGCAAGCAAAGCGAACGGCAACGGAGTCGAAGGATCCCTATCACCTCTGCAGTATTACAACTATGAAGTGGCGTTCTCTCGAAGAATCCGGTCCGGCGAGTGACGTTCGCCCTTTGCGCGACATCTACGCCGAGCGCAAAGAACTGATCGCGAAATACGTCCCTGCCGAGACGCAAGCCATCCACGCGCAGGCCGTTGCTGAATTGAAGCAGCGAAATCTAGCCAGGAATATCCTCCCAGTCGGCGCACAAGCTCCTCAGATCGAACTGCCAGATCACAACGGCAAGGTCATTTGCTCGTCCGACCTACTCGCCCACGGCCGTCTCATCCTCTGCTTCATCCGCGGCCGCTGGTGTCCCTTCTGCGTCGGCCAGATGGAAGCCATGAACCTGATCGTTTCCCAAATCGAGCAAGCCGGAGCGATACTCGCCGCCATTTCGCCGCAGACCGTGAAGCAGTCATTCTTCATGCACGACCAACACAAATTGCGGTTCCCCCTGCTCTCAGATACCGGCAACAAGGTCGCCCGCCAGTTCGGCCTGACCTATCGCATCAAGGCGCCGCAGGAAGCGATCTATCGCCGAGCCTTCGTGAATCTGCCCTTCACCAATGGCGACGACAGCTGGGAACTCCCCATCCCCGCAACCTTCATCGTGGATTGCGACGGCACAATCCTGTATGCCTCGGCGAACGAAGACTACACAGAGCGTCCCGAGCCGTCAGACATCATCCGAGTGATGCAGGAATCACGCTAGGCCCGAGAGGTCGGATGCTGGCGCAACCGTCGAAGAGCGGCCCTTCAAGGCCGCGATAAGCGTCAGACATCGTCGGGATTCAGCCTCTGTGGTCGCTTTCGAGACGCCGCGCAGGGCTGAAGCCCGGTCTCTGCCCGCACTAAACGCGGCGCTGAAGCGCCGCTCTTCCACCACTCGCTCTTCCACCACTTTCGATACACTAATCCCTTCATGCACATTATCTACGGCATCAACTCCGTCACCGAAGCCCTCAAGGCCCGCGGACGGGCCTTCGAATGGGTCGGCATGGCCAAAGAGCGACACGACCTCCGCCTGCAGCGTCTGATCGAGGATTGCCGCAAAGTCGGCATCCCGGTGCGGTTCCTGCAGCGCACCGAACTCGACCGCATGGCCGGAAACGCCTCGCACCAGGGAGTCGTCGCCGTCACCTCCGCCAAGCAGTACAACGATCTTGAGGACGTGATCGCCGCCAAGCGCGGAAAATATTCTCTGATCGTGGTGCTAGACGGCGTGGAGGATCCCCACAATCTCGGAGCAATTCTGCGCACCGCCGATGCCGCAGGCGCGAACGGCATTGTCATCCCCGAACGCCGCGCCGCCGCCGTTACTGGAACCGTCACCAAAGCCTCTGCCGGAGCCAGCGAGCACCTTCCTATTGCGAAGGTCACAAACATCGCGCGCTCGATCGAAGACCTGAAGGAAAACAACATCTGGACCGTAGGCCTCGACGAGCGCGCCACTCAAACCTACGATGCTCTCCACTACGACATGGACTGCGCTCTCGTCATGGGCGGAGAAGGCAAAGGCCTGCACGACCTGGTCAAACGCAAGTGCGACTTCCTGGTCTCGATCCCGATGCTAGGCAAGGTTCCGTCGCTGAACGTCTCAGTAGCCGCCGCGGTCGTCTTGTACGAGATCGTAAGGCAACGCCGCGCCTTGCAGGTCCCATCGGAAACAGAATGAAGTCTGCCGTGAAACCTCTGTGCGCCCTCTTTGTCTTATGTGGTTCTGTTTTGTGTTTTTCTCTGGACCGCGAAGCCTTCTCCATCACCAACTACGATCTAAATATGCGGGTTGAACCCGAGCAGCACCGCCTCGGCGTTCGCGGAAAAATAACGCTGAGAAACGACACCCCCACTCCGCAGAAGATCGCCGTCCTGCAAATCTCTTCTTCCCTCGACTGGCGCGCCATCCGAGCCGGCGACAAGATGCTCCAGTTCGTAACCCAGCCCTATACCACAGATATAGATCACACCGGAAGCCTCTCGGAAGCCATCGTGACCTTGCCCCAAGAGATCGCGCCCCACGCGACAATCGACCTCGATATCGCCTACGAAGGAGTAATCGTGCTCGATTCGACACGTCTCACGCGCATCGACACGCCCGAGGACGTTGCCAAGAACTCAGACTGGGATCGGATCGATCCGAATTTCACCGGCCTGCGCGGAGCGGGCTACGTAGCCTGGTATCCGATCGCGACGGAAGTGGCGAATCTTTCGGAAGGCGATAGCCTGTTCGCAGTCACGGCGAGATGGAGGCAGCGAGAAGCGGGAGCGAATATGCGCTTGCAGGCAGTGCTAACGAGCTACATCGCCGAACCACCACAGATTCTTTTCAGCGGTGTGACATGCCCTTTAACAATGAAGGAATCGATGGGTGCCATATCGCACTTTTCCTGGGACTGCACGACCCAACGGCTGCACCTGGATGTCCCAACCTTTGTGATGACCGACTATCGAGTGCTGGAGCGTCCTGCCATCGAAGTGCGCTACCTGCCCGGCCACGAGAGTGCCGCCACTAGCTTCGCCGACGCTGCGGAAAAGACATCTCCTCTCATCACCGAGTGGTTTGGAGTCCAGCGTGAGAAAGCAAAGGTGGCGGACCATCCCGACCCCAATGCCGCCCCCTTCGAGAGTGGCGCGCTCCTACTCACCCCTCTTGCCAACTCCGATGCCAAACTCTCCGGCCTCGCCGCCGCCCACCAGTTAACCCACGCTTCTTTTCTTTCGTCCCGCCCCTGGATCGAGGAGGGTCTTGCTCACTATGCCCAAGCTCTTTATCTAGAGGAGCAGAAAGGGCGCCAGGCGGCGCTCGACTACATGGGACTACACCGTACGGCTCTGGCGCACATTGAGCCGACTACCACCGCCCTAGACTCTGAACAAGAAAAGAGCCGTTCTCTGATAAACACAACCAACGAGCAACTCTACCGCAGCAAAGCCATGGGCGTCTGGTGGATGCTGCGCGATATGATCGGCGACGCCGCGCTCAAGAAAGCCATTGCATCCTACAAGCCCGAGCAGGACACAGATCCCACCTACATGCCGCGCCTGATCGCAGCACAAACGCAGCATGATCTCCAGTGGTTCTTCGACGACTGGGTCTACCACGACCGCGGCCTGCCCGACTTCAAAGTAGAATCCGCTTTCGCCGCCAGCACACCGACCAAGTCGTTCCTGCTCACCATCATCCTCGACAATCTAGGAACAGCAGGAGCCGAAGTCCCCGTCACCATCAAGTTCGCCGGTGGAGAGGTGACTAAGCGAATCGAAGTGCGTGCCAAAAGCAAAGCAACCTTCCGAGTGGAGACTCCGGCCGCCCCACAAGAAATCCGCGTCAACGATGGCAGCGTCCCCGAGAGCGACATGACGAACAACACGTTCAAAGTGGGCACACCGCAGAGCTAGGGCGCCACCGACCCGCCACCCTAAGTCCTTGTCATTCCGAGGGAGGAATCTGCTGTCTGCCGGCAGACAGCAGATTTCTCGCTTCGCTCGAAATGACAAGTACTTTCTTTCGCCATTGAATCCAATCGCGTCTGTCCGAGCGCCTCCGTGGTACCTTATTCGCTCGCGGGAGGGCGCACTTGGCCTACATCCAATTTCTCGGCGCTGCCGGTACCGTCACCGGCTCGAAACATCTCATCAACACCGGCGATCCGTCCGGTAAAAGTGGATTCCAGGTCCTGATCGATTGCGGACTCTTCCAGGGGCCAAAAGAGTGGCGCGAACGCAACTGGCGCGACACCCCGATTCCGGCCAAAGAAATCGATGCCGTCATCCTCACGCATGCGCATCTCGATCACTGCGGCTGGATTCCCCGCCTAGTCAAAGAGGGCTTCCGCGGCCCGATATGTGCCACGCCGCCGACCATTGATCTATGCGGCATCATCCTTCCCGACTCCGGCCACCTGCAGGAAGAAGACGCGCGCTTCTACAACAAAACCAAAAAGTCCAAGCACGATCCCGCCCTGCCGCTCTACACCTTTGAGGAAGCCGAAAACGCCTTGCAGTACTTCAAGCCCGTCCAGGTGGGTGAAACTGTAAAACTGTCCTCTGAGCTTTCCTTCCGGTTCGTCCGCGCCGCGCACATCCTTGGATCGTGCATGGCCGAAATCTCACTCACCACCAACGGCGCCACGCGACGCCTCCTCTTCACGGGAGACATCGGCCGCGTGCGCGACCACAAAGTTGCGCCGGGAAAAGTGGTACATTCCGGTCCGCAGGAAGGTGAAGCCGCAGATCTCGTGGTGATGGAATCTACCTACGGCAACCGCACGCATCCCAAAGAGGATCCGCTTCCGGAGCTTGCGGTGCTGATTACCGAGACGGCGAAGCGAGGCGGCAGCGTGATCGTCCCAGCATTCGCCATCGAGCGCACGCAAAAATTCGTCTTCATCCTTAAGCACCTGATCGAGTCAGGACAGATCCCGCGCCTTCCGGTCTTCTGCGACAGCCCTATGGCGATCAATGCTGTCAAAATTTTCCTGAAGCATGACGAGGAATACAGTGATGAAACCCGCGAGATGATCCGCAAGTATGGATCGCCGCTGACGTGGCCGGGATTCACATTCGCCTCTACCACCGAAGAATCCAAGAAGATCAACGAAGCCAGAATGCCATCGGTCATCATATCCTCTAGCGGCATGGTCACCGGAGGCCGCATCCTGCATCACCTGGCGCAGCGCCTTCCCGACCCGCGAAACCTCGTACTCTTCATCGGATTCCAAGCTCCCGGCACCCGCGGTTTCACCATCAAGAGCAAGGCCGACGAAGTGAAAATTTTCGGTGACTACGTTCCCATCCGTGCCCAGGTCGCTGCGCTCGAGCAGTTCAGCGACCACGCCGATCCTCCGGAGTTGTTGCAATGGCTGCGAACATTTAAGAATCAGCCAGCAACCACGTATCTGGTGCACGGCGAACCGGATGCGTCAGGCCAGTTGCGGGATCTCATGAAAAAAGAGTTGGCGTGGAACGTTCAGATCGCGCAGTATCTCGAAAAGGTCCGCATAGACTGATTTTCCTTCGTGAACCTTCGTGCCCTTAGAGGTTGATGGGTTTCCTGGCGCTCACTGAGACGAACTGAAGCGGACCAGCGCGTCCAGCTTAGCTGCCGCAGCCCCCGAGTCAATCGATCGAGCAGCGAGCGGGACTGCGCCCGCAATATGATCGGCCCTCCCCGCCGCGACGACCGCGGCCGCGGAGTTGAGCAACACCACAGCCCGACGTGCAGACTTCTCGCCACCCAACACCGCGCGAATGATGCCAGCATTCTCGGTTGCATCTCCGCCTGAGATTTCCTGGAGTGTCGCGCGTTTCATCCCAAACTCTTCTGGTTCCACTTCGTAAGATCGCACCGATCCCTCGCGTGCCTCGGCAATCCGCGTCACGCCGGTGATCGTGATCTCGTCCAGCCCATCCAGTCCATGTACCACGAGGGCGCGCCGGAGTCCCAACATGCTCAGAGCTTCGGCCAATTTCTCCACGAGTTCCAATGAATACACGCCCACGACCTGCCCGTCCGCCCGCGCTGGATTTGTGAGGGGCCCAAGCAGATTGAACATCGTGCGCATCCGCAATTCCCGGCGCACCCCCTGCACCTGCTTCATCGCGGGATGCAAATTCGGCGCGTACAGAAAGCAGATGCCAACTTCGCGCAAGCACTGCGCCGCCCGCTCGGGGGAAAGCTGGATATTGACGCCCAGAGCCTCCACCACATCCGCCGACCCACATTTCGAACTGATGCTTCGATTCCCATGCTTCGCGACGCGCACGCCCGCACCCGCCGTCACGAGAGCGGTCGCCGTCGAAATGTTGAAAGTCCCACTGGCATCACCACCAGTTCCGCTGGTATCCACCAACGACGATCGATCGAAAGGCTCGTCGAGCAGGGCATCGCGTCCAGTCCCGCTCACCGCGATCGCGTCGGCGGATGAACGTTCAATCGGTAACGGCGCCGCTGCCGCGCGAATGGCCTCAGCGAATCCCACAATCTCCTCGACGGTTTCACCCTTCATGCGCAGCGCGATGAGCAGGGCAGCGATCTGCGCGTCGGTACAGCTTCCGGTCAATACTTCGGCCATCACCTCACGCGCCTCGCCACGAGTGAGCGATTCGCTGTGATTAGCCAGGCGATGGAGGGCGTCGAGGATCATGCTTAAGGCCGCATTGTACGGCATAACGCCACAGGAGAACGTCAGGCAGCGCTGGGATTCGGAGAAACGTCGGAGGTTGGCTATCAGGATGTCACAGGGATGCCGCGAAGGCTTTTCTCAAAATGGTCGCGCCAATCCTCTGGCAGCGCCGGAGTCGCGATGGCCTTGTTCAGCAGTTCGCGATTGTAACGATCATCGGCGAAGATATGGTTCATCTCCGCGATCGTGATGGCTATCGGTTCTTGACTGAGAATTTCGAAGGAGTCTCCAGCGGTAACGACTCCCTCCCGTTCCACCGAGAAATAGAGGCCGCTGCGGCCGCTCCGCAGAAAGCGCGCCAGAATATCTTTGCGCTGAAACTTGGCGGCGAGCTTGTGGCAGGGGATGCGCGGTTGCCGCACTACAATGATGGCGGACCCAATCTGCAGACGATCCCCGATGTGAAGGTCGCGTTCGAACAGCCCTTCGGTCGTGAAGTTCTCCCCGAACATGCCCCAACGAAAGTTCGTCCCCGGCAGTTCCTCGCGCCAAAACCCGTAGTGCTCCGAAGGATAGGCGTAGACCGCCTTGTTCGGTCCGCCGTGCACGGCCAGATCAGCCTGCTGATCGCCATCCAGATTCAGCGTCCGCAACACAACTGGCCCCGACACGGGCTCTTTGAAAATGCCAGTGTTGATCGTATGGCCGTTGTACACAGTCAATCGAGGCCGCGCGACATTGGTGGAAATGAGCTTCATAGTGATTTTCCCGAGCTAACCTACTGAAGGCTGCTCTAGTCGACCTTAGATGCAGTGTCCGCCAGGAAGGCGCGCCACTTTAAAGTTCCTCCGTGCTCCTCTGTGCCCTCTGTGATGAGGATCTTGCCTTTCCAGTCAGAGCCGCCGTTTGCCCTACAGTCCGCCATTCTATAAAATTAGAAGTTTGCTGCCCGCACCGCGACGCCGCAAGCAGGGTCCCTCCGAGTCTTTACTGAAGAGTCATCATTATGAAAATTCATGAGTATCAGGGAAAAGCAATCTTAAAGAAGTATGGTGTTACCGTACCCCGCGGATCGATGGCCACTTCGCGCGAAGAGGCTGAGTCGGTCGCAAAAGAATTGCTGGACTCCGGTTCCACCGGAGTCGTGGTTAAAGCTCAAATCCACGCTGGAGGCCGCGGCAAAGGCGGCGGCGTCAAGATAGCGAAGTCTGCCGGCGAAGCCGGCGATCTTGCCGGCAAGATGCTTGGCATGAAACTCATCACGCATCAGACCGGCCCCGAAGGCCGGATCGTCCGCCGTCTGCTGATTGAAGAAACGCTGCCCATCGAGAAGGAACTCTATCTCGGAATCCTGGTCGATCGGGCCGAAGGCAAACCGGTCTTCATGGCGTCCGCCGCCGGCGGCATGGAGATCGAGCAGGTCGCCGCCGAGAATCCCGACGCGATCCTGAAGCAGCACATTGACCCCGGCATGGGCCTCGAAGCCTTCCAGGCCCGCAAAATTGCCTTCAAGCTCGGCCTGAGCGCGAAGCAGATCAATCCCGCAGTCCAGTTCCTCACCAGCCTCTATAAAGCGTTCCTGGACACCGATGCTTCGTTGCTCGAGATCAATCCCTTCATCACGACGACCGACGGTCGCCTCTTCGCCCTCGATGCCAAGATTAACTTCGACGACAACGCTCTCTTCCGCCATGCCGATCTGCGTGAACTGCGCGACATCACCGAGGAGGATCCGCTCGAAGTCGAGGCCTCCAAGTACAGCCTGAACTACATCAAGCTCGATGGAAATGTCGGCTGCATGGTGAACGGCGCCGGACTCGCGATGGCTACGATGGACATCATCAAGTACGCCGGCGGGATGCCCGCGAATTTCCTCGACGTCGGCGGAGGCGCCAGTTCCGAACAGGTCGGTCACGCGTTCGAAATCCTGCTCAGCGACAGGAACGTGAAGGCCGTGCTGATCAACATTTTTGGCGGCATCCTGCGCGTCGATACGCTCGCTACGGGAGTCGTCGAAGCAGCGCGCAAGACCAACATCAAGCTGCCCATCGTCCTGAGGCTGGAAGGCACAAATGTAGAAGAAGGCAAAAAAATATTGATGAACTCAGGCCTCAACTTCGTCGTTACAGACACTATGAAAGACGCCGCGGATAGAGTAGTCGCAGCGGCGCGCGGCACAGCCGGCGTCACAGAATGGCGGTAACTGCAAGGGATTAGAGATTAGGGGCTAGGAAAAACGTCTAACCCCCTAATCCCTGGCCCCTGCCGTTAGTACACGAGGTATTTTTCATATGGCAATCCTAGTCAATAAAGATACGCGCGTAATAGTCCAAGGCCTCACCGGCCGCGAAGGTACGTTCCACGCGAAGGCCAGCGCGGCCTACGGCACCAAAATCGTCGGAGGCGTGACCCCCGGCAAAGGTGGCAGCACCCACGAAGGCTGGCCCATCTTCAACACGGTTCGCGAAGCCGTCGATAAAACTGATGCGAATGCCACCGTGATTTTCGTTCCGCCGCCGTTCGCTGCTGATGCCATTATGGAAGCCGCTGACGCCGAGATCGACCTCATCGTCTGCATCACCGAAGGCATTCCAACGCTCGACATGGTCAAAGCCTGGGAGTTCCTTCAGGACCGGCGCTCGCGGCTGATCGGCCCCAACTGCCCCGGCATCATCTCGCCCGGCAAATGCAAGATCGGCATCATGCCCGCCTCGATCCATAAAGAAGGATCGATCGGTATCGTTTCTCGCTCCGGCACGCTGACCTACGAAGCGGTGCATCAACTCACGCAGCGCGGCATCGGACAGTCGACAGCCATTGGCATCGGCGGCGACCCCATCATCGGCACCAATTTCATCGATGCGTTGGACCTGTTCAATCGCGATCCCGAGACCGAAGCCGTAATTATGATCGGCGAAATCGGCGGCAACGCTGAGGAACAGGCCGCGGAGTTTGTGAAGACTCATATGAAGAAGCCGGTCGTCGGATTCATCGCCGGCCAGACCGCGCCTCCCGGCCGCCGCATGGGCCATGCCGGAGCGATCATCTCCGGAGGGAAGGGAACCGCCGCTGAGAAGATCAAAGCGCTGGAAGCTTGCGGAATCAAGGTAGCGAGATCCCCAGCCGCGATCGGCGAAACCCTAGCCGCAGCCATCGGAGTGAGCGTGTAATGCGTAGAGACGTAGCTTGCTACGTCTCTACTCACCACCAAGGTAAAGGCCTCTGCTAGCAAGAGACGTTGCAAGCAACGTCTCTACAAATAACGACGAACGACCAAGGACTAACGACAGAATGAAGACTTTGCAACGCACGCTGACCATCGTTAAACCTGACGCCGTACGCAAGAATGCCATCGGCGACATCATCGAACAATTCGAGAAGAATAACTTCCGCATCCTGGCCATGAAGATGCTGCAGATTTCCAAGCATCAGGCCGAGCAGTTCTACGCCGTGCACGCCAGCCGCCCATTCTACAACTCGCTCACCGATTTCATGTCGAGCGGCCCGATCGTGGCGCTGGCACTCGAAAAGGAAAATGCCATCGCCGATTTGCGCAAGCTGATGGGCGCCACCAACCCGGCCAACGCCGAGGAAGGCACCATCCGCAAAAAGTGGGCGACCAACATCGAGTTCAACGCGATTCACGGCTCCGACGCCGAAGACACGGCCCGCTTCGAGCTAAGCTTCTTCTTCGCCGGCTACGAATTGGCGAAGTAGTTGTCAGTTCTCGGTACTCAGTTCTCAGTCGCTGAGGTCGAGAGCGATTTTGCTGAGAACCGACGACTGAGAACTTCCTTTATGCCAATGGTTCAAGTAACGCTGCTCGAAGGCCGCACCGCCGACCAGAAACGCAAGATCGCCAAACGCATCACCGATGCGCTGGTAGAAGAAGCGGGCGCCCTCCGTGAAGGTATCGTTATCGCGTTCCACGAAGTCTCAAAGGAAAGCTACGCCTCCGGCGGCGAGTTGATAATCGACAAGGCTCCGAAGTAGTTACTGCCGGATTACCCTCGTAATAATTCTCGCCCGCGCCTACTATTTATACTGCGCTTCGAAAGCGAGGAGATCATCATGAAAACGTGGACAGTGGCCGCTGCTCTGCTTTTTGTGAGCACTTGCGGTTTTGCCCAGACGGCTGAAACCGCGCCCGCAAGGAAACCCTGCGAAGACCTCAAAGCTGAAATCGCCAAGAAACTCGACGCGAAGGGCGTCACCGCTTACACGCTCGACGTGGTTGACAAAGGCAAGGAAGGCGATGGCAAAGTCGTCGGAGGTTGCGACGGTGCCACCAAAAGCATCGTGTACAGCCGAGGCGCGTCTTCTGAATCGAAGCCCGCAGAAGCGAAGAAGCCGCAATAATCTGATTGAGAACATTTAGCCCCGGACGCCTTCGTCCGGTGTTGCGCGAAGTGCAATGAGGACCGCTCGGAGCGATCAGGACTCCGGCACGCTGTATGCCCTCGCACGCTCGCTTTGCTCGCGGGGCGGACGAGGCGTCCGCCCCTACACAAACAGGTCCGCCCCTACACAGACAAGCTAGCCCAGCGGTTCGAACAAGTGTCCTTCTACGCGGTCCGCGAATTTGGGCAGATCTTTTTTCGCGTGCTGCAAAAAATGCGGCGCGGCGCGATGGGCTTCCAGCGCTGCATCATCCTTATATTGTTCGTAGATGAAGAACCGGCGCGGTTCGGTCTTGTGCCGGTGCACCTGGTACATGGCACATCCCGGTTCCTTGCGGGAGTGTTCGGTCAATTTCCCGAGAACTGCGGCAACGTCTGCTTCGTGTCCAACTTTCGCCATCCAGGTGACAGCCAACACCACCATCGCTTGCTCCTTCCCCACGGCTGAGGGTGAGCCGGGGAGAGCAATTCTAGGCTTTTTTTGCGGCTACCTTCAACTCCGTAATAAAGTCGTCCATCAGGATCGTGTGGTCTCGGTCCGGCCCGGTCGAAATCATCCCGACCTTCGCTCCCGATTCTTTCTCCACGAATGCCAGATAAGCGCGCGCCTGCTTGGGAAGTTTGTCGTATGCGGTAATGCCCTCAGTCGAAGTCTTCCAACCCGGCACCTTTTCATATATGCATTCGATTTTCTCGTAGCCGCTGGCTTGTGCCGGTGCCTCAATCGTCGGCTTTCCGTCGATTTTGTACCCGACGCACACCGGGATCTCCACCAAGTCGTCGAGCACATCAAGCTTCGTGACGACCAGCCAATTTGTGCCGTTGATCATCCCCGAATAGCGCAGCAGCGGCAGGTCCAGCCACCCCGTGCGCCGCGGACGCCCCGTCACCGCGCCATATTCGTTCCCGCGCGTGCGCAGGTTCTCGCCCGCATCGCCATGATCTTCAGTCGGGAATGGCCCTTCACCCACGCGGGTGCAGTACGCCTTGGTGATGCCAATAACAGACTTGATTGCATTCGGCGCCACACCGGTGCCGATGACAGCCCCGCCGGACGTCGCGCTCGAAGATGTCACAAATGGATACGTGCCGTGATCGATGTCCAGCATCGTCCCCTGCGCGCCTTCGAACAGAACCGACTCGCCCTGCGCCAGCGCCTGATTCAGCAGCACTGCGGTATCCGCCACAAACGGTGCAATCTTTCCCGCCGCCTGCGCGTATTCCGTATACATCTTGTCGGCATCGAGCGGCTCGGAGTTGAACAGCGCGTGCGCAATCATGTTCTTCTCACGCACCGCGTTTTCGATATGCTTCTTCAGCAGCGTCAGGTCGAGCAGATCGGCCACCCGCAGCCCGCGCCGCCCCATCTTGTCTTCGTACGCGGGGCCAATCCCGCGCGACGTCGTCCCAATCTTCACGCGTCCGGGTGCATTCTCCGCCGCCAGTTCGATCATGCGGTGATACGGCAGAATTACCTGTGCGCGATTCGAGACAAACAGGTTCCCGTCGACTTGTACGCCGGCCGCGCGCAGCGCCCCGACTTCTTTCAGAAACGCCAGCGGGTCGAGCACCACGCCATTGCCAATCACGCTGCGGCAGCCGGTGCGGAGCACGCCGCACGGCACAAGTTGGAGAATAAACTTTTTGCTATTGATGATGACGGTGTGGCCGGCGTTATGTCCTCCGGCATAGCGGGCGACCACCTGAAAGCTCTCCGACAATACGTCGACGATCTTTCCTTTGCCCTCATCGCCCCACTGGGCGCCAACGATCACCGCGGTTGTGCCTTTTTTCAAGTCCAGCTCCGTCAGGGGAATTTGGCCGGCGCATGGCTGCGCCGCTCCCGGGTTCGCACACTCCTCACCCGCGGGTTGCCGTCAAAAAAGTTACTGGGATAGAAGCGGAGAAGCGTGTACGAGGTATCTTATCGTGCCAGCGCAGCGAATAGCAACGCGCGAAACAGCGTTAACCACAAAGGGTACGAAGGAGCACGAAGGAGCAAGGTTTCCCTCGCGAACCTTCGTGCCCTTGGTGGTTGATGATTTTCGCTTTCGGTTAGAATTGCAACTTCGGAATTCATCCTATGCCCGCCTACTTCACTCCCGACCTCTTTCGCTTCCTCACTCGCCTGAAACGAAACAACAACCGCGAATGGTTTCAGGCTCACAAAGAAGAATACGAAGCCGTAGCTCACCAGCCCGCGATGCAGTTCATCACGGATTTCGCAGCGCCCTTATTCAAAATTTCGCCTTATCTCGTGGCTGATCCGCGTTCCGCGCGAGGATCGTTATTCCGCATCTATCGAGACACCCGCTTCTCGCCCGACAAGCGTCCCTACAAAACGCATATCGCGATGAAATTCTCGCATCGCGGCAAAGACGTGCACTCGCCTGGCTTCTATCTCCACCTCGAACCCAAGGGATGCTTCGCCGCGTCAGGCCTCTGGCATCCCGAGCCGCCGACGCTGCTCAAAGTCCGCAATGCGATGGTCGAACGTTCGAACGAATGGCGCCCCGTCCACAAGCTCCTGAACTGGGACGATGCGACGAAACTCTCGCGCCCCCCGCGCGGATTCCCCTGCGACCACGAATTCGTCGAAGACCTCAAGTTGCGTGACCTGGGCACTGCCATCGAGTTCACCGAAGCGCAACTCTGCAGCCCGAAATTTATGGCGAGGTTCGCTACAGCCTGTCAGAAGATGTCACCGCTGGCCAAATTCCTGAGCAGCGCACTGGGCCTGCAATTTTGATTTTGTTTTATGCGGGGACAGCCGCCTTCGGCTGTCCGTCGAGCGAAGCTCGACAGCGCTACTGTTCCCCCCGCTGCTTCCGAATCTCCTCCAGCCGCCTCTTCAGATACTCCCGATACTCCTCCTGCAGCTTCGGATCTTTCGGAGATCCATAAATCTCCGACGATTTGTACTTCCCTTCGTCGAACTTCTTTTTCGTCCATTCATCGTGGACATGAATCTCATCCGCCCGGTCGAGCACTTCCTTCACGAACTGCGGAGGAATGAAGTAGACGCCTTCGCGATCTCCGACGACAAGATCGCCTGGCATTACTGTGACACCGCCGATCCGCACCGGCACGTTGATCCCGGTCAGCATCACGTTGCCGATGGGAGTGGGATCAGCCGAGCGGAAGTATCCCGGCATATCGATCTCAGCCAATCCATCCAGGTCACGAATGCTGCCATCCACCACAAGCCCACCGCCTTTGGTGGCTTTCATCACGTAGTAAAAAAGATTGTCGCCCACGATCGTGCCGTCGACTTTCTTCCCAAACAGATCGACCACCAGCACGTCTCCAGGTTGAAGCATGTCGATCGCAGCTTGATTCGTCAGGCGAGGCAAGCCACGCTCCTTCGCCTTGGCCTCCGCGACATCCTCCACGTCGGCGCGGCGCGGCATGAACTGCACCGTGAACGCCCGCCCCACCATCGTCTTCCCGGGATGCAGCACTTGAAATCCATCGGCGTACTGGTTGTTGAAGCCCTTCTCGTGCAGCGTAGCCCACACTTCTTCCGATGAAAGATCGCGGGCGCGCTCGATCAGTGCATCCGGCACCTTCGGCCTCCCGTCGGGGAACCTGTCGAACGAAGACTTCGCCGTGTAGTCGATAAGATCCTGCTTGGGAAAGGTAAACAACTGCCCGTGAGCGCTGGGTCCGAGCACGACCCAAATCGACAGAGCCGCGCCGAAAGTTGCAACCGTGCGCCTGAACGCACGCGAGAGGATCATTTCGCAGTCTCCTTGGTCGATGGATTTTCGACATCTGCTATTGCGTGACGAGCTTACAATTCTATGCTCATGAGCGAAAAGGGTTGGACATCGGTAGGCCGTCGTGATCTGTTGAAGACTTCCGCCCTGGCACTCGGCGGAGCGCTGTTGGCGGACTCGACGGAGGCCTACCCCAAGGCAGTCAACACAAACTCAAGTCCCTCGACGCTGAAGATCATAGACCTGCGCGTAGCCACTGTGGTGAAGCCGGGCCCGAGCCCGTGCCCAATCATTCGCATCGATACCAACCAGGGAGTGTACGGTCTGGGGGAGGTCCGTGATGGCGCGAGCCCCACTTATGCCTTGTTTCTCAAGAGCCGGATTCTGGGCGAGAATCCGCTGCAACTCGACAAGGTTTTCCGCAAGATCAAGCAGTTTGGCGGACACGCGCGCCAGGGCGGCGGAGTCTGTGCTATCGAAATGGCGCTCTGGGATATTGCCGGAAAAGTCTACAACGCTCCCGTATATGCGCTGGTAGGCGGCGGCAAGTTCCGCGACAAGATTCGCATCTACGCCGACACAACAGAGTCGAAGGACCCAAAAATTTACGCGCAACGCATGAAAGAACGCAAGGAAGTCATGGGCCTCACTTGGCTCAAGATGGATTTGGGCGTCGAGATGGTTTCCGACACTCCCGGCACGGTCACCAACGCGACCGACCTGAATCAGTGGCAGGCCAACCAACTTCCTCATCCGCTATTGGGTATGGAGGTGACGGATAAAGGCATCGCCATGCTCGAGCAATACGTCGCCGCGGTGCGCGACGCGGTCGGCATGGAAATCCCGCTCGCCATGGATCATCTCGGGCATCTGGGCGTGAAGTCGATCATCCGCTTGGGGAAGGCTTACGAGAAATACAACTTGTCCTGGATGGAGGACGTCATCCCGTGGATGTACACCGACCTGCTCAAAGAAATTTCCGAGCAGAGTCCGACGCCCATCCTGACCGGAGAAGACATCTATCTGAAGGAACCGTTCCGCGTCTTGTGCGAAAAGCACGCGGTGGCCAAGATTCAACCGGATCTCGCCACTTCCGGCGGCATACTGGAGACGCACAAGATCGGCGACATGGCCGAGGAGTTCGGCGTCCCGATGGCGATGCACTTCGCCGGCACCCCCATCGCCTGCATGGCAAACGTGCACTGTGCCGCCGCCACGCAGAATTTCCTGGCGCTCGAAAATCACTCACTCGACGTGCCCTGGTGGTCGTCGCTAATCGAAGAGGGCGTAAAAACCCCGATCGTCAATCACGGCTGGATCGAAGTCCCCGACCGCCCTGGCCTCGGCGTGACGCTGAACGAAGACATGGTGCGCCAACACCTGGCCCCCGGCACCGGATATTTCGAGCCCACCACCCAGTGGGATCAAGAGCGCTCCTGGGACCGCCTGTGGAGCTGAGGAATTAGGTGTATGTGGGGACAGCCGCCTCGGCTGTCCGTCGAGCGAAGCTCGGCGCCTTTTGCCGCAACTCGGTCTGCGAATGGCGTTGGGAGCGCAGCGGGGGGCAGGTGGTGGGACTAGTCTTGCGGCAGGCGATGGTGCTTGCGTTGATCGGTGTTGCGATGGGGCTGGCCGGTTCGTTTGCAGCAACCCCTCTGCTGGCTGATTTTCTCTATGGGATCAAAGCCCACGATGTGATGACTCTGGCTTTGGTCTCATCCATTCTCGTGGCAGTTACGTTTCTCGCAAGCTACATTCCCGCCCGCCATGCGACCAGGATAGATCCCATGCGGACCCTTCGACACGAATAGTCTGGCGATTGAACGTAACGTCTGTCAGACTCGCGCAGATGTGCCGTGAATGATCGGCCACCCGGAGACTGTCGTCAGTTGGCGATAAATCAATTACACTCAAAACTCCTAGAACCGAGATTCCCAGAATCGGCGCTTCGGCGCACGAATACCATCGCCACAGCAGAAAACTTAGGCGATTGTAGCCCCGGTTGCCCGGGTTGTATACTCAATTTCCGACACCATCAAACCAACGGTTCACCAAACTCTGGCCAACGGCGAAATTGGGTACGCCCGCATGCGCGGAGTTTTCGTTTTGCACCTCAGAGCATTGCTAGCAACGATATTTTCCGATTCCTCGTTTCCGTTCGGGCAGCCTGCACGGAGACGAGAAAAGCCTTTGTGTATGTCCGTGCAGAGAGAACTGGCATTCGTATTGCAGCCAGTTTTGATAATCCAAACCGGACTTTGAGGTAATCCCATGCCCCCGATCGAGATTCTGAGCGTAGAAGAAGCCAGTGAGCGCGCGGCTCCCACGACCGTTGCCGCGAAGGACCGCATCCCCACCCGGCGGCGGTTTTACGCGCTGTCACTCAAAGACCATTTCCGGCTGCTCCTCCCGTTTCTCCTCGCTGGTGCAGCAGGTGTGCTCGCGAGAGTGAAGTATCCCTACTGGTGGCCTGCCAACGAGTTGGTCTATTTTCTGGCGGACGCCTTGATCGTCGCCATGATTTTGGGGATTGCTTTCGACGTTTTCTCCGCCAAGCTCCTGGTGGAAAGAATCTCTGACGGTCTGGCGCAAACCTTGGTCGGAAGGGGTCTGCCTGCCGAAATGCAAGGGCTGGTTCGCGATGTTGTTTCCACAGACCTGGTGCGAGATCACTACGTGAAAAGCTATTCGTTTTCGACTCCCGAGGACGGACGTATCCAGGTGAACGTTGAGGTTCGTTACGAAATAAGAAATTACTCGGAGGCGGTGCGCGATTATGCGCCCGAGTTGACCGCCGAGACATTTTTTCAGCCGGAGGTTCGCTTCCTGGAGTACGGAATTGCTGGAAGAAAAATCTACACGTTTTCTGACGAGAACCTCGCTTCCATGGTGGAGGTCGAAGACGCGCTTGGCGTGACCCGAGTTCCCCGGAGTGCTTTGCCAGCCCTGAGTCTCAAACCGGTCAAGGCCGGAGAGAAAGCCGCATGCCAGGTCACGTGGAGGTACGGCTTAACCGTGCCCGAACAGTATTGCGACGTAACCGATCTTGAAGAGGCCACACTGGGAGCAACGTTGCATGTGGAGGCCATCCCCGAAGAACTCGAATTCGTCTCGGGATGCGATGCCAGCCTGCACCACGAAGCCGGCAGCCAGTCGTGGTACTTCGAAAGAGCGTTCATTGCGGGCCAGCATCTCCGCGCCTGGTGGTTTCGCCGCAAACCTTCAACACGAGTTTCGCGCTCCCGCCCGTGAGAGCCAGCGTGAGAGTGAGTGAGTGTAACCGCGATGGTTTCAACAGGGTCGAAAATCCCCTCCTCATGCTGGAATCACTGCCGGTTCGACTCGGTAGCCAAGGGTTCGGAGTGTCCGGATCATTCGCGAAGTGCGGGCTCGCTTGGCTTTTTCGCATACTGAGGGGCCGCGTTCCTCATAGCGGACGCGCTTGTGCAAAATAATCCAGATCAACTGACAGAGGCGATGCGCAATGGCTCCGATCGTTTTGTTGTGTCCGAGACGTGGCACGAAACGCCGATAGACGATCTCGAAGATACTTCCTTTGTGTTTGACGGCAGCATTGGCAGCTTGATTGAGAATGCGGCGCATTTGACGGTTGCCCTTCGGCGAGCGTTTGCTGCGGTTCACGCCTGCGGTCTCATCATCTCCCGGGCTTGCTCCGACCCACGAGACGAGATTCTTGGCGGAGGGGAAGGTCGCTGCCTTGGCACCCACCTCGGCAATGATCTGTTGCGCCGAATCGACCCCTAAACCGGGAACTTCCGCTAGCCGTTGGACCGCATCCTGATGCTCGCGGAGCAGACTCGCGATCTCCTGGTCCAGTTGGCCGATCTGCTGCTCGATTAATTGCAAGTCGTTCAGCGCCAATCTTACAAGGCGGCGGTAGACCGGGTTGAGTCCGGTGCAGGCGCCCAGCGCGTCGCACAACTGCGCCGGGGTGGCTCGCAAGTGCTTATCTGCCAGGGCGGCCACAGCCGCCGGATCGGTTTCTCCGTCGGCTAGCGCATGCAGCATACGACGCGCACTGACCCCTAACAGATCCGAGACCAGACTGGATAATTTGATATGCGCCTCTTCCAGTAGTGCCTCCAGTTGATTCTGCAGGCGTACTTTGTCCCGCGTCCGTTGATACCTTGTGCGTGTCAGTGTCCTCCACAGTCGCTGTTCGGTATCGGGCACAAAGCTCAAAGTCAGCTCCTGGGAAACCAAGCGCTTCACCAAACGTTCCGCGTCCCAAAAGTCTTTCTTGCGCCCGCGCCGTCCGCGATTGGACAAGGCTTGCGCCAGATGGAGTGTTCCCGACATTTTCCCGGCACCTTCCCGATTTTGACAGCTCGGTTTCCAGTACCGTTCTAGTGTGCTCCAGAGCGGTTTCCAGTATTGGGCAGTGGATTCCATGGAGACCACAGTCAAATGCACCTGAGGGAGCCAGTGCGGCACCACGTTTTCGCGTAACCCATCCATTCCATCCGCTGTTTGGACAGTCGCTGGAACTAGCGGCTCAGGCCCGGGAATGGGGCGAAGAGCGTGTCTATTATCGCGACCCCAGCGGACGCATGCGCTTTCTACCAGCCTACTGGACGAGTCTAGGCGTAACTGATCCCTTCGTCCTCCTGGCAGCAGACCGCGCTTATTTCCGTCTTGAGGACCTAATCCGATTGCATGACCGAATCAAGGAGTTACAGCGGGAACGCCTGTAAGGCAAAATATGCCGTCATTGTTAAGGAAATAATGCCGTCGGTTTAGATGTGGTACTAGTCATGCAGCGCTGTCTTGCTGGAAGGGTTTGAGGTAACAATCGAGATACTCTTGTGCATGCGTGCCATGATAAGAGGTTGACAATAGCTCTCACTTGATCATAATTATGTTTACAAAGCGACTGGTGTGCTGGAACCGCGATCTTCATGGCCAAGAAACTAATCCGCGATCCCAAGACCCGCGCGCTCCGGCAGGAGGCCTCCTTACACCCTCATCCCGAGCAGGTTACCGACGAATTGTTTTCGACGCAGGAGTTTTTCGATCCGCGCGACCTGGTCCAGGTCAAATACGAGATGCTACGGCGGGTGCAAAGCGAGGGACAAACGGTGAGCCGAGCGGCAGCCAACTTCGGCTTCTCGCGCCCCTCGTTCTATCAAGCGCAGGCCGCATTCCAGCAGGGAGGTCTGCCGGCACTGATGCCGCAGAAGCGAGGACCGAAGCAAGCGCACAAACTCACCCCAGAAGTGTTGGTCTTCTTGCAGCACGCACGGCAGGAAGATCCCTCCTTACGTCCGACTGCATTGGCTTTGCTGGTCCAAGAGAAATACGGCATCACCGTTCATCCACGCAGTATCGAGCGCGCATGGACGCGCAGTCAAAAAAAACGGCGGTGAACGAAGCTCTTCTCCACTCCATCACCGCGCAGGAGTGGGCAGCCCGTTATGAGCAATTGCGCAGTGATGCATTGCACCGAGGCTCCGGTGTTTTTAGCGGCATCGGGCTTGCAGTTTTTCTCCGCCAAGGACTAACGGCTTGGATGCGAGCCTGCGGCAGTGTGCTCACACCGTCGGTCAATCAGGTCGCCCAGCCTGCTCCCGTCAGCTGGTTGCCTTTTGAGGTGCGCACTCAAACCGTGCTCATCTTGGCGGGAATGCTTCTCGGCAACAGATCGGAGGCTCATTGATGCAAGCGGAAATGCAGAAGGTAAAACCCGAGCACCTCAAACGGGACGCGTTTCTTTATGTCCGTCAATCAACTCCTCGTCAAGTACTGGAAAACCAAGAGAGCACCAAGCGTCAGTACGCGCTGCGGCAGCGCGCCATCGCGCTTGGTTGGCATTCCGATCACATTGTGGTGATCGACAATGACCTCGGGCACTCTGCCGCTTCAGCGGTAGATCGTGAAGGTTTTAAAAAGCTTGTGGCCGAGGTGGGTATGGGACACGCAGGGCTGGTGATTGGGATCGAAGTCTCCCGCCTGGCTCGCAAGTCAAGCGACTGGCACCGATTACTCGAGATCTGCGCATTCACAGACACTCTTATCCTCGATGAAGATGGGCTCTATGATCCCGCTCACTTTAATGATCGTCTGCTCCTCGGTCTTAAAGGCGAAATGAGCGCCGCGGAACTGCACGTCATGCAAGCTCGCATGCGCGGTGGCTTGCTCAACAAAGCGGCGCGGGGGGAGCTGCGACTGCCACTTCCCGTCGGTTTTCTCTATAACGCCCAAGAGCAAGTGAATCTAGATCCCGACCAACAGGTACAACAAAGCGTTCGGACTTTGTTTCAATCCTTTCGCCGCTTGGGTTCGGCCGGGGCCGTGGTGAAAGCCTTCCGTGACGCCAAATTGCTGTTTCCCCATCGACCCAGAGGTGGACCACAGGACGGAGAATTGCTCTGGGTAAAGCTGGATATCACGCAAGTGCTAAACCTGTTGCACAATCCCCGCTACTGTGGAGCCTTCGTGTATGGGCGCACACGCATACGTAGGACACTCGAAGGAATCCGCCAAGAGCGAGTACCCCAGGAGAAGTGGCACACCTTGCTGCTCGGTGCACATCCCGGTTACATCTCCTGGGACGAATACCAGGAGAATCAGCGACGGCTTCAGGAGAATGCCCATGCCCTCGGTCCGGAACGTCGCAAGAGCCCACCTCGTGAGGGTCCCGCTTTGCTGCAAGGTCTGGTGATCTGCGGCATCTGCGGCGAGCGCATGAAGGTGATTTACCATGTTCGCGCTGGGCGCCGCGTGCCTGACTATATCTGCGACGGAAGAACAGTCCATGATCCGCAGCCGATGTGCCAATGGATTTCGGGCAAGGATGTGGACGAGGCCGTGGGCGAACTGCTGCTGGAAATCGTGACGCCGGTAGCCATCGAAGTGACGCTCGCCGTGCAACAAGAATTGCAAGCTCGATTGGACGAAGTGGAGCGTTTGCGCAAAGAGCAGGTGGAACGCGCCCGCTATGAGGCGGAACTGGCTCAGCGTCGCTATATGCGCGTCGACCCGGATAATCGGCTGGTGGCCAGCACGCTGGAAGCCGATTGGAACCAGAAGCTGCGCGTGCTGCAAGAAGCTCAGCAAGAGTATGAGCGGCAGCGCCAGAAAGATTCGATGACCGTCGATGAAGAGCTACGCCGCCGTCTGCATACCCTGGCGACAGATTTTCCGCGCTTGTGGCGCGATCCTAACACCCCAGATCGAGAACGCAAGCGCTTAGCGCATTTGTTGTTGCAAGATGTAACTTTGATCAAGCGTGAACAACTGCTGATCCATCTTCGTTTTCCTGGAGGAGCAACCCGGACACTCGAACTGCCACGTCCACGTCGAGTGACTGTAACTCCACGATCTGTAATTACGGAGGTCGATCGATTACTGGATGACAACTCCCCCGAGGCCATCGCAAATATCCTGAACGCGCGCGGCTCTGTGTCCGGCTATGGCAAACCATTTACCGGCCGCATGATCAATCGCGTGAGGGTTAAATATGGTCTGAAGAGTCGGTTCGAGCGATTGCGTGCGAAGGGAATGCTGACGCGAGAAGAGATGGCGCAACGGCTTGGCATCAACCCCAAGCAGGTCGCAGCCTGGCGTGCTGCCGGTCTTCTGCGGGGACATTTATGCACCGAGAAGGACGAGTATCTTTATGAGGATCCAGGGCCCGATCCTCCAAGGAAAGCCAAAGGCGTGAGATTATCCAAACGGCTACGGTTCGAGAATGTCTCGCACCGACCAAGTGAGGTGCAGTGTGAAGCGTAAGCTATCACCACTTCCTCGACCCGCTGCTCGACAAACCACTCCGCCAGCCGTTGCAACTGCTCCGGGTTGCTTCCGAACCAGCGTCGCTCAAATTGGTATTCGTCGTCGACTTCGACGTCAACCACAACTACAGCCAGCTTCTTTTTGTGGACGTCAATTCCGGCTATCCTATACGCCATAGGCTTCCTCCTGGCGGGAGCGGAGAGCGTGCTGGAGATTACATTAAGCAGGGTCTCGGGCTATCGCCGCTCCCACAGGGGGAGAGACAACGCACCATTTATTCGCTCTATCACGCACGCTCCGGATCAGACAGTTATACGGCCTCGGCTTCTCCACTGTTGAATCAATCTCGCCGCTCCGAGCCATCGTGGATTATGGCTTGGCTCTGAGAAATTTTCATGTGGTTTCGCGGGCCGCAGGCCCCGGATGACAGTTATGGGAGTATGCCCTTTAAGACGGCGTCTTCCGCTGCGAAAGTGTGGAGCTCGCTCGCAGAGAGCCCTTGCGGCCTTGTCGGAAGGCTGGAAAGCTTGCGAGAAAATTTCTGCAGAGCCAGGGTCTCCCGGCCTTCTTCGATTAGATAAAACTTGTCTGCTTCGATGTCGTGAAAGACCTGCTTTTGACTGCTGGGCCAGGTGATCTCGACGGTCTGCACTAGCGCCGCTTTGCCAAGCCCGAAATTGGCGCGCAAGTCGCTCTGCGAGAGATAGCTTCCACCTCCAGCGATCTCGCGTATCTGCGACAGTCCGCCCGCCACGATGTGGATTCGTGCACCCATCGCATCGCGATTGCTTTTGGTTCCTACCAGGCGGAAATTCACGAAGTGATTGCCATTCCCTCCACTATTGTGCAGCAGCAACGGCGGGTCTCCGTTATTGGCAACAACAACGTCCACAAAACCGTCGTTGTCCAGGTCTGCGAAGGCGACTCCCCGGCCGACGTATGGCGTCTTGAAACCATCTCCCGCCAGCTTGGTTGTCTCGACGAATTTGCCCCTTCCGTCGTTGTGAAAGAGCGTATTGATCTGCTTGAAGTAAGTACCGGCCTGAACATTTTCGACCTCCGGATACACGTGGCCATTGGCGATAAAGAGGTCGAGCCAGCCGTCATTGTCGTAGTCGAAGAAACCTCCGCCGAAACTGAGCACGTTGAACGTGGGACCGGCGATGTGCACCTGATGACTGACATCCCAAAACCCGCCCTTGCCGTCGTTGTGGAAGATGTGGTCAGAAGATCCCTGGAAATCGGAGACAAAGAGGTCGAGCCAGCCATCGTTATCGTAGTCGCCCAGGGAGATGCACATGGCTGCCATGGTATTGCCGAGACCAGCCACGCCCATCCCCGCATCCATCCCGATTTCGGTGAACTTCCCGTTGTGTTCGTTGTGGAACAGGTAGGCGGGCAGTCCGTCATTGGCGACGAACAGGTCCGGCCAGCCGTCGTTATCGTAGTCGGCGGCTCCGACGGCAAGGTTCTTGCCCTGCGGTTTAGAGATTCCAGACGAGGACGTTACATCCGTAAACGTTCCGTCGCCGTTGTTGTGGTAGAGAATATTCGCGCTGCCTTTATAAGCCACCGGCGGACAACTCGTGCGTACTCCGGCGAAAACACAATAGCGAGGGCCTGAATCCAGATTCACGTACCCCCCGACATACAGATCCAGGCGGCCATCGCGATCATAGTCAAAGAATGTGGCGCTGCTATGAAAGAGTGTGCCCGATTCTGTACCGGCCACTCTCGCCTTGTCGGTAACGTCGGTGAAGGTTCCGTCCCCGTTATTGTGGTAAAGAACGTTGCGGCCGTACTGCGTGACAAACAAGTCCGGATACCCGTCGTTGTCGTAGTCTCCCCAGACGCAACCAAAACCATAGCCCGTGCCCGGGACACCAGCTTTTTCCGTGACATCGCTGAAGGTTCCGTCCCCGTTGTTACGATACAGGGCGTTGCGAGCTGGAATACCGCGTCCATAAAGGTCGCGGCCGTTGACGAAATAAATGTCCTGGAAACCGTCGCCGTCGAAATCGGCCACGCAGATCCCCGGACCGAAAATCTCGCGGTTAATGGGGATTCCATCGTTTCCCCGGTAGTGAGCGAACTTGATCCCGGCCGCAGCCGTGACATTCGTGAACTGGATGGAGCCGGGCTGTGAACCATCCGCTTGTGCATGAGCCCAGCACGATGCAAGCAGCAAAATCAACGCCACCGGCGACCAAAGCTCAGGCGCGCCGGACCAACTCAAACGCCACTCGGCGAGTCTGAACGCACGTGACCATCGAAGGGTTGCTGCGCTGCTCTGCGCAGACAGTTTTGGCGTTGCAGTTGCAGTGTTCATTAACAGGGTATAGGTAAGCCCAAGCTATTGGGAGGAAGTATACACGTGAGCCGCAAGCAACAGAATTGATGCTGATCAAACCTCCGGGATCCGCGAAGCTGAGGTTCGTGGCCAGGGAAGAACGGCCACCGAATAGACGTGCTTTCCGCCGTTATATTGAGGTTGGTGAGGGTTCTGCGGCCGGATCCAACGGCTGCACAGTTGCGGCTTGCTGCGGGGTTCGTTCCGGCCGGAAGAAGCGATTTGCATGCTGCGCACGTTGGTGCGGGATAAGGCGAACCTGGTGGCGGAGAGTGGCGACTGGGTGCGTAGAATGCAAAAGAGCCTGGACCAGATGAACGTGCGCCTCCATCGGGCGGTTTCCGACATCGCTGGAGTGACAGGAATGGTCATCCTGCGCGCCATCGCCGGAGGAGAGCGGGATGCCAAGAAACTGGCGAAGCTGCGCGATGTACGCTGCAGCAAAAGCGAGCAGGAAATTGCCGAACAATTAAGTGGGCACTGGCGAGAAGATCACTTGTTCAGCTTACAGCAGGCACTGAAAATGTACGATGCGGTGCAGGAGCGGATCGGAGCGTATGAGCAGGAAATCCTGCGGAAACTCCCAGAGATGGAACGAGAAGAGCATCATGACCAACCGGTACCACCTCTGCCCAATGCCAATAAGGCAAGGATGATCAAACAACGCGGGCAGGAAGCAAAGCGGCAGGCGCTATACCGAATGAGCGGTGTTGATATCACCCACATCGATGCGATCGGAGTGGAGACGGTGGAAGTGGTGCTCAGCGAATACGGTCCCGATTTGAGCCGATTCCCCACAGAGAAGCAGTTCGTCTCCCACGTTACCTTGGCACCGCGTGTGCCGACCAGCGGGGGCAAGCCCGTCAGGAAGAAAAAGCGGAACAGCGCAAGTACGCGAGTCGCGGCTGCTTTGCGTATGGCCGCGCTCTCCCTACGCCACAGCCACACCGCCCTGGGAGCATACTATCGCAAGCTAGCGCAACGGCTCGGCGGCGACGTTGCCGTATTCGCCACCGCTAGGAAGTTGGCTACTCTGATTTACCGGCTGCTGCGATGGGGCCAGCCCTACCTCGACGAAGGCGCAGATGCATACGAAAACCGCTACCGCCAGCAGCGCATCGGACGCTTGGCGGCCACCGCCAAACAACTTGGCTTCCAACTGACGCCCGTAAGTGCCTGATGTCAACTTAAGAGGAGAGAAGTCACAGAGCCGCATGAGGAAAAGTATTTTGACTAAGGGCTGATGCGTGGAACTGTTGTTTTCAGTGGCCCGACCGAGTTCGTCCAGCGCATTCAAAAATTGTTGCCTATACGCTTCCAGTGCTCCGATAGGTCTATACTTTGCGCGTGCGTATTTCGCGGTGCAGGAGTCACTCCGATGAAGCAGCGTTTCTGTTTTTCTTTGGCATGCACGATGAGCTTGGTTCTGTTTTCCCTAACCTTGGTAGCGCAGGATACGGTATCGCCCACAGAAGACAAGAGCAAAATCCTGGCGGGGTATTTCGAAGAATGGAGTATTTACGGGGCGAACTATAACATTGCAAATCTGCAGCAGAACCATGTCGCCAACAAAATTACGCACCTTATTTATGCCTTTGGTAATGTGGCTCCGGTCTCCGGGCCGCCTGACGCTACCTGCCATCTTGCCGACACCTGGGCTGACTTTCAGACACCCTACCTTCCCAGCGTGAACGGCTTGCCCTACACCGGCCCCCTGTACGGCAACTTCGCGGCGTTATTGCAGTTGAAACAGCTGCACCCGGACTTGAAGGTCATGATTTCTCTGGGAGGAGCCTCCGCCGCCAATGCTGCGGGTTTCTCCTATGCAGCGAGTACGAGCCAACTGCGTTCGCAACTGGTGGCTTCTTGTATTGACCTCTTCATCAAGGGTAACGTTGCGGCGGGAATCTCGGCGGCTGGCCTGTTCGATGGATTCGATATTGACTGGGAATTCCCCACCGCCACCGACACACGGAACTTCACGCTACTGTTGAAGGAGTTTCGCAAGCAGTTGAAGGCGCTCGGAGAAGAGAACGACGCAAATTACCTGCTTTCGATCTTTGCGCCCGCAGGCTCGCAGAATTATTCGAACATCGAACTGGCCAAGGTTGCGAGGCAGCTGGATTTCCTTAACGTACAAGGCTACGACATGCATGGCACGTGGGAGACGACGACCAATCACGCTTCGCCGCTGTATGACAGTCCGAAGGATCCTTCGTTCGGGCAAGGCTTCGACGATGAAGATACGATCGCTGCCTACCTTGCCGCCGGTGTGCCCGCACGCAAAATCCTGCTGGGCGTTCCGATGTACGGGCGCGGCTGGACCGGTGTTCCGAGTACTAATCACGGGCTGTATCAGACTTCCACCGGGCCCGCTCCCTCTCCCACCGGAGACGTTCTGGGGACCGATGGCGTCGCAACCTACGGAACGCTGGTCGCTCAGACGGGATTCCAGCACTACTTCGATCCCATCAGCGAGGCGCAGTGGGCCTATGATGCGGCAACGCAGACCTTCTGGACTTACGACACACACAGGTCGGTGAGCGTCAAAATGTTCTACGTCCAGAACCGAGTTCCCGGAGGTTTGGGCGGCGCGTTCTTCTGGGCACTCAAAGATGATGACGCCCAAGGCAGTCTCACGAAGGCCATGGCAAAAGGCCTGAGTCAGTAGTTCACGGAAAAGAAGCCGATGCATTGACGACGACAGCCATGTGACATCCCTGCCTATAAAATGGCTCCACTCTTGACGCGGAGTGAGTGGGTTGTTAACGAAATCAGCGTTAGCGATGGTTGAGGGTGGTGAGTTAGCTAAGGGCGGCGGCCTACCCATTGGGATGAAAGCGCATTTCTGACGCCCATTGATTCCCAATGGGTTAACCGCCACTTTCGACGGAGTAACAGCGACAGTTTCGCCAGTTAGCGGACGAACTGGTTTGTTGTTGAAAATTTCGATGTACCATGTACGGACTGACCGTGTAATCACTGACCGGTTGCTTCAGGAGGAGGTAATTCTGATGTTCCTTCGTGCTCTCGCCGTCGCATTGGTCGCTATATGCCCGCTTCTCGCCGCTCAAACTGCCCCTCAACCCGGGCAGCCAGCCCCTCAACCCGGCCAACCAGCTCCCGACTTCACTCTCCCCGACTCCACTGGCTCACCTATCAAATTATCCGCATACAAAGGGAAAGTAGTTCTGCTCGACTTCTGGGCTACTTGGTGCACTGGCTGTAAAGTTGAGATTCCTTGGTATGTGGAGTTCCAAAATAAATACCGGAATGACGGACTGATGGCAATTGGCGTTTCCATGGATGACGACGGCTGGAAATCAGTCAAGCCATTCCTCGAAGAGCACAAGCTGAACTATCCAGTTGTGATTGCCAACCAAGACCTAGCCAACCGATACGGCGGACTGCCTTCTCTCCCTATGACCTTGCTCATTGACCGCGACGGGAAGATTTCCGAGTCACACGCAGGCATGGTGGACAAGGACGCCTTCGAGAATAAGATCAAGGCACTCCTTCACGACAGCCCGGCGAAGTAAATCAAGGCCGCCGTTTTTTGGCGTTCATCTTGACCCTTGACAGGTCTCCACGCCACTTCATAATCGAGCGGGGACGAAGCGCAACGCAGTTCAGTTGGGCTTCGTCCTTAGTCGAGGGGGTTGGATTTTGTCTTTTGTCCCGAGGGCATGCAAGCGCGTCCCTACCCGCTCGTCTTAGGATTCGGTATCGCAGTCCACAGAACATAAATTGATTCGCATCTGTCAAAGTCTTCCCAGAAAATTCTGGCCGGTGCCACCCACATTGCCCTGCTTCTATCCGCACTCTAAATGGACCACTTCTGGGCCTCGGTGCATGTTGGGGTTCGATTTAAAGCCCAGGTCCATCACCACGGTGACGGACCTGGGCTGTTAGGGGCTGCTATCTCAAAAGCGGTCTTCTTGACCGAGCGTAATGACGCAGTCTCCCGAACAAGGCGGTGGATGTCATTGCCTACAAACTTTCTGGCGATCGATTGATTCTCGCGTCTTCCACTCATGGCTCCCTGGACCCGGCTCCCGCTTGTCATGTCCGTTTCCGTCTACGCAGCCTGTGGTACGATCCCCCTCGAGGAGGCGTAGCCCAGCGGCTCATAGACCTCGCCACTCACCCAAAGTCGATGCAGCAAGACCGCCAGCTTCCGCGTACCGCTACCGCGGCTCTCTTTCTTTGCGTTCTTTCCCCCACGCTCGCACAGCCGCAGCCCGTAGCTTCGTAAGTCGCTGTCGGGTCCAAACGGTCCCAAGATATAGTGCGCACTCCCCACCAACAGCTTGCGCACCACGCGCAATCGGAAAGGCAACTTTCGGTTGGGCTGCGTACAGAAAAATCACGCCTGCGGCGTGCATGGATGCGCTTGCAAGACCAGATGCGGCGGATGCGGCACTTGTCGCTCCGGAAGCAAACCAAATGCCTCAATCAAATGCTCCGCGGTCACTATGCGTACTACGGCATCGCCGGGAACATACGGGCGTTGCGACGAGTCCATCGGGCCGTGGAACGCTACTGGCGCAAGATGCTGAGCAGCCGGAGTTGGCACGGGCAGGTCTGGTGGAAGCAATTCCAACAGATCCAGGAGCGGTTTCCATTGGTGCGACCCAAGCTGTATCTTCGTACTCGGAGATGCAAGCGATCGCGGCGCTGTGAAACAACTTCTGACGAGCGTAGTGCGGGAAATCCGCACGCTACGTTCTGTGGAAGCCGGGGAGCGGGTGACCGCCCCCGGCCACCCGGTGGCAGCCAGCGATGGCTGCCCCTACCGCGATCGCCAACCATTGAGATAGTTTCGGCTTAGCCCCGACCCTGTGCCTTAGGTCCGGAGTGCTTGAAAATATCATTGCCGATCCAGCAAGTCGATCATGGGCTGCTGGCTTCCACGAATGAACCCAGAGCGCGGCCGGTCGAGATCGATGATTACGGCAAGAACCAGCGTGATAGACAGTGCCAGCACCAACATGGATAAGAGATTGCGAGGTCCGTTCACGCCGAACGTGTATCCGACGAGGAAAATTGAGAGTAAACCGACTACGGCGTTTACATAGATCACACTCTCGGGCACGTGATTTTGTAGTGCCATCCAGCGCGCTCTTTCCAGATCAATGGCTTCGTTCAACGAGTGCACCAGCGATCCCGCTTTCACCTCGTTCGGATCTTGTTGCGCGTAGGTCACCGCCCGAGTCCAGAATTCCTTCTGCAGATGCGCGGTTTGTGTCTTCAAACTTTCGAGCCGTGCGAGATCGTTGCCCGCAGTGCCGTACTGAATCCGGACATTGACGTACTGGCGAAGAAGACTCGCGATCTCGGGGCCTTCCGGCGCGGGGAGGAGTTGCGCACGAAGCAAGGATGTGTTGATGGCATTGGCCTCGCCCAACAGTAGTTGTTTGCGGACATCGAACCGAGACACGGCCATCGACATGGTGAATCCCAGCAGGAGTGCGAGAACGCCGAGCACAGCCGCTTCAACAGTAGAAATCTGCGACTTGGTGTCGGCGGAGGTTTTGCCTTGAACCTTACTTCCCAGACGGAAGCCCAACTCGGAAGCCGCCAGCATCAACGCGAAGAAGGCAACGTGAATGATGACCTCGTGCGTTCCGTAAAGCAAACCCTCGTTCACAAACAGCTCCTTCAAAGACTCTGAACCTCACGGGTCCACGTCGAAGAATGCTCAGCACCAAAAGGCAAGCAGTCCGAACGTAAGTCGTCTGGCCCGCTGGGATTGTACCCAGATCACTGGCAAACCGGAAGTGACTGTTGAAGCGCAAGGCAGAATTAGAACTGTAGGCGACTCACTTTCGATTACTTCCGTTCTATGCTGTGAGTTAGGGAACAGCATCGCTCTTCATTAGTCGTCGGTACGGTATAGTACGACCCAATGTACGTTGAACTACGGTCTTTGCTGGATTACCCTCGCGGACCGGGGTGTGTAGGGTCGAGGTAACCCTTCCTCGTGCCGTCCGTCGGCCTGTACGTTGCGGCGCGGCCAGCAGCCTGCCAAGGGCCCCGGAGGCTGCATATGTCTCACACTATTCTGATCGCCGATGACAGTCTATTCATTCGAGAAGCCTTGTGTAAGTTCTTCGAGCAACAGGACTTCAGCGTTTGCGGAGAGGCAGAAAACGGTAAGGAAGCAATCGAAAAAGCTCAGGAATTGCACCCTGACTTGATTCTGCTGGACCTCTCGATGCCAGTGATGAATGGACTGGAGGCTACCCGGGTTCTCAAACGGATGATGCCAGAAGTGCCAGTCATCATGTACAGCGCGTACGCTGATTCTTCCACCGAGAAGGCAGCTCGTTCCGCAGGCGTACGTGCGCTCGTCTCAAAGTCTGAAAACATTTCCGTTTTGCTTGGCAAAGCGCGCAGCATCCTGGAACCCCAGGAATTACAAAGGTTCCAGCCTTTCTCCACCAGTTCTCACTGGTGGTGAGAAACATTTGGTGCTCATTCTCAACCCACTGGAGGTATGCGATGATGCACGATCCTCAACTTGCCAGAGGTGATATCTGCCGGGATCCAACGGGCTTGCAGGTCATGGTTGAAGACGTTGACATCTACGATTACGTCCACTTCTCGGTCATTGAAAGAAGCGATTCGAGAGGGGATGACGCGGAATCGGGTCAGATGTCACAGGTGGCTTTCATCCATCGCTTCACTAAGCTGGGCAATATGTTTGCCAACAGGAAAGCCGCGTAGCCTCTAAAGCAACGAGGGCAGAATTCAAGCGGCGCGATCTTGGCGAAACCATAGACCATAGGCGGCGTCGCGTGGCTAAGTGCCCTCCGAGTCGAGTACGGCGCAGTTCGTGCGTTCAGAACAATCAAAGAACTCTGGGAGAGAATTATGCTGAGTGTATATATTGAAAATATCGGCGAAATGGCGGTCATCGAGTGCGAAGGCAGAATTGTCCGGAGCGACGCCGCGTTCCAATTGCGCGAAGCTGTCCGCTCGCAAAGACGTTCCCGAATCATTGTGCTTGATCTCTCGGAGCTCCTCACTATCGAAGGTGAAGGTCTGGGCATGCTCGTGTCTCTGCAGCGATGGGCGCACGACCGCAGCATTCGACTGAAGCTGTTCAATCCTCGACGATCTGTGCGGGACAGGCTGGAGCGCACGGAGTCGATGCCAGAGTTCGACATAGCCACGCTCGAGGAGATGATGGCGATCCTGGTTTGGGCGAACCGTCGATACGCACACGCTGCATGATTCCACGTCGAAGCTCTCGCACCGAGGTCTGCTGATGTCGTGTGCATGTACCGTGATGCCGGAGGCCACTAGCACAACGAGCAGACCGAGAAAGGCCGCTCCGGTCAACGAACCATGGCGCTGCCGCCCACTGGGATCAGAGCCTGATTTCCGGAGCCGCTATCTCTTCCCAGTCACCGGGCGGCAATGGTACTCCCCAAATGTTTCGAGGCTTCTCCAATTCAACACCGCAGTGCAGCAGATTCTCAGGATCGACGTACACAACCCGAGCCGCGGATTGCTTGTCAGTCAAGTGGACATGAACCGAGATTTTCGTTCCAGCGCTCAACCCGATTTCGGTTGCGATCAGTGCTCCATGCAGGTTAACGACGATAGTCACGCCCTCACACGAAAAAATCCCAGGGCCCTCTTCGATTGCGATGATCACTTTAAGAGGGACGCGAGTACTTCGTCTTGAATCATGAAACCTGGTGGAGGGCATGGGTGGTGGAAGCATACAGGTGGCGGACAGCCGACGAAAGCATGAACGGCTAACCGTCGAAATCAGGCGATACGCTCCGTCGGAAGTCGCGCATAACCCGTTTGGAATCAGGCAGCACGAAACTGTTGAGCATTCTGTCAGGTGCTCTACGGTTGTCTTGCAACAGGGCAAAAGCGAGCGTAGGTTCCTCCTGTGATCTGCGTCATTCAATCATGCATCTGCCAGCATAGCTCTGAAAGAGTGATGCGCTCGACAGGAATCGTGCGCTGCGAGAGGGCGCTCATAAAACGCACGGTACTGTGATCGCCATCACAGCAAACAGTGCGGACCATGCGCGAACATCGGAGGTAAGCAGGAACATTGTTCTTCTAATGTTCGTACCATCGATCATGAGGCGATTTCTCGGCAGCTTCCGGCGAGGTGTTGCGTGCCATGTGGACGCACAAGCTTCGCTCCTTCCTCACGATGTTTGGTATTGCCTGGGGAGTGGGATCGCTGCTGCTGCTGGTTGGATTGGGAGAAGGTTTTCGCGCGGGCACGACGAAGAGCATGGCGAGCTTCGGCGAAGACTTCATGCAAATCTACAACGGACGAGTGCCGGCGCTTGGTGGCAGCCAGCTCTCCTCTCGCCAGTACTAGTTGAACTACCAGGACTATTTAGATATCCGCAGCTCGCGGTTTGTCCGTAATGCCTCACCCGTAATCTACCGCGGCGACCTTCGCCTGGTGAGCGAGTACGGCAATAGCAACGGGTATGTGGATGGCTCCGAGCCACAGTTCTCTGGCATTCGTTACCAGCCGGTAGACGAAGGGCGCGCTTTGAATTGGAACGACGAACGCGAGCGCCACAAGGTCTGCATAATCGGAAACGAATTTGTCCGCATATTGTTCCCTGGGCGGCCGGCCGTAGGTAGCACACTGCTCATCAATGGCGTGCCGTTCGAGGTGGCTGGGACGATGCAGAAGGTCGGTCATGGAAACAACAACGGCGAGAACATGCGCCTGATCATGCCGTACACCACCATGGCCACCTATTTCCCGATGCAGGGGGCAGGTAACGCCAAGGCGGTCAAGTACATCGTCTACCAGCCGATTACACGGGAGCAGCACGAACAAGCACGGAGAGGCGGGCGACATTCGACTGATCATTTCACCGGTCAGCGTATTGGTTTCTACCGTAATCCTGGTGCTGGTGGGATTGGTCAGCGGAATGATTCCGGCCATCCGCGCGTCACGTCTCGATCCTATTGAGTCATTGCGCTACGAATAGGCCACGGCTACTTTGTCGCTTCGGTCCACTCCTGCTCGCCTCGCTGAATAACGGCCTCGCGATCCCCTGGCAGGATCCATCGTTGTTTGACGAGTTCGTCCGTGGCTTTGGTGAAGCGGGCCATGTAGTCGTCTTGGCCGGCATAGCGCTCCGCAATCGATTTGCGTGGGTCGCCTGACTTCTCGCGCTCAGCAGCCGTTTTTGAAAATGGAATGTAAGAGATCTCGAAGGCTACCCGTTGATCGGGCGCGCCGATCGAGGGATCGCGCAGGTTCCAACTAGCGTAGGTTCCCAAAGGAACCGTAATCTCGGGCAAACGCAGGCCGTCGCGCTCGTTACCGTCGACATCCACCTGCGGCACGAGTACCGGGAAAGCCTCTCCAACCTTCGGCGGTTGGATGCTCAGGATTCCTTCATGCCACTTCGGCCCGTAGTCCAGACGGTAAGCTGCGCTGGCTTCGTGTGGCTGGTTCACTCCTGGAATCTTCGGAAACGCGTAGGTGCCCAGCGCTACGAGTGTCCCATCGGAAATTTTGGGATAGCTGCTTGCGGGCGGCGGCGTACCGTTGCGCACCCACGCGTCGATACTGGCAATCATGGCGCGCCAGAAATACCGGATCGGCAAAGCCGACTGCCGCTGTTGTCCTGCGAGATAGTCTTGTCCTTTGGCTGGCGGGAACGGCCCGGGGAAATGCTGGTGCCCTGTGAAGTGGTATATGCGGACGTTGTCTGAGATCGGCATGTCGCGCCTCCCATCCGGAGTCGTGTGAATCAACGCGGCTACGCGGCCCCAGTACTCGAACGACGTGTTGGAGAAGAAAATCTTGGGCACAACTTTGTCAGCCACGGCGCGGTCGAGGAGACCTCCTGACTCGCCGGTGAGAGGATCTTTCTCAGGCTGATCGGTAAAGGGGAAGATATCCGTCGGAAAGAAGACTGACGACGTGGGCTGCGCGTCGCGCGAGGGCTGCGCGAAGCGGTAATTGAAGTTGCCGCGGCCCGCGCCGGCCACGTGGGCGAGAACTCCATCGAGCGCCATCCTTCCGTCTTCGTCTGCGTTGAAGCCCTGGTAGAGGAAGTCGCGCAAAAATCTTCCATTCTGCGAGATGCCTTCACCATACACTCGTGCCGCGGGAGTGATGGCGTCGGGGGCGTGCTTGGCGTACGCAGCGAAGTCGCGGACTACAGCGAATCCGCCGCCGGCCACGACGGGGTCGGCGACCGCGTACACGTATTCATAAATCTTGCCGGCTTGGAATCCACCATGCAGATGGATGTGCCGGTCGCTCGGCGTGAGTTTGCCGTCGACGTTGTGCGCAAACTGCCACTCGGAACGCGGAATGACAGTACGAGTCGCCTCACGGGAGTCGCGCACGGTGAGCGTGTTCCGCGGATCGTCAGGCGCGGCCACCGGATATTCACTCCCGCCGATCGTACCCATGATCAAGTGTCCGAGCGAAACTTCCTGTGTTTCTTTCGTCAGCATGAAATCGCCGCGCAACAAGCCGGTGATCGTGTTGCCATTTTCTTTCGCGACGGGCGCGTCGAGGCGCAGCGCGCCATCGCCGGATGCGTCCCACTGCCAGCCCAGGCTCACGACGGTAAAGCCATTGCGCAGCAACCACGCGTCTCCAGCGTCCTTGGCGGCGTCCCAATCGCCTCCATCGACTAGCGCAACGATGCGCGAGCGGCCGCGATTCGGGTTCTCAAGGAGCAGTGAGCCGTTGCTCTTGCGCGCGTCCTTCGGGCGTAGGGCCATGAAGTTGGCTGAGAATTCGACCTCGCCGTTTTTTAAGTTCACTGCGTTATTCAGATCGACGATGCGCTGGTTGTGCGGATTGGCGACGGGAAGCGAGAAATAAATCCGTCCTGTGATGCGCTCGTAGGCTCCAGCCTTGCCGAACGTCTTGCCGTCAAGCACGTCCTGGCGAGACGCAATCTCGACGCGTACTACGCGCGCTGAAACGGTCAGAGCGTTCAGCAGAAGGAGAAAAGAAAAGAATCGCAGGAGCAGCCGCATGCGCGGAAGGATAACACGCAACGATTGTGTAGCCGCGGACGCATTCGTCCGCGGGCAGGCACTTCAGTGCCTCTGCAGTTCGTATGGTCCCGACCGCTCGGCTACGCCGTGGCGGGGGCAGACGAGGCGTCCGTCCCCACACAAGCAAACTAAACTGCAGCGCTGAGTGGCTCCTTCGCCGTTACGCCTCGCGCGAACTCTTCCACGCGGCGCGTCTTTAGCTTGCCGAGGACGTACTCCAGCAGAGGGCGGTCGCCGCGCCGGATCTGCTGGAACTCGACCCCCATGCAGAGATGGTCGACGAGATATTTCACCTGCGCCTTCAGCGCGAGGCTCACGTCGAAGACGTTCAACATCAGGCGGAAATCAGTGCCGGGACGCAGCGGTTCCATCGCGGCGAGGCGTGCGCCGTATTCAGAAATCTGCTGCACCTCGCCCGCCACGCGCAGCACGCCGTCGCTCGCCTCCGCCTGACCTTCGACATAAAAGCGCGGCCGGCGGCGCCGGTTGGCCTCTGGCCGCCCAAATCCGCTCGACTGCGTGCGCCGGTCGAGTCCATCGAGAATGACGGGCTGGTACTGCTCTTCCATCTGACGTAATTCGTCATCCCAAGGCGTTCTGCCATCGACGCACTGCACAGTGAACTGGCCACGCAGGGAAGAAGCCGGATCGGCTGACCAGATGACTTGGCAGACCGCTTTGTTGCGCCCGCGTTCGACGATGACCATATCGCCAATGTTGAGGTCGCGCGAGCTGAGCAGCCGCGCGCCATGCGGATGAATGTCGTAGGTGCACGCCATCTCCGGCGTGCCGCGGCCTTCCTGGCCAATCAATGTCCAACGCACGGGCAATGCGAGATGAACAAGTTTTGTCGTTAGCAGGCCGTCTTCGGGCGACGCATTGGGTTTGCTGGACACGTCTTAAATCCCTAGGAGCAAACTATCAGTACATGTACGACCGGACAATGTACCTACGTAATCCGGAGAGTGGTTACTGATCGGCGTTACTGAAGTGGCAGACATTGGAAGGGTGAATCAAAAGCAGATTCCTCGCGGCGCTTCGCTTGCTCGGAATGACAACGGGGGCGTGTAGGGACAGCCGCCTCGACTGTCCAGCGATGGCGAAGCCGAGCGGCATAAGAGGCGCGAGCGTTGGTTGCGTCCCTGCCCTGCGAATCTTTGCTTGCATGATTGACTCGTCTCGGGGAAGATGAAAGGAACTTCCTTGGATCTGTGATGAGGTCTCCCGTCTCGAAAGCACCGTCTGGGCGTCCACTCTCGGCGTCAGCGGCCAAACTGCGGCTGTTGAAACGTCTGCGCTGCACTCTGCGTTACGAGAAAAGAGCCTGGGAATCAGGTGCGCGCCTGGTGGCCGGTGTGGACGAGGTCGGACGTGGATCGTTGTTCGGCTGCGTGGTGGCGGCGGCTGTGATCCTTGATCCGGCGTACCGCGTACGCGGATTGCGCGATTCCAAATTGTTGCTGCCGGAGCGGCGTGAGGTGCTGGCACAACGCATTCGTGAACATGCGGTCGCATGGGCGGTCGCCGCAGTGGACGCTGCGCGCATCGATCAAATCAACATTTACCAGGCGTCACGAGTGGTGATGCGCGACGCGGTGATGGCGCTTGCCCCAACGCCTGACCATCTGTTGATTGACGCGCTGAAGATCGACTGCGAGTTGCCACAAAACGCGATCATTCATGGCGACGCCTTGTCGGCATCGATTGCGGCCGCGTCCATTTTGGCCAAGGTAGAGCGCGACCGCATGATGTGCGAGTGGGACGTGGTGTTCCCACAGTATGGATTGGCATCGCACAAAGGCTACAGCACGCCCAAACACCTGGCCGCCTTGCGCGAACTTGGCCCCACTCCGTTGCACCGGCAGTCGTTTGCTCCGGTGTGGCAAAATCCCGTGCCTCAGGAGGCTTTTGCCTTCATGAATGAGGACGAAGTGGAAGTTCTTGCGACTGAGGACCTTGCGGTATAAGGCCGGGAGTTTTGCACAGTGTTCCCGAAGGAACATTTGGTTTACAATATTGTATGTACGTTTCCGCTAATTCCTGCAAGTCGAGCGCGCTGAATGGCTTATGAAGAACTCAAAAAGTGAACGCGGGTCACAGTCGAAAGCAAAGAACGGCAAGGGGAACAGGCGGCGGCGTCCGCCGAATCGCCGTCGGCGCGCCTCCCGGGGCTTCTCGGGATTGATGGAAGAAAATCTGCAGAACATGAAGATCGCCGATCTTTATCGGCCGTTAAAGAAGCCGGTCACGCTGCGGCTGGATGCGGATGTGTTGGCCTGGTTCAAGAAGGATGGGCGCCGGTACCAGACACGGATCAATACCGCGTTACGTAAGGTGATGGAGCGGGAGATGAAGGCGTCGTAAGTGTTGCGCTTGCACCCGCAGCTTGAACTATTTCGCGACGCGCTGATCTCCTGAAACCCCGACACTCGCTTTCTGCTTCGCTGCCCACTCGTGAATGCGATCACTTAACACGTCCATAGGTAAGGCTCCTCCGGTGAGGACTTGATCGTGGAAGGCGCGCAGGTCGAAGCGGTCGCCGAGTTGATCTTTGGCATAGGCGCGCAACTTCAGAATTTCAAGCTGGCCGATCTTGTAGCCCAGCGCCTGCGCGGGCCAGGCCATGTAGCGGTCGGTTTCTGACTGAACTTCAGGTTCGTCGATCAGCGAGTGATCGTGGAAGAATTCGACGACTTGCTGGCGCGACCAGTGCTTGTAGTGGAATCCGGTATCGACGACCAGGCGAATGGCGCGCAGCATATCATCCTGCAAGTGGCCGAAGTAGCTGTAGGGATCCTGAAAGAATCCGACTTCCTTGCCGAGGCGCTCGGAGTAAAGCGCCCAACCTTCTGTGTAGGCGGTGTAATACTCCTGCTGGCGAAATTTTGGGAGCTCGGGCAATTCCTGGGCGAGGGCGATCTGCAAGTGATGTCCAGGAACTCCCTCGTGATACGCGGTGGTTTCTACGTCGAGTGTTGTACGCTTCGCGAAATCACCAGTGTTCACCATGACGTGGGCTTTTCTTGAGCCGTCGGGCGTGCCCTGCAGGTAGTGCGTGGCGGATTCCTTCTCGCGGAATTCTTCGATCGGCATCACATCAAGGCGGCCCTTTGGCAGGTGGCCGAACAACTCCGGGAGTTTGCTGTACATGTCGTCGATGTACTTGGTGTAGAGATCGAGAATCTCCTGGCGCGATTGCGGGCGCAACTTGGGATCGTCTTTGATGTGCGCACCGAAACTCTTCAAGTCTTTGTACCCGAGCTGATTGGCGACCTGCAGCATGCGGGTTTCGATCTCTTTGACTTGCGCGAGACCAATCTGATGAATCTCTTCAGCAGTTAGATTTGTGGTGGTGCTCTCCTTTACGCGGAAGGCATAGCGCTCGGCTCCGTCGGGGAGAGACCAGACGCCGGGCTCGGTGCGGCCCTTGGGCGCGTACTCATCGCGGACGAACGCAGTGAACTTTGCGTAGGCCGGGATGAGGGAATCGCGGATGGCAGCGATGGCGGCTTCGCGCAGGCGCTTGCGATCGGCTTCGGGGATGGAATCGGGAAACTTGTCGAAAGGATGAGCGAACGGTGACTGCTCGGGCGCCATGGTGCCGATCGCACTGGACTGAGTCACGACTTTTTCGAGCAGCATGCGTGGCGGCATCAGGCCGTCAGCCATCCCTTTCCGCATGAGGTCCATCGTCTGCTCGAAGAGACGCGGAAACAGCTTCATACGAGTGATGAAATCCTCGTAATCCTTCACCGTGTCAAACGGTAGAACGTTCACCAGTTGCGGCAGGTTGGTATGAATGCCGTTCATCTGGTCGACTGGCATCTCCCAGGGTTTGAAGCGGGCGCCGTCAAGATCCATGCGCAGATCGCGAACCATCAAACGCTTGTTGAGAATTTCCTGGTCGGGGAAGCCGGTGGTGTCGATGGCTTCGAAGCGGGCGAGAATCAGGCGCTCCTGTTCGAGATCGTCGTCGATGGCTTTCTGCGACAAGTCGTGAACCCGATCGTTGTAGCGCTTGTCTCCCAGGATCGAAGCGTAGATCGGATCGTGAAGCATGGTGTATTCCCAGCGCACGTTGAGGAGATCGTTGAGCGCCTTGCGGCGGGATTCCAAATCGGAGGCGGGGTCGGCAGCGAATAAGGAAGTGGCGAAGAAAGTCGTAAGGGCAACACAAAGGAGCGACCGCAGCATAGTACCTCCAGGAATGTTCGAAGGGATCGTCACGGGAAACGAAGAGGTACATCGTAGCATCTTGTGATGGAGTTCGCGCGACTTAAGGCTGGAGACGTTGGTTCAACTCCTGCAACAACTGCGTGTTGTTATGTATTGCGCGTTCGAGGATTTCGGCTTGCTGCTTCGCTGTGGGCCAGTCTTGTTTCTCGACTGCTTCGGTGAGACCGGGAAGTTCCAGATGTGCGTAAGTGAATCTGGCGCCGTAGAGGATGTGTTTGAACCATGGACGTCCGGGGATGCCATCGGGGTTGAGCCAGTTGCGTTCGACTTGCATCATGCCGTGATTCAGGGTGGAGGCGAGTTGGGGATCGAGGGAGCCGGAGGAGAGTTTCTGTTTGAGTGATTCGTTCAGTTGTTTCCCGGCAACTTCGAAGCCGTCGATGGCGGCGGCGATCGGTTTCAGGTCGAGAGCAGGCTGTCGAGCTTCGCCCCACCGGACAGCCGAGGGCGGCTGTCCCCACAGTTTGTTTTCGTTGGCTCGTTTAAGGTCGTTCACGAACTGGTGAATGTTGCTGGCGTAGGTCGCGAAATCGAACGGGATCAGGTCGGCATTCGCCAAGCGCAGCGCGGTGACTCCCCACAACTGCGACATCAGGGTGTGGTATTTGTAACCGGGATCGCCGAAGTGATTCATCCAGTAGAAGTCGTCGTAGGCGGAGTGGTAGACGCCGTAGTCTCCGTCGAATCCAAGGCCGAGGACGGGCATGCCGATGAAGTTGAGGAAGACGGTGTGATCAGAACCGCTGCCGATGCGGGTGTCGGCGAGCGTTTGATTCGATGCGCCAGAGGCATTGAATTGACCTGACTGCTGACCTTCTCTCTTTTCGCGCTCCACCGTCTCCTTCCATGCTGCGTGCAGAGTTTTGCCCGAAGGATCCTGCAGGCTGCGTGTGGTTTCTTCCAACATCGGGGCGAGAGAGGCGACGGCCTGTCCGTGAAAATTCGGGCCGGAGGTGGCTTCGTCGACGTTGATGTAGGCGACGGCCTTGGCGCGGAGTTCGTCGGCAAATTGCTCTCCCCACTCGGTGGAGCCGGTGAGGCCGACCTCTTCGCCGTCCCAACTGCAGACCACCAGAGTGCGGCGCGGGCGCATGCCTTGCGTTTTGAGTTCGCCCAAGGCGCGGGTGAGTTCCATCATGCTGGCGGTGCCGCTGGAGGGATCGACGCCGCCGAAAACCCAGGCGTCGCGGTGATTGCCCATCACGACCCATTCATCGGGAAGGTCCGACCCGCGGATGCGGCCTTCGACGACGTAATAAGATTGGATGCGGTTGTCCATTTCAATCTTGAGGTGAGCTTTCACCCGGTCGCCGCCGAAGTGGTACTCGAAGGGCAGGCCGCCCTGCCAGTCTTTGGGAGCGAGGGGGCCGTCCATGTTTTCGAGCAGGGGCTTTGCGTCATGCCAGGAGAGTGGGAGCGCCATGATCTTCGGCGCAGAGACCGCTTCTTCGATGGGAATACGTTTTGCGCCTGGGACCGAGGCCCATCCTGGAGTTTGCGGGTCGCCGGGGACCATGAAGTCGTAGGTGATTGCGCCGCGCTGGATGTGATATTCGGGACCCCACGGACCGTCGGGATCGACCTTGCCTTTCTTGTATCCGTCTTCCTGCGGATCGCTGTAGACGAGCATCGCGGCGGCGCCCTCGCGCTGCGCGGTGAGCGCTTTGAATCCGCGATAGCTGTAGGGATTCGAGTAGCGCACGAGGACGATCTTGCCCTTGACGGTTATGCCGTTCTTGCGCAGCAGATCGTAGTCTTCGGGATTGCCGCTGTGGGCGTAGATGACGGGGGCGGTGACTTCTCCGGAGATGGACATGCCCAGCCATGCGGCGGAGATGGCAGGATTCTTCGAGTCGTCGTCGCCTGGGATTGAAGTCTCATGCAGAAGAGCTTGACAGCGCGAGGGGGCGATCATCTCGAGGGAGGCCGACTTTGGATTTGTGCCGTAGACGTCGTAGCGGTGGATGATGACGTCTTCGAGTCCTTGCTTCTTCCATTCGGCAGCGATGTAGTTAGCGAGCTCGTTGTTGCGCTTTGATCCCGCCATGTGAGGCTCTTGCGTGAAGATGCGGTGCTGGCGGCGCTCTTCGTCGGGGTTCGGGATGGACTTGAATTTGGTCTCGATCTCGATTTCGTGGACGGCGGTAGTGGGGGTGAAGCCGAGGATCGATTGAGCGGAGGCGATTGTGCAGAGCGACAGGGAGGCCAGAGCGAGAAGGGCTGTGTGTTTGTGGGTCATGGAGTCTGTGTAGAACGCACACATGCTAACAGGAGTGCACTTGTGTTGTGAGCTTGTCATCCTGAACGGCGGCGAAGCCTCCGTGAGGGACCGTATGAGGGTGGGAAGCTTCGATGTGGTGGACGGGAATGCTCACGCTGCATGCAGCGTTTACTGTCTTGGCTACCGCATTGCCGCTTTATGCGCTTCGTAGGGTCCATCGCAGGGCTGGCGCCCTACTCAGGATGACAATTCTCTAGAGATGGCTCGATGGCTCCTACTTTGCTTTCAGGATGTCACTCAGCAGGTCTGGTTTGGATTCGTCGCGGACTAGATGGGGATACATTTCGCCGCCGTGGTAGTCGAGTTTGTAGGCTTTGTAGTAATCGGCGTTTTCCACCAGCAACTCGATCGGTGTGGTGCTATTCTTCGCGGCTTTGATCGCATCGCGGAGGATCTCTGGGGAGAAGCGACGGCCGTTGACGGCGACGACTTTCATCCCGGGTCCAATGCCGGCCTTGGCGGCAACGTCGCCTTCAATCGTGTCGGCGATGCCGCCATCGTCACGCAGGTTCAGACCAATGGAAAATCCGGCGGGAACGAAGTGGGACATGCCGGCAAAACTGCTCAGCATTTCCGAAGGATTCTCGTCGTAGATGAGCTTCCAGCCGCTGCCCTCGATGCCTCCGAGCGGCGCTCCGGGACGGTGATTGGTGAGGCGCTCGGTCCAGAAGGCGCGCCAGTCATAGGACACGACCTGGTTGAGTGCGTTGACCACATCGTCGAACGTGTAGGTCTTGAGCGCTGGTCCGGTGCTAGGAGCGCCGTGAAAGAGATGGCAGAAGTCGTCGATGGACTTCTTGCCCTTGCTCTGCTGCCGGATGATGACGTCGACCCAAAGCCAATTGAGCGTGTCTTCATTGTAGAAGTCGGTGCCGCGGCGCCAGGAGTACCACGCCTGCGGGGTGAAATACAGCTGCGGCGCGGCGTCGGCGGTGTCTTGCAGATTGCGCCACTGGCGTCCGGGAAGGTGGTCGAGCTGCGAGGCGGTCAAAGCGAGATCATCCCGGTCCTGGTTGGCGCTGAGCAAGCCGCTGCGCGCGGTGAGCACGAAGCCGAGATAGTTGGTCAGGCCTTCGTAGACCCAAAGCAGGTCGTCCTCCATGGGCTGCTGATAGTCGGGCGTGGCGAGGTCGGCGGGGCGGCGATATTTTCCGTTCCAGCTATGCACATATTCGTGGGGCAAAAGTCCAGCGGAGAGTTTGCGGGAGGTGTCGTCGACCAAGGCCCGTTCATCGACGCGGCTGTCGTCGGATTCGTGGTGCTCGAGTCCGAAGTGCGCGACGTGATCGCTGAGCGTGTACAAGAAATGATAATCGCGGTAATGATGCGCCCCGAAAAGCTTCTGCACTTGCTCGACGAGATTCTTGTAGTGATCCCAAACTTCTTGCGGAGGTTCGAGGGCGGCGGCACTGTCGGCGGCGATGTCCATCTCGGTGGGAGGATCCTGAGCGAGAGGAACCACCTTCAGGAATTCTCCGGTGATTACGGGAGAGTCGACGAGCGTTGTGAGCGACGCCGGCGCGAAGTGGATTTCATTACCGCTCTGGCTGGCAATGGGGAGAGGGGTGCCAAACTTCCATCCGTCGGGAATCTTCAGCGACGCGGTGTAGTTGATCTCGTCGGACTTGTATCCCTTGGGATAAAGCAGCACCTGATTCCAGCTGATGACAGCGAGCTTGGCGGTGGCGGAAGAGCCGGCGGAGAATCCACCTTCGAAGGTGGCGGGAGAGAGGAAGTCGAGATCGGCTTGAACTTCGCTGACGCCTTGCGGGACCTCAACATGGATGGTGAAGCCGTCGAGCGTGTCGCGGCGCCATTTCAGCGTTTGGCCGTTCGCTTTGAAGAACAATCCTGCAAGGTCGACGACGGGGCCGTCGGGTGCATGTTCGCCGGGGATCCACTTGGGATAGTAGAGAGTAAGGTCGCCGGGCGTGGCGGGAATTTTCAGAGTGGCATGGAAGATTTTGCGTGGAGCAGTGGTCGCATCGACCGCGATTGTGACGTTGGGGGTGGCGGCGTAGCTTCTGACGACGGTTACGAGAAGGCAAAGAACACACAGAATCTTGGAGACTTTCATTTCTTTCGAGACCCTCGATGGTTGTGAAGTCATTTCCAAGTCGCGGAATGATGAACTATAGCAGTTGAGGAGCGCGCGGGTACAGGAAGACGGGTTGCTCCGCCCCATATGTAGGGAGTTTGTGCTCGCGCCAGTCCGAGAGGAAGAGCGTAGCGATCCTTCGACTGCGAAGCCGTCCACTTCGTGGCCGCCTTCTTCGCTCAGGATGACAAATGAAAAGCGATTGCATGGGGCGACAGCGGGTGCTGGTATCATTCCGCTGAATGTCGCGGCGCGGAAAATTCATCACCTTCGAAGGGCTCGACGGAACGGGGAAGAGCACGCAGATGCGCAAGCTCGCCGCGGTGCTGCGGGAGGCGGGACATAAAGTCATCGAAACGCGTGAGCCGGGCGGAACCGCGACCGGAGAGAAGATCCGGAAAGTGGCGCTTGACTCCGGAACGTCGGGACTGGCGCCTCTGGCCGAGATGGCGCTGATGTTCGCTTCGCGCGCGCAGCATATCGCGGAAGTGATTGAACCCGGACTGGCAGCCGGCGCGATCGTCTTGTGCGATCGCTTTACGGATTCGACCGAAGCCTATCAGGGAAGCGGGCGGCACCTGGGCAGTGAGGCAGTGCGCGAGTTGCATCGGGTGTTGTGCGGGGATCTGCAGCCCGATCTGACTCTGCTGATGGACTCGAATCCGCGTGCGAGCGTGAATCGAGCGCGGAGACGAAATCAACGTGCTTGCAAGTCGTCCAGACGTGGTCACGACGAAAACCGCTTTGAGCAGGAGACTCGATCCTTTTTTGGACGCGTGCGCGAGGGATATCTGGCAATCGCCAAACGCGAACCCGGACGCGTGGTGATCGTCGATGCACGCGGCACTCCGGGACAAACACATCAAAAGATTGTGGAAGTCGTTTCCAGCAAATTGGCGCTAGTCGGCCCTTCCAAGAGAATGCAACATGCTCGTTAACCGGCGCCGGCTCCTGTGCGCGCCGTCTCCGTTGCGTTATCACTCCATGACCTTCAGGAAGCTGCAATGGTTGTTTCCGATTGCGGTCACACTGCATAACACCGAAGAAGCGATCTGGATGCCGCGTTGGAGCGCAAGCCACGCGGCGCAATTGCCAGTCCATCCTCCGGGAGCGGCGGAGATGATAGCTGCACTGGTTGTGTTCACGGCCGCGGCCTTCGCGGTGACTTATCAGAGCGCGCGTCGCGGACCGGAGAGCATATGGGCTTACCTGACCTTCGGGTACATCGTTGCCATGCTGGCGAACGTGTTTGTTCCTCACGTGCCTGCGGCCATTGTGTTTCATGGATATGCGCCGGGAGTGGTGACGGCGGTGTTGATCAACTTGCCGGTGATGAGCATCCTTTTGATTTGTATGCTGCGTGAAGGATGGGTGCGCGGCTGGAGAGTAGCAATATTCGGAATCGGAGTTCCGCTGATGTTGGGTGGGGTCATTGTGGCCTGGCTGGCGGGCCGAATTACCTAGCTGGTTAGTTGTGTCGGCAAAGAGCGAACCTCAGGCGCTAAAGCGCATCGCAATTCAGGCGTCTTAATTGGCACGAGTGGAACTCGTGCCCTTCCCGGTTTGTCGATGTGGCCTTCAACGAATGTTGGGCTCATGCCCTCCTTGTGTCTTTGTGCTCTCATAGCTTCCGTGTATCGGTGGCGGGTTTGTTCTATCCTCAGGGCATGCCTTTTTCTGATTTCCATGGCAACGCTGAGACCGTTCATCGCTTGCGCGAAATGATCTCCCGGGATCACCTGCCTCATGCGGTCGTGCTGGCGGGCGGGCGGGGAGCGGGCAAGTACACCCTGGCTCTGATGCTGGCGCAGGCGCTGAACTGTTTGAATCCCACGAAGACGGATGGGCTTCCGGATTTTTGTGGGACGTGCGCGAACTGCACGCGCATCGCCCAGGCGGGTGATCTCGATGTGCGGTTTGCCGAAGCGGTCGAAACGCGGGAGAACCTGCGCGAGAGCGATAAGAAGGAGACCCGCATTCTGGTGCAGACACATCCCGACGTGCTGATCATCCCACCCGATCCGCCGCAGATGATGATCAAAGTCGACCAGGTGCGCCGCGTGATCGAGACCATTTATTACCGGCCGGCCGAGGGCCGGGAAAAGATCTACATCTTCACCGACTCGGCATTTATGAAGGAGGCAGCGAACTCGCTGCTGAAGGTGCTCGAAGAGCCTCCGGAGTTTGCGACGATTTTTCTGCTGACGGAGAATCCGGGGGAGTTGCTGCCGACGATCCGGTCGCGGTCGATGACCTTTACATTGGCGGCGCTGCCCGGCGAGGAGATTGAAACGGATTTGGCGAAACATCATCCGGAATGGAAGCCGGCGCAGCGGGCGTTGGTGGCTCGGCTGTGCGATGGCGCGGTGGGTCGGGCCCGCAGTTTCAATCTCGAAGCCTATGTCGCGGCCCGCCAGCATGGGTTGGCGATTTTGAATTCAGCCTTGCGTGACGGCGAGCACAGCGAGCTGTTCAAGATCACCGAGTCGTATCGTCCGGGGGCTGAGGGACGCGAGAAGACCGAGGCTTTGATCCGGACGCTCAATTCATTGCTGCGCGATCTGGTGTTCTTCAACTCGCGCGCGCCGGAACTCATTCGGAACACCGACATTGCGGCGGAATTGAAGCGGATGGCCGAGTCGGCGGATTTCGCGTGGATTACGGCAGCGTCGGATCGCCTGGCAGAGGTCGAGCGCGGAATGCGGAGGAATCTGCTGCGGTCGTTGTCGCTGGATGCGTTTGCGGCAGGGTTGGAGCGGGCTTGAAGTGAGCGCGTGGCGTCATATCCACGAACCAGGATTCGTCTTCGGATTTCTCTTCCGATGAGTCGGATCCGGGGGTATGCTGCTTCGATCTGGCGATCCACAGCCCACATCTTTTCCGCCAAGCAAGTCAGTGTTTGAGGAGGTGAGCCATGGCAGACTTTCGTGTGATCCCCGGTGCGGCAGGAGTCCACTACATAGACTCAACGTTCGTCATTAGCCGCCAGGTCGCTTCAGACATTGCGTTGTGGGGAGGAGGTCCGCGGGGAGAGGATCTTACGTTGGCCGTCCTGGACCCGGACGTCATCAACTTCTTCGACATAAGCTATGTATCTGCGCCGATGGGTGATCACCTGCGGCGTATCCGGCTCGAAGTCAAAGACTTCGGCCAAACTACTCTGCAGGCTCGGCTAGGGCCGAATGGGCCATCCTGGGCTGACGCGGCGATTGCTGTGGAAGGCACCGTAATGGTCCAAGGCGTGATGCACCGGGCGCACGATGCCCCGGTCGATGGATCCATTCCCGCCGCATTGGGCCTCGCGTCTGTTATCCGTATACCAGTTCCGGGCACGAACGGCCTCGCCATCGAACTCTCGCCACGAGGCTGGACCCCAAAAGGTGGGTCCACTTCGAGACTCTTTATCCAAGACATCGCTGGCAAACGGGTTCTTCGCCTCGACTATGGTTTCAATGTCAAAACGCAAGCCGTTGATTTTCACTGGAACCAAAAGGGGACGTTCAACGAATTCGGCATCGCTGACCATGCCCCGGCCGGAGCTGGTGGAGAGGCTTTATTCAGGGGCGCCAAGTACTTTCGCTACGGTGGCCGAGTCCTGCTGGTGGCCGCTGTTGCAATCGATGTGTATTCCATCGTGGTTTCAAGCAACCCTCTCCGGCGGTCCACGCAGGTGGTAGCGGGATGGGTGGGGGCGTGGGCGGGCTGCAAAGCGGTTGGAGCGGGAGGAGCGTACGTGGGAACGTTAGCGGAGCCAGGACTGGGCACCGCGATCGGAGGACTCGTCGGCTGCGCCGTCGGAGGATTCATCGGATATGAGACTGCTTCGGCGGGTGCCGGTCGGGCTTATGATTGGGCGGAGAATACAATTTTCACCCCCGTGCCGGCTTCCGACACACCGTAGGGGATACAGTTGGCTCATGCGCTTGAGGTTTTCGTATGCTTGGATCAGGAAGACAGCCGGTGGGAGTTGCCGGTCGCAACCATGGCTGGCGTCTTTCGTTGCATGGTTGCGTGGCGGATGGTCCCATCTCCGCTCGACGCAGGTGTGCCGGAGGATGTAAGCCGATTGATGGCCAGAGCCTTGGTGAGTCACGCTCTCGTGACGTTTCCTAATGGCCGCGGCAATAAGTTCACCTTTATTCATACGGATCAGGCCGAGGAGGCTCAGCGGGCCTTTGACGCCGAATACTTCGACTGGACACAGCGGGGTCAGGCAATCTTCCTCTCGGCACTGAAGTCATCGCCACCTGCTCTACTGAAAAGGCATATAGACATCGCATTCAAGCCCGAAAAATTCGTGGAATTGGCTGAACTGGGAGTAAAAGGATTGACTCTGCCGGGTGTGGACGGTGACGTGGCGGGTATCTACACATTTGGCGATGGCTTCCGAAATGAGGTAATCAATGCTCTGCGGCACGAATGTGAGAGAGCAGCGGTAGGATTTCGGAACGTGACCGAAAAGGATTTAATCCACGAGCTAGGCGCGGTCTCGAACTGAAACGGATCCTTTCAGCCGCGGACTCGGCCTAAAGCTTAGCTTGCATAGATTTCAATCGGTTGCCGCAAACCACCTCGGTAGCTATATCCTTCTGCGAATGCCCAGCCTCGGATCCAGTGCGATCCAGTTCCGCGCCAACGCGGTTTAGCCCTTCAATCAGTTGAAGCGGACCATCACGGTATACTCCGCGCCGGTGGTGGGCTCGGTGAATCGCGCCGCGGGCGCAAAGCCGAGGCGTTGGTAAAACGAGAGATTGCGTTGGCCGAACGTCTCGAGATAACAGGTCACGCCGGCGCGATCAGCTTCCGCGATCGTCGGCTGCAGCAACTTGCGGCCGAGTCCCTGACCCTGAGCAGCGGGATCGACCGCGACGATCGAGAGATACCAGGCAGCCTCGTCGACCAGGGTGGCGGATTTCGCGCTCATGAATTCTATGATCCGGTAATAATTCGCGCAGCCTTCGATATTGAGGGTTGCCTGTAGAAACGTGCGCTTTCGCTCGGACGCTTGCGACTCTACTTCCGGAGACTGCGGCAACAGCCACACCGCAACCCCACGTGCCTCGTCCGCGAGATGAATGCAGCGCCCGAGTTCCCGTCCTTCCTGAATCGAGTAATCAAAGTATTTTGCCAGCACTGCCCGGCGGCGAACTGTGTCGCTGCAATACGGCGCACAGATCGATCGGTAAAACGGATCATCTTCCAGCGCAGCCACTGCACTCGAGGACGCTGGATCCGTCTTTATCGCCAAAGGGTTAGTTTCTTCGGACACGAGTCTTCTTTCCCAATTCTAAAATGGTCGAGACTCCGACAAGGCTCGAGTCGGTCAGACAGGTTAACCGCCGAGTTGAAAGCAGCTCCACGGGCGACCCCCGGGCGGAGCTTCGCTCCGCGGACAGCCGATGTCGGCTGTCCCCACATCCCTGGTAACCATCGCAATGGTTACTTCCGACGGCACGACTACATTCTTGGAGTGCCCTAATCCACTTGCTCTTCAATCGTTTGCCGCAAATTACTCCGATGGTTCTACTCCCTTCGGAGAGATTGTCGCCCCTAGCCTCCCCGCCTATAATCGTCCTACTCTGGTTGATCGTTCTCCGTACAGGTTCCGGGTAGAGCACGGGAGGGCGTAGCTTGTCTGGTCGCGCCTTCCAGCGAAGGATTGGTGAAAGGACACGGCCCGGATATGCGCAAGCGCCTGCAACTAACCTGGATGCTGACGGCTTCGACTGTACTCGCGACCTCCTTTACTCTCACGACTACGACGGCGCGCGCCGCCGAAGGGGACGATACCTCGCACGGGATCGCTACGACGGAAGAGCACGGCCGCACGGTTTATGTGAACGAAGATGCTCCGGCAAAAGAGCGTCAGGCAGCCCCATCTCCGCAAGTGAAGCGCTCCTACCTGGCGTACTGGAGCAGCAAAGAAAATCGGTGGAAGCCTGTTCCCGGGGCCAACACTGCCTCAGGCAAGGCCGCGCGCTCGGCAGCCGCCGAGGTCAGCCAATATTACGGGCGCGAATCGGTGCAGTCGGCGAACGCCAAGATTGTTCAGGCTAATTCTCACGGCCATCAGGCCTCGGCGGACGAGATTGATCAGTCGATCGTGATGGCCGCAGCGCGGCACAATGTAGATCCCAACCTGGTACGGGCCGTGGTGAAAGTCGAGTCGAACTTCAATTCCAATGCGGTCTCGCGCACGGGTGCCATGGGGCTGATGCAACTGATGCCCAAGACCGCCCGCGAGTTGAAAGTGAAGAACCCGTTCGACCCACAGCAGAATGTGGACGCCGGAGTCCGGCATCTCAAGTACCTGCTGGAAAACTACAACGGCGACGTGAATTTGACATTGGCCGCCTACAACGCGGGCGAGGGAGCGGTGCGGCGTAGCGCCGGCGTTCCTCATTTTGCCGAGACCCAGGACTACGTGCGGAAGATTACGCATCTTTACTATGGAGGCTCCGATCTTTCGCAAACCGGAGCCAGCCGCGATCCCGTGAAGGTTCAACGGGATGAGCGGGGCGTGCTTTACATCAGCAACACGGACTAAGTTGGCAGCATCTGTTTACTAAGCATTTGAATTCTCTCAGGTACCCAGGCAGTTCAACTGCAACGATGTCATGATGTAATAAGGATGCGAGCCAATCACACGTTATGGCGCTCGGCTCGCCCAGGTTCCCTCGGCAAGCTCGGGACGGACAAAAAGCGCCTGCCGAAGGATGACAACGGATTGAGCTTGAAAGTGACCCTGACCCTACGTGGCTTCAGCTGGGGAGTGCTGCTGCTCATCGCGGCTCTGTCCGCGATGCCGGCGCACGCCCGACCACGCCACGGCGAAGCCTGGGCGCGGGATCACTTTGCTGCCGCCGAGCGCATGCGGGAAGCCCTGAATGGCCGTCCCCCGACCGAGCGTACCCGCCGCGACTACCAGCGCGTTCTCAACGCCTATCGCAGCGTCTACTACGGCGCGCCGACTTCCAGCAAGGCCGATCCCAGCGCAGTGGCAGTGGCCGAAACGCTGGTCGAGATGGGCCGTCGTTTCGAAGATGACAAGATCCTGAATTCCGCGATTGCCCAGTACAAGTTTCTGCGCAAGGAGTATCCCGGCAGCAAATATCGCGGCGACGCGCTGTTCACCATCGGTGAGATCTACAAAGACGATCTGGATGATCCCGACCAGGCGCGCGCCACATTTGAAGAGTTTCTGAAGCGCTATCCGCGCAACCGCCTGGTAGAGGATGCCCAGCAGGCCATTGCCGAACTCAAGAAAGAGTCGGTCGACAAGAGGGCTCAAGCGGAGATAGACGCGCAGTCGGAGAAGAAGGCGGAAGCACGCCCAGGTGGCGGCATCGGGGACAAGCCTGGCGACAAGCAAAAGGTGACTGCGCAAACCGCCAGCGATCCGCGGCCGGAAACCGAAAAAACTGAGAGTCGGAATGAGACTGCCAGCTCGGAAAGTTCCGAGTCCGATCCGCATCGTCTGCCACGCGTGACCGCGATCCGCCACTGGTCAACGCCCGACTACACGCGGGTTGCGATCGATCTCGAAAGCGAAGTGAAATTCGGGTCGCAGCGTATATCTCACCCCGACCGCATCTTTTTTGACCTGCGTGACACCAAGCTCGCCTCCACACTGGTGGGAAAGACCTTCGAAGTCGACGACGGTTTTCTCAAGAAGATCCGCGTCGCCCAGTTTCAGCCTGGACGCACGCGAGTGGTGCTGGAAGTCGATGATCTCTCAACGTACGAGGCGTTCCTGCTGCCCAATCCGTATCGCCTCATCATTGATATTCACGGGAAGAACGACAAGATCGCGCATGCGAAGCTGACGAAAGAAGAAGCCGCCACGCTTGCAGACGTGGAAGCGCCTCCGCAGGCCGAGACGAAGGCGCGTGTCCCTCAGCCCGTCGTGAAGGCGGACATGAAGGCGCTGGCGGGAAAGCCCGTCACCAAGAAGGAAGAGATTCACGATCAGAAGGTGGCCGCCAAGGATGAGGCTCCGGATAGCCGTTCTGCGAAAGACGCCGGCGGGGCAGCAAAGACAACCGCGCCGCCTGTGAAGAAGGTCATCGTCGAAGCCGATGATGACGATGATGACGCCGCTTCGTCGACCACGGCAAAGAGCCAAGCTCCTCCGCATTCTTCTTCGAGGACGAAAGGCAAGAGCGACAAGGCTGGTGCGGCAGCGGAAGATGAGTCCCCGGCCGAAACGGCAATGAATGATGTTTCGTCTCCAACTCGTCCAAAAGGGAAAACTTCCTCACGGCTGAACGCTAACAAGGACTCAGACCTGGATATCCGCATCGCCAAACCAACGGCTCGCGGCGACCGTTCCCTGATTCGCACGCTGGGGCTGAAGATCGGCAAGATCGTCATTGATCCCGGACACGGCGGGCACGATACGGGCACCATCGGGCCCAACGGCTTGCAGGAGAAAGACCTGGTGCTCGAGGTAGGACGCCGGCTGGGGAAGATGCTCGAGACTCGACTAGGCGCGGAAGTCGTCTATACGCGCAAGAACGATACCTTCATCCCGCTGGAGACGCGCACTGCGATCGCGAACCAGCAGCGTGCCGATCTCTTCATCTCGATCCACGCCAATTCCAGCCATGACTCGGCGGCCCGCGGAGTTGAGACTTACTACCTGAACTTCACTTCCTCGCCGGATGCGCTCGAAGTCGCGGCGCGCGAGAATGCCGTCTCCGAGAAATCCATCTACGAACTTCAGGATCTGGTGAAGAAGATCGCTTTGAAGGAAAAGATCGAAGAGTCCCGCGAATTTGCCGCTGACGTGCAGCAGTCACTGCACAGCGGCCTGTCTGCCAAGAATCCCGGGATTCGGAATCGCGGTGTGAAGAAGGCTCCGTTTATCGTGCTGATCGGGGCGAATATGCCTTCGATCCTGGCGGAGATTTCGTTCGTGTCCAACCCCGGCGACGAACATCGCCTCGAAACCAGCGAGTATCGCCAGCGCATCGCCGACTCGCTTTACCGCGGCATCGCCAAGTACGTGGACGGCCTGAGCGGCGTGAAGATGGCCAGCAAGCTGGACAAGACGGCAGGGCAGTGAGAGTGTGCGTGAGAACTCCGCCCCCTTGAGGCTGGATCATTTCCCACTTGTTCCCACGGCTTACGCCGTGGGCTGTATTCTTTCGCCGCTTCGCGGCTAGAGACCGCTGGCCTTTGTTCCATCCTGAATCTGCAAAGCGAGATCTGACGCACACCCAGTGAGCCCTGTTCAATGTTTGTTAAGCACCGGCGATCACCACTCCGGTTGCACCTCGCAGCCAGCCGCCTCTGACGGAGCTGACGAGATCCCACATTACTTCTGCGCTTCGATCTTCTCGATCACGATCGCGGATGATCCTCCGCGTTCAAACACCTTGCCGCTCGCTGTGACCTTCTGTCCGGCGAAGGGGAGGAGACGGTCGTTCTGCCCACTGGACGGAGTGGTGTCAGCAATGGGCCAGTAGATGGTGCCGCTGTCCGTCAGAATCACGAGAGGTGAGCCAGCCTTGGCACATGCTGTCGCACACTCGCCGCTGATCGGTTTCTTCAGACCCTTGGTGAATGCGCACGCCGAATCCAGCACATAGCCCTTAACCGTAGTTGGCTTGCCGGTGTCGCTGCTCCAGGCCATAACGCCAAGAACAAAAGCTACCGCCAGCGAAACCCTCATTGCGTTACGAAGACTCATTTGCCGATCCTCCTGGGAAATATCGCGTCAAGCTACCCACTTTGAGGTCGCGGGACAATAGTTCGAAACCACTACGATTTTGCATGTGCTGGGGCATGCCCTCCCGAGTGAGCGTATTCCCTTCAACCCAGCAATGACGGTTGAAAAATCACCTGGTCGCCCACGAGTGCCCCCTTTCGGTCAGCGAGCGCAAGTCGCCGGTTTTCAGCAGCGACTTTTTGTTAACCAATCGTTCGTCAGCAGTCAGCGATAGACGACTAAAGAAGGTCATTCGCTTATGGATGCTACACTTCCTGCGAGCTGGGAGTTCCTCGAAAGGGGATATTATGAACCACCGCTTCATGGGCCATTTCCTTTCTCGCATGTCTCCTGCTTCCGTCCGGCGTCTCCGGTGACCAACGCCCGGACAATCTTCTGTTGGTTGCGAACCAATTGGAGCACAGCGTTTTGTTTGTGGATCCTATGTCCAAACAGGTTCTGGCCACTGTGGGAGTTGACATTAACGGACACGAAGTCGCCGTCTCCTCGGACGGTCGCTTCGGCTATGTTCCCATCTACGGAAACACATGGGTCGGAAAGCCCGGATCGAACGGCAGTACGATTCAGGTCGTCGACCTGCGCCGGGCGAGGACCGTTGCCGTCATCGATCTCGGCAAAGAAGTTCGTCCGCACTGCGCGCACTTTGGGCCTGACGGACTGCTGTATGTTTCCGCGGAACTCGCCAATGCCATCGACATCGTAGATACAAATACTCGCTCTCGCGTGGGTGAGATTCCCACTGGGGCTAGTCATTCCCACATGTTCGTGATCTCTCCTGACGGCCGGAGGATCTACACTGCCAATAACGATTCGGGCAGCGTGAGTGTTCTCGATTTGCGAGGGAGGACTTTGCTCACGACGATTCCGATCTCCAAGAGAGTGCAACGCATCTCGATCTCTCCCGATGGCAAGCTCGTTCTTACGCAGGACCAGGAGACACCCCGCATCGTGGTCATCGATACTGCAACCAACGCGGTTGTCCGGTCGATCTCCCTCCCGAGAATTGCGTTCTCTTCCGCAATCACAAAAGACGGCCATTGGCTCCTTGCCAGCTCCGAATCGGGCAAGCTCTTCGTCGTAGATCTGGCCAGTGGAGCAGTTGCAAAAACGTTTGACACACCGGATGTGCCCGTTCTACCCACTCCAGGAGAATTCGCGCTTTCGTCAGACCCGACACACGCTTACGTAAGCTGTCCCCAGGGCGGAACCATCGAAATTCTGAATCTTAAAGATTGGAAGCTGGAAGAGCCCATTCGGCTCTCGAAAGGCGTGGACGGCATGGCGTGGGTGCCGTCGGCTACAAACGGATCTGCTCCCTAGCGTCGGCACCAGCGGAGCCGTGAGGGAAGAGGGCGTGAGTCATTTCGAGATCCGCAAATTGGCAAAATAGGCTTCGGTCCCTAGCCCGATCCACAGCGCCACGGCGCCTTCGCTGTCACCGTGTTTCAGATCGTTCACGATCAACACCGGCTGGGGCGCGTCGTTCACGTACAGTCGCGCCGTGACGCCGCTTACTTCGATCTTGATTTTCGTCCACTCGCCCGGAACCAGATCCGCATAGGACTCATACTGGCCCGGCGCCTCCCGCCGCAGCCTCGACCACTCGTACTCAGGCATGGAGATGTATTGCGTGGAGTGATTCCGCCGCACCTGGTCGTCAGCTCGACCGTTCGTCGGGCGGATATAGACACATTCGTACTTCGACGGATCCGCGGCAACGCGGAAAGCCAAACCAACGAATCCACGCGCGTCGGAGGGCGCTCCGGCCCTTGGCTTGCCGGCAAGATCCACCTCAATCGTGCCGTTGTGAAATGACGTTCCTGGAAGCACAACGATGTCACCGCCTTCGCCATTCTTCGGGGCCGTCAGCTCTGCATCCGCGGGCGCTGCTGGCATCACCCGGACACCTTTGCGACCGTACGGCGGCGGCGTGAGGAAGAACAGGCTTAACATTTCAGTCTTAGCCATGGCGGGGCCGATGGTCGGGCGCTCTAGGTGTAGATCTGGCATCCCGACATCTTCGAAAGCGAAGTCTCGCTCGGGCCAATGGTCGAATGATTATCTACTGGAAGTCGGCGCAAGATGGCGCACGAGAAGGAATGCCACCCGGATGGCGGTGCAAAAACAGCCAGCAGCCTTGCGAAGCGCTGCTGGCTCGTCAGTGATACTCGACACGAAACCGCATTTACTGAATCGCGCTGCCGACCTGCGAAAAGACGTTGTTCGCGTTGGATCCGATCAGGCGCACTGTGCCCACTACGATTACAAGAATGACTGCCAGCATCACGGAGTACTCGGCGATGTCCTGACCGTTTTCCTCGGACCAGAGTTGCTTCAACCACGCGAACGAACGATTTGTATTTTCCTCCATGGCTCTCCCCTTGGTTATTATGCAAGCGCCGAAACTAGAGACGCGCTAAACGCCTGGGCGGGCTCTTTTGCCGATTCGGCAAAGGTAAGTCCCCAAGCCTCTTTCTCTTGCGTCAAAGCTTCCAGTCCTACTTGAAACTCAGACGTGCCTTTCATCTTCTTCGTCCAGACCACTCGAAACTGCATTTTTCGTTGGCGGAAGAAAATCGTCACTTCATCCTTCACGCTCAACTCACGCCGGACCGAGCCCAACCGTACACCTGTGGGCGTCACGTCGAGCGTGTGAACCAATTCCTCAAAAGACTTGCCACCGCTGTCTTTGCCTTTAATCCTTACCGGAAGAACGGCCTTGGTGCGGCTTCCACGGCGTTTGTTCGTATCTCCCATACTGCTCGACTGCATTCGTTCTCCATCAATATTCTGCAAGCCTGCCCTCAATCTGTGAATGGCCCTCACGTGTAGGGCACCGGCACGAGGGTGCGGCCCTTGGTCCTATACGCAGTCTTTCCCAGCACTTAGCTGGCTTTCGTCGGGCATCTTTCGAATGCTTCGCACAACCCTCGCTGGCCGGTTCATTACGAAACTTTTCCGGCACTCCTGTGGTCTAATAACTATGCGGGTACTGCCCGCAGTCTCATGCGATTTCCCCGTTTCCTACTGGTTTTTCCGATCTTAGGGTGGGTTTCTGCGATTGTCTTCGCGGCATCCGCGCCCGCAGCCCAAGCTCCCGCAATTCTTCCCCAGGCGTTCGCCGGCTGGCAAATGCAAGGTACGCCGCAGACGAGCAGCAATGCTGCTACGGCCGATCCCACGAACGCCGCAGTGCTCCGCGAATACCGCTTCACCGATGTTGCGTCGGCGATCTACACGCGTGACGACGGCCGCACCTTGCGGGTTCGGGCGGCGCGCTTCGCCGACGCTTCTGGAGCCTTCGGCGCGTACACGTACTACCTGCATCCGGAGATGAACAAGGAGCAGATCGGGGATCAGGGTGCTTCGATGGGAGACCGCGTTCTTTTCTATCGCGGCCACGTGCTGATCGACGCGCAATTCAGCAAGGGAACCCCGATGTCAGGATCGGAGTTGCGCGAATTAGCCGGAACTCTGCCGCATCCCGGAGGCAGCGCAGGGAACCTGCCTACCTTCATCCAATTCCTGCCAAGCCGACATTACATCTCCAACACGCAGAAATACGTGATGGGGCCGGTTGCACTGACCTCACTCGAACTGCCGGTTACCTCGGATCAGGTCGATTTCGACGCAAGTTCTGAGCTCACTCTCGGCCATTACCAGACGCCCAGCGGTGAGGCGACACTGGTTCTGATCTCGTATCCGACTCCGCAGCTCGCAGCCGAGCATCTGCGCCGCATCGAAACAGCGCACGGTGTGACCGACTCCAACCAGAGCGGCGTTTCGACGATCAACGGTTCGGGTACATTCTTCGATAAACGCAGCGGACCGATCATCGCCGTCGCTTCCGGCGGAATCTCCGACAACGATGCCAAATCTCTCCTCGGTATGGTGAACTACGAGGCCAGCGTCACCTGGAATACTCCGACCAGCGACCCACAAGTCCACGACCTGTACATGCTGATCCTCAACATCGTGATTCTGTGCGCGATTCTTGGCGGACTCGCGATCATCGCCGGCGTAGCGTTCGGAGGAGTCCGCATTTTGATGAAGCGTTTATATCCCGACAGGGTGTTCGATCGCTCCGAACAGATGGAATTCATCTCGCTGCACTTGGCGGAGACCTCGGTCAAAGGCGGCTCGACCGGTGGGGGCGATTCCACCCGCGACGTGCCCGGAAATCCCTCCTAGAACCCGGTAAGTGCCTCAGCAGTATCGGCTTAGAACCTTTGGCGACCTGTTTTGTCTCAATTTGGTACAGTTTTGAAGCGTGTTAACCCATTTCCTAAGTTATTGAAAACAATAGCGTTTATTTCCCAAAAATCGCTTGACACCCCTGTTTTTCGGCTCATAAGATTTCCGCAGAAAGTTTTGACGGAATTTAAGCCTCCGTTGGAACTATTCTCCCTTGAAGAAGAGGCCGCCCAGTTGCCGGGTGGCCTTTTCGTTTTCGGTATGATCGTTGTGAAGTCGTGAATCGATTCCGTTCCAGATGAAACTGTTGTGCCGAGGATTCGTATCTACGAGAAGGCGTTGAACTAGATCCGACGATTTCGGATTGGAGGCTTCATGTTCTGCGATCGATGCGGTGCTTCTGTAGAACCGGGCCAGGCATTCTGCAGCAAGTGCGGTAAGCAGATCGTCGGTCCTATTTCGGGGATGCAGTCCTATCCGGGCCGCGTGCAACACCATGCGCATCTGCTCGGTATTCTGTGGCTCGCGATGTCGGCGTTCAACGCCGTGGGGAGCATTGTCTTGCTCATGCTTGGCAACGTTCTATTTCCGCACCTGCGTGAGATGAAGGACGTGCCATCCGACGTGCCAGTTGGTTTTCTGACGGCACTGTTTACCACGCTCGGAATCATCGTATTGGCAAAGGCGGCGTTAGGATTCTTAGCCGGTTGGGGATTGATGCAGCGAGAAACCTGGGCGCGCGTCCTGGTGCTGGTGCTGGCGTTCATTTCGCTATTCAACATTCCCTTCGGTACGGCGATCGGAGTTTACACGCTCTGGGTGCTGCTGCCAGGTCAATCGCAGCAGGAATATGACGCCTGGGTGGCGGCACGAGCAGCGTAGCCAGATTGTCCGTCTGCGGTTGGGCGCGCGGGAGAAAGTTGCGAGTTGGGTCGGCCTATCCGAAGTCGAAATCGTGCGATTTGGTAAACTATTGAGGTCGCATCGAGGCCGACGTAGCTCAGTTGGTAGAGCAGCCGATTCGTAATCGGCAGGTCAGCGGTTCAAGTCCGCTCGTCGGCTCCATTCTTTTCGCCCCCGCAGTCCGGTGATTCTCACGCTGCCGGCTATCCTCTGATGGGCGACCGGATCTTTGGGATTCCTGAAACCGCCGCCTTCAGAGTCTCGTCTTTCGAGATCAAGTCCAGCACCCGACGGGTCATTTCTTCGTCCGTGTCCGGAGCGCGCCGGATTTCCACCGGATATCGGATCATCAACTCGAGTCCATCCTCAGCGAACTGCAGCCGGGCCTCAGGCCTCGGCAGCTCGACCTGGATATCCACCCGCCGCTCAACCGCGGCATGCTGGCGCTCGATTTCGTCGCGATATTTCGAGTAGACTTCGTCGACCATGGCCATCAATTTTTCTTGCACTAGCTTGTAGTTCCCGTCCGGCGCAATCGTCACTACCACTTCGTGCCACGCATATTCTGTCCCGGGAATCTGCTTGAACAGCGGAGTGCTCGTCTGAAAGAGCACAGAATTTGAGAACACCACGATGCGGCCTGTGGGATAGAAATCCAGCCCGGTGCCGGCCAGTTCCATCACGTACATGCGGACCAATCCGATGTCAACGACGTCTCCCGTAATCCCAGCCACGCTGATCCGGTCGCCCACTCGAATCCCGTAGCGTCCGATGATGAAGAAGTACGCTGCGACCGACAGCAGCACGGCTTGCAACCCAACGGCGATGCCCGCGGTAATGAATCCGGCGAAGGTAGCCAGCGAACTGAATTGGCTGACGAAGCCGAAGATGAGAACAAGGCCTACCAGAAAGCCAATGACCACGCGTCGCATGACCAGAAACTGCCGGCGCCGCCGGGGATCTACGATATAGCGAAAGGTGACCCGACGCCAGACTTCGGAAAGCACCAGGATCAATCCCAGCGCTATGAGGATCGCCACCACCCGCAAGAGGACTGATCGCAGAACGTATTTGGCCTCCCGCGCGATGGAGTCGCGCCACTGCTCCAGATTCGTGCGGGTACTGCCTAAGATGACGAGTTCCTGACTCAGCGGCAGGAGCGCGTTTTCCAGCGACTTGAACCGCTCGGTCAGTTGCTCGAGTCCCTGGCGTTGCGCTTGCAATTGTTGAGGATCGTTGCTGTAGTCTTGGCCGGCTAATTGCTGGCTTCGCTGAATGGTGGCCCGCATCGCGTCTCGGAGCGGCGTGCGCAGGTGATCCGCCACATCTCGGGTATAGTTCGCCTCCTTGATGACTGTATCGATCTGGTGGACCGCGCTCATGTAGTCATAGAGGGTCATCGCATCCCCAACCAGCCCGCCCGAGTTGGCGAGCGATGGTTTCGCCGGGGATTTCGCCGCTTCCACCTTGTCTTGCGTTGCATTGGTTTTTTCGACGTTTGTGTGGCCAAGCACCTCGGGGATCGATTGTGCCAGCCGGTTGATGTCGCCTTGCAGACCGCGCCCGGCTTCTCCGTTGTTCTCGACGAAGGTTGCCATCTTTTCAATGGCATCGAGGAGAGATTTCTGCAGTTCGAGTTCGCTCTTGAGCGCGTCACGCTGCGAAATGAGACTGGTGCGCTTCGACGGAGGCGTCTTGGGAATTTTTGCGTTCAACGCCTCGATCTCCGCCTGCAATTGATCGATCTGTGATGTAGTCTTCTGCCGGAGTTGCTCCAGTTTCTGGGTGCTTTCGGACGCGCCTTGATTTGGCCCGTCGCCCTTCTGCGCCAGGATGAGCGCGCTCTCGGCTTTGGCCGATTGAAACGCAAGTTGCGCCGCCCGCGCCGAGCGCTTTGGCACTGTCCTGATAGATCGCGTCACTCGGCAGCCCGACGTCGCGAATTTCCATGGTGGAGTGCCGGTACAAGCTGATCACCTGGTTGAGATGGTGCAGGACTTCGTCACCGTCCAGTTGAATGGGCGGAAGGCTCGCTCCGGACTGCGAGGCTGGCTGCGCTGGAGCCTGCGGTGGCGCGGGTTGACTCGCCCTTTGGGAGGTTGTGTCCGTAGCCAAAGCGAGAGCGATCAATAGGCAGAGTGCGCATTGTGCGATCTGGCGGATCAGCCTTGTCTGTTTCATGCGTGCTACGAAAAGCGTCCTTTCTTGGACGCAATTTCCCGCCGAAACGAAGCTCTTTTTCTTCCGCGAAAAGTCTTATGAGGTTGTTTTGAAAGGGCGCGGCTTAAGCCGCGCCCCAAGGTTGCTCGAGAACTGCACTACAGTTCTTCAGTTTGTTTGCAGATCAGGATCGCAAATCCAAACCAGGATTCGGGGTCGCGAAAACAGGTGCGCCTCAGCCATATCCCTCTGCAGGATTTGCCTACCGTCCCAAAGCTCAGTGTGCATTCCAGCGCCGGATTCGCGAAAAAGGAGAATTCCTTTCACGGATGAGAGCTGGCGTTTCATGGCCGCCATATCATTGCTGGTTTTAGCCAGGCCCGCGAAACCCCTGACGTCTAACCCGGCACCATACTTGAACATCAGCCAGGCCTCCAGTTCATCCACTGCAAGGATATAGTTGCGAGATACGCCATCAACCGTAATCGCCGTGGTGTTGGTGCGCCTGGCGGTTGGGTTCGTCGCGGATATGGTCTGACCAGACAGGTTCAACGCATGACTCACCTGGATGCAGCACGGCGTGTTCCCCGGAGGAAGGGAGTCCATGAAATTCTGCAACCCCTTTACCTCGAGAATTGAGCTGTCGGGGTTTTTGGGATTGGGTATTCGCCGGGCGTAATTCAGCCTCAGGACTTCAAAATTTACGGGAATGTAGATCACTTTTTGCTCCTAACTTTCCGCTCCCACGGGAAGGCTGTTCTGCACCGACCCAAATGTAATTGTGAAGACTTCCCGCAATTCGTTTCAAGTGTGCCCGTTCCCCTTAGTTTAGGGACTTCACTTTTCCTCAATCAACGCCAAGTCCCAGGCCTTGACGGTGATCTTTTGCGATTGTGCGACGGCCGCTTGCGTCAGCAACTCTGTCCCAGCGCCATACGAATAGGTGAAGCTCTGAGGTTCACTCGAATAATTCAGATAGTAATGCACCATCTTTCCGTTGCGATTTGTTCCACGCTTCGCACGCACGCTCGCCGGAAGGCTCTGATCCGGCCCCGCGACGCCGGCGCGTTGCAGAACATCCAGCAGAACCTTCGTCTGCAGCGCATCCGATAACACCGTTCCCTCGTACGTCAGGCTTCCTTTTCCGAAAGAATTCCGCGTAATCGCGGGATACTTCCCGAAGAACGGGTGATCGTAAAACGCGATGGGCTCGGCCGTATCCACTGTAAGCATCTCGGCCCAGTCGGAGACCTTGTTGCCGTCCCCTGCGTGAAAGGGATCGCCCTTGAGCGCCAGAGGCTGGCGCAGATTGGAAAACTCCTGATAGTGGCATCCAGCAGCCTCGCGAAGCGGACCCGGCATGGTGATCCACCGTACGGTATCGAATTCGTTGGTGAATCCGCTTTTGAATGCCATGACCACATGTCCGCCGTTGTGCACGTAATCGACCAACTTGTTTAGCAGAGCGTCGCTGGCTACGTATAGCGGCGGCACGACGATCACTTTGTAATCCGAAAAATTCGGGCTTTCAGGAAACACGAAGTCGACGCCGACGTTGCTCTTGTAGAGCGCGTGATACATCTGCTTCAGGATCGTCCGGTAATTGTCGTGGTCGTTGAACTTCATGAACTCGATGCCCCAGTACGAATCCGAGCTGTACAGGATGGCGACGGGACTGGTGCGCTTTAGATCCGCAATCTGCGGCCCGATGCGGCGCAATTCGTGCGCCGTCTTGCTCATCTCCTCATAGGGCCGCCCTGGCTCGAGATCGTGACCGAGAATGCCTTTCCAGTAGGTTTCCTGTCCGTATTGAATCGAATGCCAGTGCCAGTACTCGACCATGTTCGCGCCGGAAGACAGATGCGTGTACACGTCGAGCCGCAACTGGCCGTCGTACGGCGGATACTGATTCTTCGAGTCCCACCCGATCGTGTCCGCATTCGTTTCCGTGATGAGGTAGTTCGTATGCTTCAATGACCGGCTGTAGTCGCCCTCGTATGACGAACCCTCACCGTCGAACTCATCCTGCGTGCCGTGATATGGATTGGCGGCAACAATGTCGAGACTCTTCGAGATCTCGTTCTCGTTGACCTCGGGCCGCGGCGGTCCGGCGAAATCCTGCGTGACGAATTGATCCGGACGCTTGTACTGATTCACCAGCCCTGCTTGCCACGCCAGAAAATCGGTCGTGATCCACTGCGAGTAGCGCGTCCACTCCAACTTCCATCCGGGGTTGAGAATTCCGGCCTGCGGAGGAATCTCTGTCCAGTCATTCAGGCGCTGGCCCCAGTAATTCAGTCCCCAATTCTTGTTGAGTTCATCGACCGTCTTGAACTTGTGCTGCAGATATTCGACGAATCCATCCTGGATGTCCTTGTTTGCTGCTCCACCAGGCGGAGTCTCGTTGTCAATCTGCCATCCGATGACCGCCGGGTTGTCCTTGTAATGCTCAGCGAGTTTGCGAATGATTCGCTCGCAATAGAACCGGTACGTGGGATTCAACAGATCGGCATTCTGCCGCATGCCATAGGTGATCGTGTGGCCATCGAGTTTTGTCATCACAATCTCGGGATGCTTTTTGTACATCCACGCCGGAATGGAATACGTCGGCGTGCCCATGATGACCTTGATCCCGGCCTTGTGCATCTTCTCGACTACGCGGTCCATCCACGCGTATTCAAAGCGCCCGTCTTCCGGCTCCCACAGGCCCCAACTCGATTCGCCCATACGCACGACGGAAATGCCGGCCTGCTTCATCAGTTCCACGTCTTTATCGAGACGTTCGTACGGCATGTATTCGGGATAGTAGGCGGCGCCGTAAAGAACGGTCTCCATCTTGTCGGGACGGAAGGCGCCCTGTGCGAACATCTGGGGAAAAGTGAAAAAAGCGAATATGGTTGCGAGCAATACCCTATGATTTCGGATCATGTGTCCTCGTGCGTGAGTGGAAATCTTCGGCGCGCCATTGTTTTCCATCACCTCGTTTGAGTCAAATGCGGAAGAGTCCTTCCCGTGGGCAGGAACGAAAAACAAATTTGCGGACCGGTCAACACCCTGGTCGGTTCTATGGTTACGGCACCGTGAATTTTCGCCTACAATCGACCATTTTCGGCCAGGAAGCTGCCTGTTTTCATAAGGTTGCAAAGACCTACCCGTTCGTGCCATATCTGGCACCGAGGAGCCATTTACCGGACTTGGGGTCAGGAATACATTAGCAATTGAGCAGCACTTGGGGGAGGGCTGATCAACAGACGTCCCAAGACTCAAATCGAGTCTGGGGCGTTTTGTTTTGCGCGAAAATGCGCGGCAGTGTCCAAGGTCGGACTTTCATTCTTCCGGGCTCCGCCTGGTAGGAGGTCAAAAAGTCAAAATCCCCACCCTGTCGCACAAAGCGCGACAAGGATGGGGCACCCCCTCATTTCCAGTAGAGGTCCGCAGCCTGAAATCCAAAAACAATTCCTACACCGCTCGTGCTATGCCTGGCACGGAGGAGCCATTTACCTGATCCGGCGCAAGGATTAGATTAGCAATCGAGCAGCACTTGGGGGAGGGCTGATCAGCAAACGTCCTAGGACTCAAACTGAGTCCGGGACGTTTTGTTGTGCGCGCAGAAATTCCATTTCATATCATCAGGAGTTGGAGCGGCCGCGCCGTAATATCGAGTAACTGCACCCTCGGGCCATGGCTGGCACGGAGGGGCCATTTACGGGATCAGGGGGCAGGATTAGATTAGCAATCGAGCAGCACTTGGGGGAGGGCTGATCAGCAAACGTCCTGGGACTCAAACTGAGTCCGGGACGTTTTGTTTTGCGCGCGAAGATCCCGGTTCCGCCGGTCGCTTCGGCGAACCTTGAGGGTGGGGCGCTGCCGGCAGAGACGTTGCAAGCAACCTCTCTACAGAGCCCCATCGTCCAACTGCATATTTAGCCTCGGCTTACCTTCTGGTATTTCAATGGTGTAGATTTATCTTCATCGCTCAACCCAAGGAGCCGCTGATGTCCGGAGTCCCCCGCCGCGAATTCCTTGCTGGAATGGCTGCTATGACTGTCGTTAGCGCGACATCTCGCTTCGCTTTCGGCGAATCTGCCTCTCCATTCCGCGTTTCCGTGATCAATGACGAGATCTCGCAGGACTTCGGCCACGTCTGCGAAGTGGCGTCGAAGGAATTCGGCATGGGATGGATCGAGCTGCGCGGTATGTGGAACAAGAACATCGTCAGCCTCGACGAAAAAGAAGTCGCGGAAACCCGTCGCCTGCTCGACAAGTATCAACTCAAGGTTACCGACATCGCCAGTCCGCTCTTCAAGGTTGACTGGCCCGGCGCGCCAAAGTCGAAATACAGCGAGGCCAAGAGTTTCAACGCCAGCTTCACGCTGGGCGAGCAGGATGGAGTCCTCGACCGCGCCATCGCCATGGCCAAAGCCTTCGGCACGGACCGCGTACGCTGCTTCGATTTCTGGCGCCTCGATGATCAAGCTCCCTATCGCGATGCCATCAACGACAAGCTCCGCGAGGCCGCAGCCAAAGCCGAGAAAAAGGGAATCATCATAGTTCTGGAAAACGAGCCCGCGTGTAACACTGCCACCGGGGCCGAATCTGCGAAGGTTTTAAGCGCGGTGCAGTCCCGTTCGTTCATGCTGAACTGGGATCCCGGCAATGCCGCTGCCAGCGGTGAGATCCCATTTCCCGATGGCTACAATCTCCTGCCCAAGGACCGCATCGGACATTGCCACTGCAAAGACACAGTGAAGAAAGTCAAGGGGTTTGATTGGGCTCCCATGGGTGGAGGCATGATCGACTGGGCCGGACAATTCAAAGCCCTGAAGCGCGACGGCTATCACTTTGCCGTGAGCCTCGAAACCCACTGGCATGGCGGGGGTACGCCCGAAGAGTCGTCGCGCAAAAGCTGGGCAGGAATGAAAAAGCTGTTGCAAGAAGCGGCAGCTTTGTAAATTGCGTACCGGCCAGTGACAACCGACAACTGAGAGCTGACAACTGAGAACTAATCGCTCGGAGGTTCCCATGACCAACCAAACCCGCCGCACCTTCCTCAAGCAAGCTGCCATCGGCGCTGCCGTGCTCGCGTATCCCTCTTCGAAAGTTCTCGGCGCAAACGATCGCGTCCGCGTCGGTATGATCGGCGTCGGCGACCGCGGTAATGATCTGCTCGATCAAATCGTGAAGGTTCCGAACGTCGAACTTGTGGTCATGGCTGACGTCTATAGCCGCCGTCGTGACCAGGCCAAGAGCAAGGTCCCGAACATTCAGACTCTCGACGACTACCGCCGTCTGCTCGACATGAAGGATATCGACGGCGTGATCGTTGCCAGCCCGCTCCACATCCACGCCCGCCACTTCCTCGATACTCTTGTCGCGGGAAAAGATCTCTACTCGGAGAAGACCATGACCTGGTCGATCCCCGAAGCCGACAAATGCCTGGCCGCAGCCAAGGTCTCGGACCGGGTTGTCCAGATCGGACTGCAGCATGAGAGTTCCGGCGCCCTCGTCGACACCAAACAACTGATCAAAGACGGCGCAGTCGGCAAAGTCGCCCACGTCGAATCCTGGATGAGCCGCAACACTCCGCATGGCAAGGGCCAGTGGGTCCGCCCCGTTCCTTCCGATTGCACCCGGCAGAACGTCGAGTGGAGCGCTTTTCTGAACGGACGTCCCGACCGCGCCTTCGATGGATTCAAGTTCATCAACTGGCGATTGTTCTGGGAGTTCTCCGGCGGCAACTGCGCCGAAAACATGGTTCACCAGATCGCCTGGATCATGTCCGCCCTCGATTTGCCTTTGCCGTCGGCCGCCTACATGTCCGGTGGAGTCTTCTCCGAGAAGGATGGCCGCGAGGTCCCCGACACGATCGCCGTCACCCTAGACTTCCCAACGGACGTCGTCGTGACGTGGCAGTCCACGTTCAGCAATCGCCACTACGAACTCGGCGATCGCATTCTTGGCAGCGATGGAACTATCGAGCACCATTTGCAAGAGCCCATTCAATATTGGCCGGAAAAAACCAACCGTCCTACCGGCGAGGCGACCAAGGGCAAGACGCCAAATCAGAATCACATGCAAAACTGGATCGATTGCATTCGCACGCGCGGCACTCCGAACGCCACAGCGGAAATTGGGTACCGCTCCGCCATCGCCGTCCACATGGCGAATCTTTCGTACAAGAGGAAGCAGCGTATTACGTTCGAGGAAGCGAAAGCGATTACGCCGGAGTACTAGCTTCTTTCGGACAATGGCCTTGAAAGGGCGTGGCTTCTGGGGCGGCCATCCACTGCGGAGTTCGAGGCATTATCATGGACGCCAATGCCGCAATCGCCCGCAGCGCACTGGAAGCTCGCGTTACTCCTCGGTCTAGCGATTTTTCTCTCCTTCATCTATTTCTACGAGGGCGGCGGATGGAATCAGAACTCCCGCTTCGATCTGCTGCGCGCGATTGTTGAACGGCACACCCTCCAGATCGACGCCTACCACGAGAACACGGGAGACATAGCCCACTTTCACGGAAACTACTACTCGGACAAAGCACCCGGTCTAGTCTTTCTTGCGGTGCCATTTGCCGAAGCGTCCCGTGCAGCCATGCGGACGGTTGGAGTAGATCCGAATTCTCCGCGAGGAGAATACTTACTCTCCTACATCGTGACCGCCTGTGGCGCCGCGCTTCCAACGGCGTTGGCGGGAGTGTGCCTGTTCTTCCTCGCGCTGCGATTCGGATCTGATGTCAACGGCGCTGCGTTCGCGGCGATCGTGCTCTCGGTAGGCACGCCGATCATGGCGTATGCGAGCTTATTCTGGGCACATGCGCTCGTAGGAGCCTGTTTGCTGTTTGCCTTCGCCGCCGCCGTAAAGCTCGCCGATGGCCGGGCAGAGTTCTGGTGGGCTCTAGCCGCGGGGCTCGCCGCGGGATGGGCGACAGTCACCGAGTATCCCGCAGCTCCGGCTTCAGTCCTGCTTGCATTCCTGGCATTGTCACAAGTCTGGTCGCGAGGCAACGCTGCTCGATGGCGCGTGGTCGCCGGCGTCGGTATCGGCGCAACCGCCTGCGCCGTTGTTCTGTTCAGCTATCTGCACGCCGCCTTCGGTGGTTTCCGTCCGAGCTATTCCTATTACGATCCAAACTCGTTCTCCTTCATGCAGCAGCAGGGATACATGGGCTTGACCTATCCCCATCCCGACCGCCTCTTGAAGCTTTTGTTCGGATGTTCCCGAGGATTATTCTTGGCTTCTCCGGCATTGCTCGCGGCGGTCCCGGGATTGTGGTGGTTACGAAAAAAATTTCGGGGGCCGGCCCTTGTAGCTGGCGCTATCGTGCTTTACTACTTCCTGTTCAACGCATCGTTTTACTGGTGGAAAGCCGGCCTGGCCTTCGGCCCGCGCTACGCTGGAGCGGCGATCCCGATGTTGGGCCTCGGGCTCGCCGTGGCTTGGACGCACGCCTCGCTCCCATGGCGACGGGCGCTGATTGCGCTGGCATGCTGCAGCGTCATTATCACCGTGATGGTCGTCTCCACTTCGTCGCAGCTAGGCATGCAGGGCAGTTGCCCCATTGTGCATTCCTCGTGGCCGACATTCTGGGCAGGCCAGATGGCCGCGAATCGCGAGTCGATGCTTCTGCCCGGCGAAGCCGACGGAGGTCACGGCGCGTTCAACTTAGGCCAGCTCATCGGCCTGCACGGCCTCGCTACTCTGATTCCGCTGCTGGCGACGTGGGGAGTCTTAGTTGGGTTCTGGCTTCGGCTTCGCCGCGGAAGTCGAGTAGGCTGAGGAACCGATAATGTGGGGACAGCCGCCATGGACTGTCCAGCCGCGCAGCGGCGAAACGAGTGCCCGCATCCCCGTTCCCCATTCCCACATCGAATCAGATGTAAGATAAAGATTCCGCCTCAGCGCGGTCAAAATTCATGATAATGAGGTACTTATGGCGCACATGGTTCATTGCGTGAAGTTCAACAAAGAAATGCCCGGCCTTGATGAGCCCCCATTCGACAACGAACTCGGCCAGAAGGTCTACGACAACGTCTCCCAGGAAGCATGGCGGATGTGGATGGAGCACTGCAAGATGCTACTCAATGAGTACCGTCTGAATCCGGCGCGCCGGGAGGATCAAGAGGTGATCGTCAAGCAGTTGGAAATGTTTTTCTTCGGGGAAGGCTCAGCTAAGCCCAAAGAATACGTGCCTCCGGCGCAGTAATCTCACTCACACTCTGGCCTGCCCATCTGTGATCCGAGAAACGGTGCCGCGCCCGCGAACAATGCCAGCGCGGGGAAAACAAACCAACCCACCGATGCCAATGCCAGCGTCTTGACCGGGATTGCAACGAAGGTCTGTGGAAAGCATAGGAAAATGAGCTTGAGCACGAACAGGGTAGCGAACCACACGGCGGAGGGAGCGACAGCCGCCATGACGCGCGTGGCGCACGAACCCTCCCCGCGCTTCGCTAAAAGTGCCGCTGTGGCGCCGCATATGGGCAGCACAAGCAGCCAAGGCCCGACAACCAGCGGCATGAGATCCACCCGATCCACTCGCACATTCACCCACCCGAGCCAGCCACAGATGTTGATCAGGGCCGACGTGAGCAACAAGTTCACGAACATCGGGATCCATAAACCCTTCGCGCGGTTCATTCCACCCTCCTCAAGTTTCGCGGTCTGAATGGCGTGACCGAATTTGCGCCAGCGAATACCGGAGAGGTCGAGAGCCTGGGGACCGTCCTCGACTCGCGATTCTTCCCTTTCCAAGTCTTCGAGATGCGACGCAAGTTCTGCGATCACTTCGTCTTTGGTCTCCGGCGGCAAATCAAGGCTCGCCAGGTGTTCGCGTATTTCTTTCTCCCAGTTACGCACGGCTGACTCCGGCGAGGGTATCGAGCGCGTGGAAGAAGGAGCGCCACTCTTCGCGGAGGGGGCCGAGTTGGCATCGTCCGGTTTGAGTGAGCCGGTAGTAGCGGCGATCGCGCCCGGCAGCGTTGGCTTCCCAGTGAGCCTCCACCCATCCGCGCTTTTCCATTTCGTACAACAGCGGGTACAGGGAGGCGAGCGTGAACTTCAGCGCACCCCCGGTTCGCTCCCCGATTTGCTTAGCGATCTCGAATCCGTACAGCGATTCTTCTGCGAGCAGTGACAGAATGGCTAATTCAGCGCTGCCCCGGGCGATCTTTGAGCGAATGCGTTTCGTCATACCTATATCGGAATCCTATGTTGCAAGTGTAGGAATCCTACATAGGGAAGAAAAGTTACGAAGGTGCAAGGGGGGGACATGACATGTGGGGACGGCCGCCCCCGGCTGTCCGCGGAGCGCAGCTCCGCTGGTTTTATGCAAGTTTCAACCAGCCCTCCGTTCTCTGTCAGAACGGGGGCGGCATATGAAATATCAAGGCGGTTTTACACTGCTGGAGTTGATGATCGTGGTCGTACTGATTCTGGTGATCGCGGCAATCGCAATTCCCAGCATGCGCGAGGCACAGATTCACGCGAATGAGGCTTCCGCCGTGGGTTCGATAAGGGCCATCAATCAGGTTGAAGTGCAATACCAGGCGACCTATGGAGGTTATGCGGAATCCTTATCCAACCTGGGTGGCGCCGATCCTTGCACAAAGTCCGCCGAGACAGCCTGTTTGCTCGATCAAAGTCTCGCCGGCGGAACGAAGTCGGGCTATCGATTTGTAGCCGTAGGCGGCAATCCCTCTGGAGGCTGGAACACCAGCTACGTTGTGGGCGCCGCACCAGAGGTCTTTGATCGCACGGGGAAGCGATTGTTCTGCTCGACAGACAAAAACGTAATCCGCACCGACCTGAATACAGGCGGCAGCACGATCCCTCCAGAAGCCGAGCAGTGCGCGAGCTTCAGCGCGCTAAAGTAAGTGATTGCAGCGCGGCCGTCCCTGGCGGCTGTGGGAGCGGTGTCTCGTCGCCGTCTCTACCGCTTCAGCCCATCCCCGAACGCCCAATTCCCAATTTCACCGCTGTTACTCGATAGTTACCTATGCACCAATATTGATGCAATCTTAATCACCCCGTAACAATCGGTTGTTAGAACAAAACCATGGATCCGCAGGCCTACAACACGCTGATCCTTTCAGACCTGCACCTCGGTTCGGACACGAGCCACGCGCGGGAAGCCACCCAGTTGCTCAAAACGACTTCTTTCCAGCGGCTGATCCTGCTGGGCGACATCTTTGCCGACCTTAACTTTGCGCGCCTCACCAAGGATCACTGGAAGTTCCTCGGCTACATTCGCAAGCTGTCGAATCCGAAGCGCGGCACTGAAGTCGTTTGGGTAGAGGGCAATCACGACCACGGCCTCGCCAACATCATGTCGCACCTGGTCGGCGTGCGCGTATACCAGCACTACGAGTGGAACTACCGCGGCCTGCGCCACATCGCAATTCACGGCCACCAGTTTGACGGATTCCAGGTTAACAGCTTACGGCTGAGCCGGTTGGGCACATCACTATATCTGCAACTGCAGAAGATGGATTTCAAGAGCAAGCCGATCGCGCGCATGATCGACCGCCTGAATACGCGTTGGCTGCGCATGTCAACCAAGGTCTCATCGGGTGCAATCGCTTTTGCCAGGCACCACGAAGCCCAGCGAATCTTCTGTGGACACACACACGAAGCAACACACATCGAGAAAGATGGCATCTGCTACTACAACGCTGGAGGATGGGTCGATTCCCGGCTCACTTATTTGACGATCGACGACACGGGGGTTCAAATCCATGATTTCGACAAGCATGAATACACCGAACGAGCTGACCATCGTGATTCCGGCGAAAAACGAGGCCAAGCTGATTCCGCATTTGCTGACCTCACTGACGAATCAGGACTACTCGAAGATGTCGAGTACGAGAGTGTTGGTGGCTGACGCGAACTCGACGGATGGAACGCCCGAGATCGCGCTTGGCTTTCGCGACCGCCTGAACGTGGGCGTGATTCGCGGCGGGATGCCCTCGGTCGGACGCAACCAGGGCGCGGCGCAGGCGGATACTCCGTACGTTCTGTTTTTGGATGCGGACATTGCACTGGCCGACCGCTCACTGGTACGGCGCTGTCTGGAGTTAGCGGCCGGCAAGGAACTGCACTGCGTGACGACGAACATTTTGTGCAACGAAGGCAGCTGGCTCGACAAGGCGTTCTATGTGGGCAATGACTTCTTTCAGTACTTGTCGTATCTGCACCGTCCCTTTGCAACCGGAATGTTCATGTTGTTTGATCGAAAGAAATTCTGGGAACT
>DATMOO010000366.1:0-9416 GCA_035568275.1 Candidatus Sulfotelmatobacter sp.
CAGCGGAGGATTGATGGCTTCGCTGGCCATCCAGAGGTTTCCGCTCTCGTCGGAGACCGCGGCGGAGTAATCGCCCCAGCGGCCGACTCGGCTGACGATGAATGGGACGTATCCGCTGAACCCATCGTCGGGAGCGAACCCTGGATCGGAAACCACAATTGGCCCGGCGCCGTTCACTGCGTCGAGAGTAGCGTAAGCGGCGCTGGGGAAGAAGTTTTCGCCAGCGATCGAGAACGCGATCGCTGCTTTACCGCCCGCCGTGACACCCACCGCCGGGAAGAGCACGCTGTTCTGCATGGGCGACTGGATCGAGACGTAACCCTGATTCACCACGGACGCACTGAGCTGGCCGCCGCTCATCGAAGGCGAAAAAATGAACCATGCCGCGCCCGCGCGCACCGGTCCCTGACCGCCGGGCTGCACTTTGGTTGGAACTGCGGTCCACAGGTTGCCGTTGGCGAAGACTACCTGCTGCATGCGGTCGTCGTTGGCGGCAATCAGTTCTTCGTGGTTCTTGAAGCCTTGGGTGGCCAGGAAATCGCGAAACGGAGTCGGACCGGATTTCTGATCGCTTGCGGGCGGGAAGCCATACGCCTCTGTATCGACGATAACGTTGTTGAGATGCAGGCTGGGCGTCGAGTTGAGCGAACTGGTGTTAGTGATCGCCCAAACCGATACCCGATTGTCGACGGTGTGGGCGGGATCGAGCGCGCTGACAAAGTATTCCGTACCGCCTGCCGCGCCTTCGAATGTGCCGCCCGGAGGAATGGTGGCTGGCTGGATAGAGCGGGCCGGCTCGCCCGGCACCACGTCGAGATTACCGAAGTGCACAGCGCCGATGCTGCCGTCGCTGCCGGTTTCCAGCTGAGCCAAGGACATGGCATAGAGTTGCCCCCCCTTAAAGGCTCCGGGGGGTAAAGCAAAGGCGTTGGTGGCCACGTAAAATCCGCTGGCGTCGGCGCCGATCAAAGGCTGGTCGCCGAAGCAGCCGGTGGGACAACCACCGAAGCGGGCATCGCCGTCGTTGCTGACGTCCAGCGTAAAGACATTCCAGACGCCGGTCAGCGGATTGTCGGTCTGGCTGACTGCGATCAGAATATGGGATTTGCTGGTGAGGTTGCCGGTGACGGGGTCCACATCAATCTCGAGTTCCGTGACGATGAAATGGTGATTGGTCGCCTCGAAATAAGCTTTTGGGTCTGAGAGAAAGGGGCCAAAGGGGCCGACGATCTGTCCGTTATTGACGAAGAACGTGGGCGGCAGGCCGAAGAAGAGACTGAGCGCTTCAAAGCCGAAAGAGTGCCCGGTAGTATCGAAGATCTCGATGGCATTGTTGATGGGCTCAAGAACAAACCCGTTGCCGACCGCGAGGCCCTGGTCGGGGGGCTCGAGTTGTCCGTTATCGCCGCCGGCGAAGCCGGTGGGCGCTACGGCCTGCGAGAACTGATCAAGACCGTTGAAGCCGTTGAATGTTGCCGAGGCAAAGGAATTGCCGGCTGGGCGGGGAACGAAATTTGCCGGTAGCCGAGCGGGACTGTTGTTGCCGGAGATGCCCGGAATATCAAAGCTCACGTCGACATCGGGACCCTGCCCGACCTGGTGAATCGGAACGTCGGCGGGCTTGCCTGGGTTGAATCTGGTGGCGCCAACGAATGACAACACTTTGGTTGAGGTGCTTACCTGCGCCAACAGAGCGCCGGAAGACAGCATCAGGCTGATCGCTACGCATGGGCAGAAGTAAAGCTTTCTCATTTTTGACTCCTTAGTTGGACGGTCCAGTTGTCCATGCCAATTTCAGGAAGCGAGGTCCCGGTTTCCGCTCTCGTCGGCTGTCGACGACTAGATTCGGCTGGAGAAGCATCGCTGGCGAATCGTTGGAGATTGACATCTGAAAGCAGTTCGCGCTGGGCAAATCGCGAGGAGCATTTAGAAGTGGCGACCGAAGGCTACTTACATACTGTGCACGAGTTGTCAAAAATCTGTCATCGAGAGGTAAAACTCCCGCAAGCGACCGGGTTTGAGCGTCACGATCCGATTGTATTCTGTAGATGATTGGTGATCGCGGTAGGGATACCACTTGGCGTGGTACCCCCCGCACCAACCCGGGCGGGCACTGATTAGCGCATCCCGTTCTTGTCTCCGATGGGTGGCGGCGAAGCGTGCTCCTTGTCAGCCTATGCGCGACATTGTAGAGCTGGTCGAAGAGTGGCACAGCCAATTCTTCGAATGAGACATGTTGAATTCCCGCGGCAGACATGTGCACAAATACTTAAACTGCCGGCCAGCCAGTTTATTCCCAGGTGTTGTGGATAATTCTGTGAGGAACGAAGCCCCCCTCGACAGCCAGGTACCGTGAAATATACCAGTCAGCAGCGACTGCCGCTGCTTAGTTTCCACAGTACATAACATCCTTTTCGGGTCGCCTTCGAGAGGCCTGCTTACGCGCAGGCTCACGCTGATATTTCAGAGATTTTTGTCATACCGATGGAATAAACCGCGACGAGTACGGTTGCAGAGAGTAGGGGTGCGGCTGAGAGGATGCGTTCTCTCGCTCTAAGTACCCCAATTCGAACAAGACGGAGCAAAGGCAAATTTATGCATAAGATGTTGGTCGTCGCTGCGTTCATGTGCGCAAGTCTCCAAGCCCAGGTCACATCTGGCTCTACGACAAGGCATGAACAGCCCCCCGCAAACACAAATCAGCCGGTCAATCCCGTTATCGAGTGGAATAGAACGCTTCTGGTAATCGTGCGGACTCCAGGTGCCCAGCCGTCCACCGTTCATTCGACGCGCAGCTTCGCGACTCTTCACGCTGCGATTTATGACGCCGTCAATAACATTGCCGGAGAATTCACTCCGTATCTGGTGCGTCTCGCCGATGTGGACCCGCAAACATCTAAAACGGCCGCAGCGGACCAAGCAGCGCACGACGTGTTGCTGGCGCTTTATCCCGCGTTTCAGGCCACACTGGACGCCGAACTTCAACAGGATTTAGCCCAGATTCCTGATGGAAAAGCGAAGAACGAGGGCGTCACCGTGGGTCAGACGGTGGCTGCTCAGATCCTGGCATCGCGCGCCAACGATGGCTCCGGCGCTCCCCAGCCAGGATTCACATCCAAAAACGTTCCGGGATTCTATCGGGCTACACCACCGGATTTCACCCCGGCCGACTTTACGCAATGGGGCGATGTGACTCCCTTTGCGATTATCAATTCACGCGAATTCCTTCCCGACCCGCCGCCGGCGTTGACCGACAAAGAATACATTCAAGACCTTGCTGAAGTGCAAAGCATAGGCGAGATCGACAGCACAACGCGTACTCCGGAGCAAACCGTGATTGGAAAGTTCTGGGGTGGCAAGATCCAAAATTACTGGAACGAGATCACCCAGACAGCGGCGATCGCGCACAACCTGAACCTTGAACAGAGTGCACGCGTTTTCGCGCTAGTGAATTTTGGAATGGCCGACACCACGATCTCGTTCTTCGAAGCGAAATACATCTATCAATTCTGGCGGCCGGTGACTCCGGCGGAGCTCATCGATTCCGATTGGCTGCCGTTGTCGACCAAAACCGCGCCGGATCCCTCCTATCCCGGCGCTCACAGTGCCACCAGTAGCGCCGCTGCAACGATCCTCGCATTTTATTTCGGAGACAGGTTCACCTTCGATGTTACATCCGAGGTCCTGCCGGGAGTCACGCGGCACTTTACCAGCTTCTCTGCTGCTAAGCGGGAAGCAGGTTTGAGCCGAATCTATGCCGGACAGCACTTTCGCTTTGATCACTTAGCTGGCCTGCGTCTCGGCGGGGAGGTCTCCCGATCCATTGATGAGACTACGCTGCGTCCGGAGGAACACTAACACAGTGGCCCAACATTACGATCATTCTGCTAAGCCGGCGCGCCAATTTGGCGCGTCGGCAATTCCTTCGCATCGTTGCAGGCAGCAAGAGAACAGAAAGCAAGCGGTACGCCTTGGTCTTGCTGGTCCCGGACGCTTGGGTCACGGTGCTTTTCGATTCTTTATTGTCTCTATTGTGGCACCGCTTCGATCAAGCTCTGTGGGGCCATCGTCGCAACAATTCTGGCCACTTTGAGGCCCGCGGCCGTGAGTAGCGTGCAGAACTCTGCTCGCGTCCGCTCTCGCCCGGAACTCATGGCCAGCATATTCAAGTCGAGAATTTTGCCGAAGTGCATCGAGTCATTTCCTGGTAAGACAGTTTCCAGCAAAAGTAGCCGCCCAGTTGCAGGCATCGCCTGACGGCAATTTCTCGGGATGGTTACAGCACGGTCATCATCCCAGTCGTGTACTTCCTGTGTGGTGTAGGTAGTGTTGCTCTGCATCGTCGGCCAACTGAAAAAATTGAATCGCAACCCAAGAGTGGATCGGCTCCATGTCGTGGCCTACCGCCTTGCGTGTATGCGCTGATGCTTCTAGACGAGAGAACCGAACATTTGATAGTGGTGCAGTTTGAAATCCACAGGGCTAGCGCGGTGAGCCGCCCTGTGGGAAACTGTTGGCATGCCCGAGGGTACGCTCAGAAAGCTACTCCTCATCGCCGAACCAATCCCATACGGTGTCTGTCGGGACTGTGGCCAAAGGTTTGATCCTGATACGTCGCAGAGCGCTAGCTGGAGAGCGCAGGTCACTCAGCAGTACGATGCCCACTGCAAGCAGGGAACTTGCAAGAGTCAGAACGCCAGTCAAGCCGCTGCCCGTATCGCGAGAGAAGCTACCGAGCAAAAGTAGATTCCATTACTGCACCTCCACCGAACATGCCCTTGGACTCAATGGTTTATCCTCGGTGCGGGCTCCCCAAGGCTCAGGGCCGGCGCAGCCTTGGTAGCGCAGCACGCTCCCTCATTCTGGATCGATTCACTCTAAAGTCTGGGCAAGGCGAGCTACCCGATTTTGGCAGGGCACGACAAGCTGCGGCTCACGCAACAGATTCCTTATAAATCCGACCCAGACTTTCTGCTTGATGCTCCAGAGTGAGCCCACCCAAAATCGTGTCGCGCGCCCCTGTCCCCAGGCGGCGGCGGAGCGGTTCGTCGCGCAGAAGCATAGCAAGGGCAAGAATCAGTTCTCTCTCGTTGTCCGGTCTTACGAGAAACCCATTTGAACCGTGCTGGATGATTTCGGCGATGCCCTGGCCACGGTACCCGATGACCGGTTTGCCCGTAGACATCGCCTCCAGATAAAGGTCTCCCAACCCTTCGCAGCGGCTGAGCAGCGCGAACACCGAGCATCGTCGCATGGCTTCGGCAATTTGTCGGCGCGATTGGCGTCCGAGAAAGCGCACCTGTTCGCCGACGCCAAGTTGCTGAGCCAAATTGTGCAAGCGAGAGCGCTCTAGTCCGGGGCCGATGAATTCCCAGCGCAGCGAGGGAAACTCCGAAGTGAGCGACGACGCTGCGCGCACTAGCGCTTCCGGAGGGTCGACTGAAAGCAGGGTCCTGCCACTGAGGATGAGGAGCGACTCGGAAGGTGGCTCCTCGCCTGGGGAAAACAATTCGGGATCCACGCCGTTATAAACCACCGAAGTCCGTGAAGCCGAGCCTATCCCCTCCAGCACATGTTCGCGGACACTTTCGCTCACGCAGATTACGCGACGAGAGGAGGCGTACACACGCCGGGATATACGGCGGCGCCATGCTAAGGCTCGACCCGTAACCTTCTCCGAAGAAAGGGTATCGAAGCCATGGACTGACACGACGTACGGGATGCCCAGTTCCTGGCTGAGCAGCATTGCCGCGTGGCCGCAGGGCAACGATGCATGGGCATGGATCAGATCAATGGGTGTTAAGCCATGCAGAGTCCGCACTCTCCCGACGATGCGGGCGAAGACGAAAACACCGGCAATGGGAATCCCGAAAGCTCCAGGCAACGCGAAATGACGAAGCCAATCAGCCGAAACCGCAGAATCGTTCGCATGAGACCTTCCGCGATAGAGCGGCTGCACCGCAAACACCGTATTGCGGACCCCCATTTTGTCGAGCCATGCCAGCGGTTCGGAAACAAAGCGACCCCTCGCATCGTCGTTATGCGAAGGATAAAACGGCGTAAGCGTTAGAACGTGGATCGATCTACCTGGACCCGGGTTCAGCATGACGTTAGATCACGCATATAATAGTCTGCTAGAAGAAGACTTCGTGGCATTCTGTTACGAATTCCGGACAGAGTCTTGATCTTATGAGCAGTGGTTTCGTCGTGTGTTAACTTCCTTCGCTGCAGCTCTGCCTCTGCCAAGGAATCCGCTCGACCATTGCGCGGAAAAATGTTCACTAGCCTGTGCTGAAGCGTCGCGCTTACGTAAAAAGGATTCGACCTATGGAGTTCAGGGGTGCAAATGGCGCAAATATTCCAAGTAATAGCCACCCATCCAAGAAGAAACTGCCGTACATTCGCCCGCAAGCGACCGTTCTCACCCCCGATCAGGCCCAGGAACAGGTAAGGGCCAAAGCAGCACCCCAAAGTCAGGAGTTCGAGGCCTGCTCCGAGCTCATTGCAGAAGCTCGAAAGCGTCAGGAACATGGCCGAGATTCGGTTTCACGAGGCGAGGACAAGCTCGTCCGTGCAGACGTAGCCTGATCCTGAGCCCGACGATAATTTCCTAAGGTTGATGGCAACCAGGACTCCCGCCGCCTCCTGGCCGTCAACATTGACCAGTCTCGACGGTTCTCCTTACCGTGCAGTCGCAAGGCCCTAGAACGCCGTCGTCACTGGAATCGATGCGAAATTCATTTAAAGTCAGCAGGTCTTTGAGGAGAAATCCCTGGCGGAGGTTCCAGAAGTCTTTGCTCGGGCGACGACTCCGACTCTCCTACTGTGCTGCCGCCAGGCTTGTCAAGGCTTGCGCTACATTCTGAATCTGGGTGTCGGTGATTTCTGGGTACAAGGGCAACGATAGAACTTCCTCGGCCGCTTTCTCGGACTGTGGAAAGGCTCCCCGAGAATATCCCAGGTCAGCATACGCCGGCTGCAGGTGTACGGGCAGCGCGTAGTGCACAGCCGTCTGAATTCCTTCCGTCTGGAGAGCCGCCTGCAAAGCGTCGCGGTCTTTTGTTCGCAGCGTGTAGACGTGGTACACATGGTGCGCCCAAGGCATTTCTCTCGGAAGCTCGATTCCGCAGTCAGCTAACAATCGGTTGTATTTGCTGGCTGCAGCGCGGCGCAGCTCCGTCCACTGATCAAGGTGACGCAGCTTCACCCGTAGGATGGCGCCCTGCAGGCCTTCCAATCGGTAGTTGAATCCGCGTAGCAGATGATGATATTTCCGGTCCTGTCCCCAATCGCGCAGCATGCGTATCGTTCGAGCGTACTCGGCGTTACTAGTGGTGACTGCTCCACCCTCCCCATAAGCGCCCAGATTCTTGGTGGGATAAAAACTGAAGCAGGCGATGTCACCAAGGCTACCGACTGGACGCTCCTTGTACTTGGCGCCGTGGGCTTGTGCCGCATCTTCGATCACAGCCAGCCCATGTCGTCGCGCCACTTCTAGGATCGGATCCATGTCAGCGGGATGACCGTACAGGTGGACCGGGAGGACTGCCTTGGTGCGAGGCGTAATGGCAGCCTCAATATCCCCTGGATTCATGGTGAACGAGTGAGGATCAACGTCCACCAACACGGGCCGCGCGCCAGCATAGAGGATCGCCGCCACACTAGCCACGAAAGTGAACGGCACAGTGATGACTTCGTCGCCGGGACCGACTCCCGCTGCCAGCAATGCCAGATGCAAGGCACTTGTCCCGGAATTGAGAGCGACACACTCAGCAACACCACAATAGCTGGCGAATTCCTCTTCAAACCCTGCAACTTCGGAGCCGAGTACGAACTGACAATTGTCTAGGACTCTGGCGATAGCCTTATCAATCTCAGGCCGGATGCTTTGATATTGCGTTTTCAAATCGAGAAACGGGACTTTAGTGTCTGTCATAGCTGTTTGCTAAATCCAATTCCATTCTCTCATCCCCCGGGCCTGAACAGTCGCCTCGTAGCGAGGACCGGCAACCGCTGAGGCGCGAATGGTTCTTCGAACTGCGTGACGGCAACGGTCGCCTGAGGGGACCGTGTGCAGTGCGCCTCTCTGAGACGGTTACGATGTGAGACCTGCTGTCGCGGTCGTTGCTGAGTGAGTGGCGCAATCACGGTGGAATTCCCTTGACCGATCGTCTGGACGTGTTCAGGCACTCCCAACTCGCTTGACTCACCGTCGGAGAAGCGAAGGACCAGGAAACTTCTTTGAAGTGCGAACCAGCGTTGCGCCTCGTCACGCCAGGATTTGTGGTCTGTGGCGCGGAGGGAGTAAAGAACCGCTACTGCCGCTCGTGTACGGTTGAAGCATCGAGAGAAACAATGGCACGGGTCGCTCTGCTGGAACATGCAAAGCCTAAAACCAAGACGAAAAAGCCCACATCCCAAGATCCTTAGCGATCATGCCCTGGCGAGCTCGTGGTGGGACTCGTCCAGTCTGCCAATCTGGCTGAGTGAGGAATACTACGTCCAAAAGATTCGGCCTCGACTCAGGAAGAACAAGGTTCGAGAAATATTCAAGCAGCACGGTGGTTTTGTAACCGTACATAGCGAGCCCGGTCAAGGTTCAACGTTCCGCGTCCACATCCCGCTTATCTCCGGCGTCGCCGACAGGCGAGCAACACCAAGCAACGCCAAAATTGCTGGAGGCACTGAGACGATTCTAGTTGCAGAGGACCACGACGGCCTTCAGGAAGTAATTCGAAGGAGTCTAGAATCGAAGGGCTATACAGTCCTCATGGCACGTAACGGAGAGGAAGCGGTTTGTCTGTTCGAGGAGAACTGGCAGAAGATTGGGCTGGCCGTCTTGGACGTTATGATGCCGGTGATGCAGGGCCCAGATGCTTACGCTAAGATGGGCGCTGTGAAACCGGATCTTCCGGTGATCTTCACGACCGGTCACGCTGCGGAATCGATTTTGCTGAATTCCCCAATTGGTGCCGGAGCGACTTTGTTGGGCATGAAACAAGGATGCCAGGGTTTAGCCAGGGGTTGGCGACGGAGATGCTCGATGCGCCGATTCGAGACGCGGAATCGCAAATCGTGGCCGTTAAGCGCAGAGTGGTCAACTGATTAACTCTCTTCCGAAGAGTCCCATCCCGCCCTGCCTGTCCCGTGGCATCCATGTTTACTCACTCATTACTGTAGTGGACGGACTTTTTCTCTCCTACCTCCTATCCCCTCATCCTCACTTGCGAAAGTTTATGACGCTGGTCACGTCCCGTCTCAGCGTCTCTTTTACAGGCAGCGATCTCTTGCATGGGCTGACTGCCTTGTTCAGCAACAGTTGTCCATATTCTGGACAGTACACGGCTCCGGACGGAATTGTTTGTGCTTCAAAAGCGATAGTTTATGAGTCTGCAGTCTCTGGTCTTTCAACTGCA
>DATMOO010000367.1:0-3655 GCA_035568275.1 Candidatus Sulfotelmatobacter sp.
GATTGGGAAAGCCGGCAATCCCGATGTGCAGTCAGGCGTGGACATTATTATTGGGCCGGGAACCGAGGTGATTGCGGGCGAAGGGAATATCGTTACTGCCGGCGGAATCGACACACACGTGCACTTCATTTGTCCGCAGCAGGTTGAGGAGGCGCTGTTCTCCGGCGTGACCTCAATGATGGGCGGTGGAACGGGGCCGGCGGCGGGAACAACAGCCACCACCTGCACACCCGGGCCTTGGCACATACGAAAAATGCTAGAGGCGGCGGATTCCTTCCCCGTAAACTTCGGCTTTTTCGGCAAAGGAAACGCGAGTACTCCCGCTGGTCTCGTCGAGCAGGTTGAAGCGGGGGCTTGCGGCTTGAAGCTGCACGAAGACTGGGGCACGACGCCCGCGGCGATCGATTGCTGTCTTTCTGTTGCGGATGACATGGACATTCAGGTCTTGATCCATACCGATACGCTCAATGAAAGCGGTTTTGTGGAAGATACGATTGCCGCCTTCAAGGGCAGAACGATCCACACGTTTCATACCGAAGGCGCCGGCGGAGGCCATGCACCGGACATTATCAAAGTGTGTGGCTCCGCGAATGTGATTCCATCCTCGACAGGTCCGACGCGGCCGTACACGGTGAACACGCTCGAAGAGGCGCTCGATATGGTGATGGTAACGCACCATCTGGATCGTCGCATTCCCGAAGATCTTGCGTTCGCAGAGAGCCGTATCCGCAAGGAAACGATTGCGGCGGAGGATATTCTTCACGACCTTGGCGCACTCTCCATCATGTCGTCCGACAGCCAAGCCATGGGCCGCGCAGGAGAAGTGATTATCCGGACCTGGCAGACGGCCGACAAAATGAAAAAGCAATTCGGGCGGCGCGGCGAAGAAAAAGGCGACAACGACAATTTCAGGGCCCGGCGGTATGTCGCCAAATACACGATCAATCCTGCAATCGCTCAAGGAATTTCAAATTACGTGGGCTCGATAGAAGTTGGAAAGCTTGCGGATCTCTGCATCTGGAATCCGGCTTTCTTTGGAGTGAAGCCGGCCCTGGTGCTGAAGAGCGGAATGATTGCCGCGGCAATCATGGGGGACCCCAACGCTTCGATTCCTAATCCGCAACCTGAATATTACCGCCCCATGTTCGGTGCGTTCGGCCGGGCTATGACGGAAAGCTCGGTTACGTTCGTGAGCCAAGCGCTCGTTCAAAAGGGTGAGTCACTGGGCCTCACGAAGAAACTGCTGCCCGTCACCAACACCCGCAAGATCGGCAAGCGTTCGATGATGCTCAATGACGCCACGCCACGCATGGAAGTTGATCCGGAAACATATGAAGTACGTGCCGATGGTCGTTTGCTGACCTGTGAACCTGCGAAAGTGTTGGCGCTGGCGCAACGCTATTTCTTGTATTGAGGGATGAACAACCATGCAAAGTGCTTCCATTCATCGCCCCGCTGGCCATTGGCCGAAGGAACGATCCTCAGGCGCTCTCACTCTCGATTTTGATGCGCGTCACCGCCGCCGCATTCAACTGACTGCCGACCAAGGAGAGGATGTCCTTCTCGACCTGCCGAAGACCGTCGCGATGGCCGACGGAGACGGCTTGCAACTGGAGGACGGGAGGTGGCTGGAGGTGCGGGCTGCTGCGGAGACCGTCGTCGAAGTCCGTCACAATGATCCTCATCAGCTAGCGCGCCTTGCTTGGCACCTAGGCAACCGGCATTTGCCCACAGAAATTCGAGACGAGGTTATTCGCATTCGTCCCGACCATGTGATTGAGGATATGCTCCTCGGTTTCGGAGCCGACCTCGTGAAGGTCCAGGTCCGCTTCCAGCCCGAGGGCGGCGCATACGGCGGGAACGGTCACCGCCATCACAGTCACGGCGACGGCGGACATCATCATGAGTAAGGAACACTACCGATGCCCGCAGCTAGCATTGCTGAGACTGCAAAGCTGGCTCTCGCCTGCATTCCCTACCGGTTCTTACAGCTACTCTCACACCGTCGAATGGGCTGTCGAAGCGGCATATATAAAGGACCGTGAAAGTCTCGTCGACTGGCTGGAAGCAGACCTTTCCTGCGGCTCCGGACGAAATGAAGCGATTTTCTTCAGAGAAGCCTGGTGCGGTGCCCGAGACAACGATTGCGCGAAGCTCTTTGAAATAGCCGAACTTGCCGCGGCCTTTCGCGGGACCTCGGAATTCGCGCTTGAGTCATCGCAGCAGGCGTCGGCCTGTCGCATGACACTGCTTCACGTGTGGCCAGATCGACTCCTGGACTCGCTTTCGCAATTGCTCTCTGAACGGCATGTTCCTTCCACGTTAGCCGTTGTTCTCGGAGTCCGCTCGGCAAGGGAGGACATCCCGCTGAGCCTGGCCCTGCCCGCCTTTCTGCAAAGTTACATCGCCAATTTGGTGACCGCCGGGGTGCGACTTGTCCCGCTCGGTCAAACGGACGGGCAGCTAGCGATCGCCGTGCTCGAGGAAGCCGTGCTCGCCGCCAGTGCGCGGGCCAGAAACGCCACGATCGATGATCTTGGGTCGGCGGCCGTCATGGTGGATCTCGCCTCCATGGCACACGAAACCCAATATACGAGGTTATTTCGCTCATGAACTCTATTGCCAGCACAAACTCCCCAAACCATCCTCTGCGCGTCGGGATCGGCGGCCCGGTTGGCTCAGGCAAAACCGCCCTAGTGGAGGCGCTGTGCAAGCGGCTGCGCAACACGTACGACATCTACGTGATTACCAACGACATCTACACGAAGGAAGATCAACTGATTCTCACGCGGGCGGAAGCACTGCCTACTGAACGCATCATGGGCGTTGAAACTGGTGGCTGTCCCCACACGGCGATTCGGGAGGACGCGTCCATGAACCTCGCTGCGATTGAGGACATGAACCGGAAATTCCCGCATGCGGAATTGTGCTTCATCGAATCCGGGGGCGATAACCTTGCCGCAACCTTCAGCCCCGAGTTGGCCGACTTGACCATCTATGTCATCGATGTCGCGGAAGGGGAAAAGATACCGCGCAAGGGCGGCCCGGGCATTACGCGCTCCGATCTTCTGATTATCAACAAGATTGATTTAGCTCCTCTCGTTGGCGCAAACCTTGCCGTGATGGAAGAGGATACGCTGAGAATGCGCGCGAATCGGGCTTTTGTTTTCACGAATTTGAAGAGCGGCGAAGGTGTCGAGCAAATCGCGAGCTTCATTGTCCGGAAGGGCGGTTTGACCAAGGCGGCCGCGTAAGCGGCAAATCGCGGCTAAACCCAAGACTGAACGGAGCCTTAGTGCAAATGGGTCGCTGAGCAAGGAGGAATGCATATGGGTATCATCTCTCGAGGTTTTTCTGGTCGACGCACGCCGACCGATGTCAAGCTGCCGCCAGGGCAGTACCTCACCACCGATTTTCCAGTCTTGTCGGCAGGCCCGACTCCGCACGTCCCACTTGAAAAATGGGAGTTTGTGATCGATGACGGCAAGAATGTCTTGCGGCGATGGGATTGGAAATCGTTTCGCAACTTGCCTAGCGAGACGGTTACAGTTGATTTGCACTGTGTCACGCGGTGGTCGAAGTTGGGCACATCTTGGGAAGGCGTTTCCTTAGATACTCTGCTCGCAGACATAAAGACCGACGCTTCCTATACTCT
>DATMOO010000368.1:0-3453 GCA_035568275.1 Candidatus Sulfotelmatobacter sp.
CCCCGGGCGTCCCGATTCAGCAGCCCGAAAAGCGTTGGCAACCACTTCGGAAACGGAACTCGCAGAGTCGATTTCGGCGCTGAACTTCGTGACCGGCCGGAAAAGGTTGACGGTGTCCATGCTTTGATGAAGCTGTTTCAGTCGATCTGCGACGGGCGCTGCGCCACCTATACCAACCACCGGATCGCCTTCGGAAGTCGCCGTCGCGAAGCCCGTGACCAGATTCGAGCAGCCCGGTCCGGAAGTGACCAATGCAACCCCTGCTTTCCCCGTCATGCGGCCAATACCGCTCGCCATGAACGCCGCGTTTTGTTCATGCCGGCAGACTATGGTTTTGATCTTCGAATCCACGAGTGTGTCGAACACCCTGTCGACTTTCGCTCCGGGTATACCGAAGATGTATTCGACTCCCTGCGCTTCTAGACTTTTCACTAACAGCTCAGCACCTGTCTGCGGCGCTGGCTTTGTGGCGGGTGTGCTCATTTCTTTTCTCCTTCTGCTTTTGCAAGGGCCGCGGTCGGATCTCGTCGTAAGTTGGCTTTCAAAAAATCGGCGGTTTCAGGCAGCACGATGTGGTAATCGCCCTCTCGCTGAATTTGCAGGCGCAGATTCTTTCCGCGGCACTGCAGAAGATGCCCGCCGCGGGTGCGGTCTGCTGACATGAAATGCAGGTGATAACCGGGCACATTCAACGATTTCGCATACTCGGGAGTCCAGAAGCCCACGAGAGTTCCCGAGATATTGTTAAATTCGAACTCCGGTTGAACGGCCGCAGCCTGGACCAGTGGAACTCCTTCTTTCGTGCGGCGCATCGCTCTCGCGTGGATGTAGTCGAATGTTCCATCGACTCTCAAAGCGAAAAAGAAATTGTCAGATTGGCGCAAGGCGTCGAACTGGGAAGTCAGGTGGGACAAATCCGGGCAATTATCCAGAGTGATTGACTGATCCGGAGAAAAGGCGGTGACTGCCGCGAAGGGGCTTAGAACGTTGTCCTGTACTTCTCTCACAGAGCCGTCCGAGCGCACCTGAAAGAAGTGCCCGTCGACGACGACCATTTCACCATCCAGACTCTCGAAGGTGCCTAAGCCCAGATCACCGTGCTCCCGTAGAGCCGCGACTTGCACCGCGCCCTGGTAAATCCCCTCAACGAGGGCTGTGGCCGTCGAGACCTGATATAAGGTGTGCTGTACTCGTTCCGCCATTACGTGCTCGCCTCCTTCACTGGCGATCTCCCTTCCTCTGTGTTCATGAAGCATCTCTATGTCCATCGAGACGCTTGGCCGGAAAATCTGCCATCCGTCCTGTTTTCAATAGAAACGAGATGATCTGGTGGCGGACCGTAGATTAAAGACTTCGGTTTGCCGGCCGCTTATGCCGAGGCCTTGACGGAAACGTCGAGGTCGTCACGCACGAACTGGCGTTGGAATGACCCGTCCCCTTCATTCTCTTCATCTGCATTCTCTTCATCCTCGGCTTACCGGTAACTTGGGTACTAGCCACCACTGTCCGATTAGAGCGTTACTCAGGAGTTGAGAACACTCGACGCTATCTCCAATCGAAACGCCTTGCCCTTCCGGCCGGTATTCCTTCGGACACCGCTCCCGGCTCCAAACAGTGACACCACACCCCTCAGCAACTAGATTGGGAGACCCAGCCAGGAGTCGGACCCATGACTACTAAACACCAACGCATCCTGGTTCTCGCTGCGGTTCTCGCTTTTTTCAGCCCCGCCCTTCGATCGCAGCAGCCGCAAAGAGCGTCGCGCCCCACCCAGGAAGACCGCATCAAGAAGCTCGAGGACCGCGCCGATGCCGCCGAAAAAGCCGCAAGCAGCGCGGAGATGGAAAAGGACTACATCACGCGTACGCAGAAGCAGTACGAGTCTTACTACCAAAAAGCCTTCAACACTCAAATGTGGACACTGGGAATCATGGGCCTGCTCCTGACGGGCGTATATGTCCTTGTTGCCAGATTCAGCCTGAAAATGATCGACGAACAGACAAAAACTGCTACGGCCGGAGCCACTGTTCAAATGCGCAACGAATACGCACGGGCTTTAGCCAAGGAAGTCCAGAAACTGTGGGATTCCAACGCGGCCGACGTCAAGAAGCTGAAAGAAACACTGACGGCACACTTCGTGGGACTCGAGCAGAACCTCAAAGATCGATCCGATTTTCAAATGCAGTTTGTGCAGGCACTTTCCGCGGGCCTCGATGAGCGCCAAGACGATTCACTTCTCGCGTTCCGCAACGCACTCGGGACCTACAAGGCTGGCAAACCCCGAAACCTCATCGAGGCAAAGGTGGGCGCAACAACCGCACGGTCCATCTTTGAGTCACTCCGAAGAACGTATGGGGAAAACTACGTGGACAAAGCACGAGAGGAGTTGGCAGATTCGCTCTACAACGGCCTTGATGAAGAGCTTGCCTTAGCCGCACTGCAGAGTCCCTGGCTCACGCCCCTCATCAACGAAAGACGTCCAGCTCTCACAGAGCCTCCAGCACCCGAGCCAGCCGCGGAGGGGCGCCCCATAGCAACGATCCCCGAAACCGGTCCCCCGGAGCAAGATACACATTTCGACCAAGAGTCTGACTCCTGCCGCCTACTAAACACCTGACTTCAGGACACGCGTCCGCTCACGTTTTAAGTGCCTTGGTAAGTCGCCTTCCCGGTAATTTGGGTACCGGGACACATATGTCCGGTTACCCGACACAGCCAAGTGGTAAGGACAACACGTTCTTCTCTTCGCCTGTGGCTCCTTCTTTTGCGCTGCGATTGTGCTCCTAACTTCCTGAGTGTGGCGGACCTGCCCCTGGAGTCGTTGAGAACTGAGTGTTCCGGACTATAATCTGCCAATGTCATTGCCAGGAGATGGTTCCTCACGATCCGTACAGTCGTTGGACATTCGCCTTGTTGTTGACAGAATCCCTGCGTTTGCGTGGTCAGCTCATGCGGATGGCTCCGTAGAGTTCGTGAATCAACGATGGCGTGAATACGCAGGTCTTTCTGCTGAAGAATCGCAAGGTTGGGGCTGGCAGGCTGCAATCCATCCGGAGGATTTACCGCCCCTCATGGAAAAATGGCGGGAGCTGTTCCGCTCCGGGGAACCAGGTGACATCGAAGCGCGCATGCGCCGCCATGACGGGGTTTTTCGTTGGTTCCTCATTCGCTTCGAACCCTTCCGCGACGAAGCCGGGAAGGTCGTTATGTGGTACGGAGTAAGCGCTGACATCGAAGACCTCAAGCAGAGTCAGGAGAGACTGCGGGAGGATGAACGCGAACTTCGCCGGATTACCGACGCGATACCGCAGACGATAGTTGTCCAGGACCCCTGCGGCGTACCGATCTACGCCAATCAAGCTACTCTCGACTATACGGGCCTTACTGCTGACGATGTGATTACGCCAAATTTTCGGGAGAGAATCTTCCATCCGGAGGACCTCGAAAAGTTTC
>DATMOO010000369.1:0-2329 GCA_035568275.1 Candidatus Sulfotelmatobacter sp.
AGCAAGAAAAAGTCTGATCGTCGAGGGATGGCGCTTTCTTCCGCATTCATATGCGATCGTTAACCAGTGGCAGCTTCTCGCGCTGTTGCGCCGGAATATCGCTCTCAAGGTTGTCGACGTACCGTTCTATCGCCCCTCCTGGCAGGCACAGGCGGGATTGTTCGAACCGACTGCCGAGCAGGCGCTGAGATCGATCGAGGTCGCACAGCCTGCCGAGAGCGCGGACGTCACGCTAAGAGTGTTCTATCCTTTCACTTTTTCGCCGTCGCGTTCCCACCTGACGGCGGTATTCGCAACTTTGGAACAGCAGTTGATCCGAGAAAATCAAATGTCAGATTTGCGGGAATACGAGCGCCTGCGACGGGGTCCGCCGCCCGCCAATATCAAGGCCGTGACACCCTCAAAGTGGTCGGCCGAAGGATTTTACAGGGCTGGGTTTCATATGGACCAGGTTCTCGTTGTCCCGCATGGCGTGGATACCGCGACGTTTCACCCGATGCCGGATGTCCGCAAAGACATCCGTAGCGGGATTCCGATTTTAGACGGCGAATTCGTATTCCTCAGCGTTGGCGCGATGTCCGGCAACAAGGGGATTGACCTGCTTCTACGCGGTTTTGCAGAGGTCTGCCGGAAATTTCCCGATGCACGCCTGGTCCTGAAGGGAATGGACCGCCTATACGATTCGAGGGGCTTACTACTCAAAGGCATGCGGACCCTATCGGCCGGCGATCAGCAAATAGTCTTGGAAAGAATGAAATATGTCGGGGACTCTTTATCGCATCAAGCCATGGCAATGTTGTACCAGGTGGCAGATGCTTACGTGTCTCCCTACCGTGCAGAGGGATTCAATCTGCCGGTGTTGGAAGCGGCGGCCTGTGGGATCCCGATTATCTGCACGCACGGAGGACCAACCGATGACTTCGTTACTGGCGAATTTGCACGACGAATAGAAAGCAGAACATCGGTCACCGCCATAGACGGACGACATGCGTCGCGGTTGGATCCCAGTTTGGAGCATTTGATTGTCCTGATGACCTCTGCAATCGAGGACAGTCTCTGGCGCCAGCACGCTGCCGAAGCAGGCCCGCGCCACGTTAGTGCGAGTTACACATGGGATTGCGCGATCGACAAGCTGATTAGGAATTTGCTAAACTGAAATCCCCGGCCGGGACGAGCGTTGTGAGCTCCAGTTCAAGCCGCTCCAGCACGCCGTTCCAATCCCCGCGCGCCTTCTGACGAAACAGCCGCATTGAAGGATACCAAGGGCTGTCGTCCCTATCGAGCAGCCAGCGCCAATCGGAGGCCCAGGCAAGCAATACCCAGACGGGGACCCCAAGTGCACCTGCCAGATGAGCGACGCTCGTATCGACGCTTATGACGAAATCCATGAGAACGCACAGCGCCGCAGTATCGCTGAAGTCGGCAAGCGCATCTCCAGCATGAAGGACGCCCGCACAGTCCAGCCCGGCGCGCTCCGTGTCGGTCACCTCTTTCTGCAAGCTTATGAATTCGAAGTGTGGATTGAACAAGCGCCGGAACAGCTCAAACTCTATGCTTCGGCCCCTGTCTGGTATCGGATTCCCGCGCCAGACGACGCCCACTCTCGACTTGGTTTTCCTGCCGAGCCGATGCCTCCACACTGCCACTTTTTCTTCATCGGCAGAAAGGTAGCTCGCGCTGGGTATACTCCCGATATCTGTCTTGAACGCGAACGGGAGACTCAGCAAAGGACAGTGGAGATCAAACTCGGGGATGTCCGTATCGAGATTCACAATATGTGCGTCGGCATTGAGGCCCCGCATCAACGTCCGTAATTTCTTTTGTGGCACGAACAGGACTGTCGCGCCGGCTTTCTTCAGAAGACTTATGTAACGGCACATTTGAATGACATCTCCGAACCCCTGCTCCCAATCGACCAGGATGGTCTTTCCCGAGATGTCGGTCTCCCCCAACCACAAAGGCTTTCCCCAGCTGCGGTTGCCAACAGTTTGCCTCGTATTCCTGCGTGCCTCGTAATCACGCCATCCGATGTCGAACCGTCCCATCAGGAGATGCACCTGCGCCCTGTTATAGATTGCCTCGTGATAATCTGGCTTCAACGCGAGCGCCTTGTGGAAACTCTCCATCGCTTCATCGAAGCGCTTCAGTTCTTTCAGCGCGACGCCGCGATTGCTGTAGGCGTCGGGGTAGTGAGGACTAAGGCCAATAGCCGTATCATAACTCTCGATTGCGTCTTCGAAACGCTTGAGTGCTAGAAGCGCGTTGGCACGATTGTTATGCAAGCCCGCGCGATCGGGCAAAAGAGCGATGGCACTCTCAAAATTCTGGA
>DATMOO010000370.1:0-2461 GCA_035568275.1 Candidatus Sulfotelmatobacter sp.
ACTGTCGACTGTCAACCTCTTTCACAACTCTTCCACCGTAAAGTTGGCGTTAGTAAAAATGCAAATCTCGCTGGCGATGCGCATGGCCTCCATCGCCAGATCCTTGGCATTGAGTTTCGAATGCTTCATCAGCGCGCGCGCTGCGGAGAGCGCAAAAGTCCCGCCGGAACCGATGGCCACCAGGCCGTCGTCCGGCTCGATCACGTCACCATTGCCGGAAAGAATAAACGTCCCCTTGCTGTCGGCAACAATCAGCAGCGCTTCCAGGTGGCGAAGCGCGCGGTCCTTGCGCCATTCCTTGGCCAATTCGACCGCGGCCTTCTGCAGGTTCCCGGAAAACTCCTGCAGCTTGCCTTCGAATCTCTCAAAAAGCGTAATCGCGTCGGCCGTCGAGCCCGCAAACCCGGCAACGACCTTGTCGTTGTAAAGCCGCCGCGTCTTCCGCGCCGTGTGCTTCATCACGTGATCGCCCATGGTCACCTGCCCATCGGCGATCAGCACCACTTTGTTGTCCTTGCGCACGCACAACACTGTAGTGCCGTGCATCTGCGCGCTTTCCGGTCGATTAGGCATCCGCACATTATAGCCCCCGAACACGTCGCACGCCAAAATCGGAAAAGTGCGGCGAACTCCTCAGATAGAAAGCAGCAAGCGACGGAGTCAGGGCGCGAGAAACTGACCGAAGAATGTTTGTGCGCGACGAAACGCTCACGGATTAGATGATATTTCGTGGAAGGAGAGAACCTGGTAGCCGGCGGAAGGCATTGCCGCCTGGATCCAGCAATTGCTGTAATAAATGCTGTTGGTCAACGAATTAGGAGTGCCGCCGAAATCAAAACCTGAAGTCATAGTCGACCCGGCGGGGGGAGTGAATATCGGAGCAGAGTTTGGCGGCAGCGGATTTCCGAACGCGTCTAGCGTCCTCGCCAGAAACACGGCCCCCTGAATTTGCGTGTTGGTATAAGCGCCCCGGTTGGAGTACATCAAGCCTTCCCCGATCACCAGAATTATCCCGTCCCACGATGCGTCCGGGTCGTAGGTGAATTCTCCAGTGACCAGAAGGAGGCCGTAACCGGTCGAGCGCCAACTGCTAAAGGTGAGGTCGCCGTTAATGACAATGGTCATGGGGTTCGTAGCGGACATGGCCGCCGGCATACTCGCCTGCGTCGCGTTGCCGTTGACCACCACGTCCGCGTTCTGCTGAATGGTTTGCACCAGCGCATTCAAGCCTGCTACGGTCTGCAGATTCGGAGAGAGCGTGACCGAAACTATGTCTGGGTTTGGAGCGGTGAAGGGCATGTAGTGATTCCGCAGGTCGTCTGATGGCCGCGGTCCAATCGCAATGCCTAATGCGTTACTCGGCTGAACAAAGTTGGATAAGGATCCAGAGGTGTATCCCACGGCTGCGACCGGGGCCGCAGTCGGGTTGCAGGTTCCAATTGCGCCGTGGTCAGTGCCATCCACCCAGAAGGATGGCGAGGGCGATGCTGTGAACTGCGGAGAATTGCCATCCAATGTTAGCGCTGCCGGGAAACTTAAATTCAAGGGGACAGGAGCAATGAGGTACTGGACCAACTTCTGGCTGGGATTCTGGCTGCCATTGGGGACCACAGCAAGTGACGTAATCTCTAGCACCTCCCGAGCGTTAGTCGGGTCGATGGTGAGGCGTGTTCCGTCGTAGTAAATCGGCTTGGTAGGGTCTGCAGCGTGGCCATCAAACGGAGCAACCTGAAGCTGCAGCGACACTTCCGATATAGAGTTGATGCGCACCCACTTATAGAGCGGACCTGGAACAGGCAGGCCGTTCAGCGGGGCGACGTTCCAAACCGACTGGGTTATCAGTTGGTTCGCGGCTCCGAGCTTCCCCGCGCCGAACTCAGTGTCGTACTCCGTGTCTGGGTAGATCGTGCGCGTGTCATTCGGGTCGCCCGGACCAGGATTCAAGATATACCTTACATAGCCAATGTCCCATTGCGTGCCGGTCGGTGGCAGGAAATTCGCCGGGGGCGTCTTCGAGAAGTAGTTGGGATTCTTCGGTAGGAGACGCCCGCGCGCCTCTTCCAGCCCCGCCAGAGACGCATAGTACACTCCCGTCGCGGAGCGGTAATTGCCGGCCAGCGCGGATTCCGTGCCGGAAGAAACGATTAAAGCGATCCCCACCACGCTGATCAGCAACAGGACGAAAATCGCGATGAGTAGGGCAATCCCTGCTTCTCGCCGCTGATTTCGCTTTGTGTTTCGCGCTTTCACTTAAGATTCCCAGACTTCACTGATTCGGATTGATGCGGCGGCCGCGCCCGGTCAATACCACGACCCTTTGCTGGCCCGAAATCGCATCCGGCTGAGGCGCGGCAACATATAGAGTAATGATGACATCGCGAATGCTCGTGGGCACGTTATCGGCGGCGACCGCCAGGGGACAAGGAAGAGGCGGAGCTTGAGGCGGAGTCGAAGTGTCACA
>DATMOO010000371.1:0-13616 GCA_035568275.1 Candidatus Sulfotelmatobacter sp.
CGAATACGAGTTTTCCGTACACGAGGCCGCCGCGATACTCGTCAAAGATCCTGATCCCGGAAGGAGAAGCTGTGCGGAGAGACCACAATGACCGAATTCACACACATGACCGAGCGGCGGGAGCCTGCGTATCCTTCACTATCGAAGTCCACTGGCCTACCGGCCACCGACAGATTTTAACGGTCCGCGGCCGAAACTCGTCGTACGTCGGTTCAAAGTACAGATCGTGAACCGCACGGGCGAGGTGTTTGGGCGCCGGGAGTTTCCCCTCCACGAATGCCTCGTAGATGATGACCTTGGCAGTTACATCCGCGAGTTCGAACCTCTGCCACGCTTCCACTTGCATTTGCATTGGTCCGAAGTTGCGCTGCATGCGATCAACGCCGACCGAAATGCAATCGATCAGTGAAAACGACTTCGAGTGCTTGGCCAAGACCGGAGTAAACACACATGGGAGAATGTTTCCGAACCGTGCTTCACAAAACTCGGAGCGTACACCGCGACCGAGCGCAGCCGGGTTATCCGGTGGGCAGGACTACTACAGATAACTGATCCGATTGGCGTTTTCGTCTTTGCGTCCCCGTCACACTAGAAGCGATCTGATGCCTTCCAGTCTTTGCGGATTCGAGAGGCAGGGTTCCAGGTTAGTAACGCAACGCGTCGATGCGACTGCAAAATGCCTGATTCGCAGAAGATGCCTGGCGAGAGATAATCGACCTTCGGGACAGGAATTAGGTCGTTATCGCTCGAGCAAGCGCGGTCAGCGGACTATAGTAAACGTACCGGTCACCAAAAATGAGGATAGATGCATGCAACCGCTGAAGCTGCTTGTGGTCGAGGATAACCTCGCAAGCTTGGAACTCATGAACGAGGTCTTTACGTCTCTGAAGGCCGATGTGCGCCCTATCAGCGACAGCGAAAAAGCCGCCGGCGCGGTGAACCAGGAAAAGTTCGATGGAATTTTCCTAGACTTGGAAATGCCAAAACTGAATGGTTTCGAGCTGGCGCGCCTTATCCGCAAATCGTCATGGAACAAATCCACTCCCATCGTCATCGTGACAGGACGAGACGAGAGGCAGACTATGCAAGATGCGTTTGCGCTCGGGGCGACCTTTTTCCTTCAAAAACCTGTGGATAGACAGAAGCTTCGCGTTCTTTTTCGTACTGTGAGTGGAGGAATGCTGGAAAATCGGCGCAAATATGTCCGCGTTCCAATCCAGGCGGTGGTCGCGTGCACAGTGGGTTCCCGAACGCTCCGTGGGGTATGTTGGAACCTGAGTCAAGGAGGGATGCAAGTGGAAGTAGCCGGCTTGAGACTCAAAGATGCTGTTCGATTGTCTTTCCAATTACCAATCTCGGCGATGACCGTTGAGGTGGGCGGTATCGTCGTGTGGGGCAACGAGCAGCGGCAAGGGATTCAATTCACAAATGCAAGTGAGCCGTGTCAGCAGTCGATTCGGCAATTTATAACCGACGTGGAAAAAGTCGAACCCTAGCTAGGATCCAACTCCAATAGACTGATCAGATGCCGCTGCTGGTTGCACCCAAAGACCCTGTTTTCTTCGCAGGTTGACCCTCTTGGGTCTGATCTCGGTTGGCCGACAGGACCTCCCTATTCAGGAGGCGATCGAGCTCCTTAATGAGGGAGGACGGATTGATCGGTTTCGACAAATAGCCATCAAACCCGGAATTGAGAATTCGTTCCTGATCACCTCGCATGGCGTACGCCGTAACTGCGACTACCGGCAGCTGCGCCAGGCGAGGATTCTCGCGGATCCTGCCTACGACTGCAAACCCGTCCATTCCAGGCATGCTGATATCCAGCAGCATCAGTTCTGGTTTAGTTTGCTCAATCATGCGGAGCGCTTCTTGACCGTCGCATGCTTCCAGAACTGTATAACCACGCAATTCGAGCAACTCGCGGAGCAGTTCTCGGTTAACGGGGTTGTCTTCGGCAATGAGCACTTTGATCATGGTTGTCCCGCAGATTTTGCCAGAGCGCGGCCGCGAACTACTCGACCAACTTCGGCGATGAGTTGCTCGTGTGAGGAGCGGTCCTTTTGCAGCAGACCCTGCGTTTCCCGGTTGAGGAGAGCGAGCTCATCCTGGCTGAGGTTCTTCGCGGTCATTACTAGAATCGGTAGTTCCCTGAAGGCTGGCTCTTGCCGAACGTGGTAAATGACTTGAAACCCGTCCATGCCTGGCATCAGTAGATCGAGCAGGATGGCGCCCACCACTTTGTTGGCCAAAACCTCTAACGCTCGTGTGCCGCTGCGAACCGCCTGCGTCTCGTACCCGGCAGAGCGCAAGACCTCCTCCATCAGTTCCAAAGCCTTGGGATCATCGTCCACCAGCAGAATGGAGGACTCCTCGTCGGCAGGCGACGGCACATGCTTGCGAACCGCCTCCAGCAGCGCCGGCTTGCGAACCGGCTTAATGAGATAGTCGGCGGCACCCAAGGCGAAACCCACTTGCTTTTGATCCACGATGGAGAGGAGGATGACCGGGATGTTTGCCGTCTCGGAGTTCTTGCGGAGCGCTGCCAAGGTTTCGAAGCCACTGCTGCCGGGCATCAACACATCCAGGGTGATGGCGTCTGGCCGCAGTTGCTGAGCTTTCTTGACAGCTTCGACTCCTGAGTTGGCCACCGCGACCCGATATTCTGATTCCAGGTAGCTGACCAGAAGTTCACGGGCCGAGACTTCGTCATCCACAATGAGCACGAGCGGCGTAAGACGACCGAACGTCGTAGCGAGAGAGGCTGGTGCCGCTTTGGCAATCTCCGGAACTTTTGATGTCGGCTCTGCTTCTGGAAGAGTGAAGGTGAACCGGCTCCCCTTTCCAACTTCGCTCTCGACCGAAATCTGGCCTCCCTGCTGTTCCACCAGCCGTTTCGTGATGGCAAGCCCCAATCCCGTGCCCTCTGGGGCGTGATCAGCACTTCCCTCGACCTGTCGGAATTCCTCGAAGACAATCTTCTGATCTTCGGCCCTGATGCCGATTCCGGTGTCAGTTACCGACACGTGTACGAACTCCGAGAGATCAGCGCACTCGATGGTAATCAGGCCACCCTTGGGAGTGAATTTGACCGCGTTGCTGAGCAGGTTGTAGAGGATCTGCTTAAAACGCACTCGATCTGCTCTAACCAGAGAATTGCTGTGCAGATTCTGCTCAATGCGGATGTTCTTGGCCATTGCCAGTGGAGCAATAGTGGACAGCACTTCCGGTAAGGCATCTTTTACCAGAAACTCCTCATTGTGCAGTTCCAGTTGTCCAGCCTCGATCTTGGAGAGATCCAGAATGTCATTGATTAACTGCAACAGATGCGTTGAACCCTGTTTGATGTGGTTGACGAAGCGCTTCTGCTTGTCGTTAAGTCGACCCGGAGTTCCTTCGGCCAGCAGATCGGAAAACCCTACAATCGCATTCAGTGGAGTCCGGAGTTCATGACTCATGCTCGCGAGAAACTTGCTTTTCATCTGAGTCGCGCGTTCGACTTCGCGATTGCGAAGCCCGAGCTCTTGATTGGTAGCGGCCAGGCTTTCCATGATTTCGCGCTTTTCTGCTTCATCCCGCTTTCTCTGCGTGACGTCCACTGCAACAACAACGCGCGCGGCACGACCCAAAAAGTTTAAAGCATAGGAGGTGTTCTCTGTTTCGATGACGGTTCGGTCCTTTAGTCGGTGGCGCCACGCACCGCTGCTCTCAGTTCCTTCGCCGAGGGAGCGTACGGTTTTGAGCAGGGCGGGAATATCCTCGGGTGGGCGAATGTCCTTGAGGGTCATAGCCATGAATTGGTCCCTGGAATAGCCGTACTTACGCACTGCGGCGTCGTTTACCGCAAGAAAACCTAGCGTCTCCCGGTCAAAGACCCAGGTCGGATGTGGATTATTGTCAAACAATTTGCGGTGCCGCTCTTCGCTCTCTCGGAGCAAGGCTTCGGCTCGCTTGCGCTCGGTAATGTCTCGCGCCACAGCATAGATTAATTCTTGCTCGGACACAGAAACAGCATTCCACAACAGCCACTTGTAGGAGCCATCTTTGCACAGATAACGGTTCTCAAATGCGAAAGTGACTTTTCCTTCTTGCAAACCGGCCTTTTCTACGACCGTCGCCGGACGATCGTCCGGATGTATGAACTCCAGATAAGGCTTCGCCATAAGCTCTTTCATAGTGAAGCCCAGTGTCTTCTCGAAGGATGGGTTCAAGTTCTTGAAGAACCCGTCGAACCCAGCGACACAAAACATGTCGACTGACAGATCCATGAAACGATTACCGGTTTCCAGCTTGGAATAGAGTGAGCCCATCAAACCGTTAATCACAAGGCCGACCCCTAAGGCGACCAGCAGAGAGGCGAACAATACGGCACCGGCAATCAGAGCGTAGCTCCTAAGCCGATCGTTCATCGCTCCTAGATCTGAAAGGATGTACACGGTTCCCGTTGGTTTACCCTGGAAAATGATCGAGCGCGCCATCCCCAGATGCCCGTCTTTGAACCAGTAGCTCTGGGTTTGACCCTCGGGAATAGGGGGCGCGGCCATGATCTCGCCCGCACGATCACGCCAGTATCCTGCGAAAGGCTCTCCGTCGCGCGCATAAATCTGGGCGTGCACAAGGTTGGGGTTGGCACGCAAGGCTGATAACGTCTTTTCCGCCGATTGGGGATCGTTGAACAGCAGAGCAGAGATGGTATTGTCTCCAATGATCTGTGCTTGGACGGAGACATTTCGCACCAGGGCCGCGCGAAAACTGTACAAGTCATAGGCGCAAAAACCACCACTCGCGAGAAGCAAGGCCACAGCGCTCACTAACACGTTCATCAAGGTGAGTTTCTTGGAGATCGAGTATGGTTGATTTCTGGCCATGGTGTGTCAATCTCCAGGTTGTGGGTTCCTTCTGACGGCGGTTGCCACCTTGAGTAGCTCGGAACTGAGCGTCAGGCCCGCGCGTTGGGCCGCAGTCAAGTTGACCTCAAAGCGAACTTTCTTCCCTTCCAGGACAAACTGGATCATGCCCCCACGGTTGACGAATTGCGGCATATCGCTGACGGTCAGAACAGATTTCCGGTCGAGCTCAGCGATAATCTTGTTAAGACGGCTGGCTTCCGTAAGGCTCAGATAAAGAATCTGGCAATTGTCCGACTCCTGCGCACTGGAAATTCGTTTGGCGACTATGGTTTTGCCGCCGATCGTCTCGCCAGCAAGAGTGGCGTCGAGGCTGGGGCCGAAGGGATCCTGCCCGAAAACGCAGACAGTAAAACGGCCGCCTTGGTTTGCCGCGGCCTTCTCAGGCCATTCGACGAATCGGCCAAAGTTGTATAGGTAAGCGGATTTTACTTCGTAGTCAGTGGGCCTCGGATTCTGCGCGTGGAGGGCCGGGATGGCAAGGAAAGCGCATGCTGCGGCGACAGCTATGAGTAGCGGACGGAGGTTAAGAACGGGTCTCGTCGCTCGATCACCCGGAACGCGGCGCACGCCGTCGGTACCATGAAGATGTTTCATTGATATCAATCCGCAGCCCGTCTCCACGTGATCTGCGCGTAAGCGCTCCTCTCGACGAGCACGGGACCGAACTCGGCATGACGAGGCTGGAACAAATTTTGCCCCGTCACGGACAGCTCAAATTCCTTTGCAAAGTGCCAACCCAGCCGGGCATCTACAGTGTGATAAGCATTCACGCCCAGGGCTGGCAGCGCACCCACATAGCGATAAGTAGGATCGAGGTCAAGTCCTTTGTGCAGATGGAACCGAAGCTGTGCAGTTGCCTCATTGTGCGGACTGGATCCTTCGTAGGAAGAGACCTGACTGGTTTTCGTGTGGGTCGGTTTATCCAGAAAATTCAGGCTCACATAGGAATATGTGGCCTTGAAATCCATCCAATGGGTCACTGTCCAATCGGGCGAGATTTCGCCCCCATTGGTGGATCCCATAATGCCGTTGAGAGCCCGGAGCGAAATGAGAGTGTAGGGAGGAGGCGGCGATGCCACAGTCGAAATCGATTCATCCCCATAACTAACGAGGTTGCTGTACTTGTTATGAAAAGCTGCAACGTCCACGTAAAAGCCGGACGTCACCAGCTTGCGATATCCGGCTTCGTACCCGAGCAGCGTTTCCGAAACGACTTGGCGATTGTCGCAAATACAAGCAAACACTGGCGGGGTTGCCTGTACCAGACCGGTCAGTTGCAGGTCCTCATCAATACGAGAAGGCGTGCGTACCGCGCGCGTCACGGCCGCCCATAACGTCTGATGGGAAGTCGGCGTCCACAACAAACGCGCGCTCGGCTCGGTTTCCCACCCCGTAAAGATGTTGTGTTCAAACTTCGACCCGGCAGTCAGCCAGAGTCTGTTTTCGAAGATCGCGATCTGGTCCTGGACGAACGCACTGTAAATCTTGTCATCTTGGTGATGCGGGAGAAAGTTGAGGGTAGAGACAGTCTGGATGAAATCGCTAGGACTCCATCGAGCTCCCAGCCCCCAGATAACTTCATTTCGCTCCTTGAGGACGAAATGGTAAATCAAGTCAATATCAAACGTGTTGCGAGCTTCTCCTAATAGTGGTCCGATACGATATGTCCGGTCATAATAAGCCTGGACTTGGACGTCAGAAGTATTGCTGAGTTCACGGCGCCAGCGCCCCAGGAGATTGCCGCCCGATACGTTTTGGGTTGCGTTTAGGGTGAGTTGAGAAGGTGGCGAATAATAGGCTATGCCCACTTGCTGTCCGATGCTTCCCTTATAAAGATCGCCCTGAACTGTCAGGGTATCGTGGTCCGTCAGCTGAGAGTCCGTTCGGAAACCCGCTTGTCCTAGTTGCCAGGCGTCATAGTTGCCGCCACGGGGGTGGGATTCCGGATTTTGGCCAAATCCCATGGCGTAGGCACGATAGTTAAGATTGTTTCCGTGCGTGCCGCCGTAGCGAATTCCGCCTTGGTTTTGATCGACGTTTCCGGCCCTGGTGGATACGTAGGTTCCGCGAGTATCCTTAGAATTCTGAGTAATAATGTTGATCACGCCATTGACCGCGTTCGAGCCCCAGATCGTTCCCCCGGGCCCCCGAATCACTTCGATACGCTCGACATCCTCAAGCAACACGTTCTGTACGTCCCAGTACACGCCGGCATAGAGGGGTGTATAGACGGTGCGGCCGTCAATCAATACCAACACTGATTTCGAGAAACCACTCCCAAGTCCGCGAATGTTCACAGACCACTGATTGGAGTTGATTCGTGCTACCTCCACTCCCGGGACAAGACGGAGTACCTCCGGAATGCTGGTGGCCCCGGAACGGCGAATGTCTTCCTGAGTGAGGACGAAAATTGCTGCGGGGGTCTTCGAGATCTTCTCTGGCTCCTTAGAGGCCGTCGTTACTTCGACATTGCCGAGTTGCGCGAGACTCAATTGCTTAAGGGGCTCGCTACTCGCTTGGTCCTGTGGCGGAGCGGCGAGACTCTGGTTGACCAGCCCGGTGAGCACGAACAATACGATCAGAGCAGCGCGCTGCACAACTCTTACAGCCGGCCGTGTCTGTGCGTGGGGCGTGACTCCAGTTGCGCCATGCCTGAAGCGTGATAGCGACGTGCCCAAGACTGGCCTCATGTTCCGAAAACCCTCCTGTTCTTAGGGGTTCGCACCCGCAGCCGCTGCGCCACGAGAGAGGAATTCTGCTGTCCCGGTCGTGACGAGGCGCTCGAATTGATCGAAGATGTGTGGATCCCACCAGCCTTTGGACACTTCCTCTTTCATAGTTTGCAGAGCATCGGTGATGGGAAAGGCCTTCTTATACGGTCTGTCAGTGGTCAGCGCGTCATAGACGTCGACAATCTGCAGCACACGTGCGGTAATTGGGATAGCCTCGCCCCGGAGCCCATCGGGATACCCAGAACCGTCGAGCTTTTCGTGGTGGTGCCGAATGATTGGAAGTACGTAGCGAAATGATTTTAATGGTGCGCAAATGCGCTCGCCGACCACCGAATGCTCGCGGATAATTGTCCATTCGTCGGGACTCAATCGGCCGGGCTTCAGCAGAATTGCATCGGGTACAGCAATCTTTCCAACGTCGTGTACGATTCCAGCACGACGTAGAGCGGTAACTTGATCCTCCGAGAGCCCCAGTTGTTCACCCAGACGAGCCGAATACTCTGCCAGGCGTTCACAATGACCATGCGTGTAGGGATCCTTGCCTTCAATGCTCTGCGCGAGCGAAAACAGGACCGACTCGGCCCGCTCCAACTCGTCCGTGCGCTGTTTAAGTCTTAGCAGGGACCTTACGCGAGCGAGCAGCTCAGTTCTATCGACGGGACGGCTCAAGAAATCATCCGCTCCCATCTTGATACCCTCGATCCGGTCCTGCCTGTCAGAAAGTGCCGTAATCAAAATCACGGGTATCAAATACGTGTCCGGGTTGTTCTTGATTTTCTCGCAGGCCTGAAAACCCGTGATGCGAGGCATCATTACGTCCATTAGCACCAGGTCGACTTGACTTCTGATCAACTCTGGTACAACATCCGCACCGTCGGAAACGGTGATGACTTTGAATCCCTGGGTTGTGAGGAGTTCTTCTAGCAGTTCACGATTTGCGGCTTGGTCGTCGGCGACTAGGATTGTTCCAGTAATAGACTGGTGCGACTTGTATAACATACTGCTCCCCTGACATGACTGTGCTAAGAGTTGCACAGGGACAGAGGCAACCTATAATTACCGAAGTCATATTTCTCTGATTGTGTTCGGATTTCGTAACAGAAGTTGAAGGGGTAACTAAAGGACTGAATTTCTCTTGCCAGACTAGATGCGAGCGGAAGTGCATCCCCGATGTCTCTAGATGCGGAACCACAGAAGAAGAAATACTCGACCCCCACCGCGTGACAATCGAAACCGAAAGAACATTTTCAGGGCTGATAACTTGTTGAACCACTCCGCAGTCACCGGTCGGCCAGCATCAAGGAACCTGCGAACCGTCTCAGGACTTATGCTGTCGATTTCAACGGGTCCGGCCCAGCGGGCGAAAGCGGTCAGTTTGAGTGCCCGGTTCTTATAGGTCATGCCGAGCGACTGCTTATAGAGGATGAACTCGTGGATGGCATCGGTGATCTTCACGCGATACCTCCCAGCCCGAGGTTGCCCACATCCCGCAGAGCTTGGGTCTCTCCGATGAGCTTCAGGCCGAGCCTCTTTTGTAGCTTCCGAGTCATCGTGGAAAGAGCGCCAAGCGAAACGGGCCGGTATGGTCGCCTGAGTGTCAGTAAGACTTCCCGGTGGGGACACCGGGGCCTCACCTCCTTCAGATACCGCAGACGTGCATTCCCAACCTTGGCCGTCAGGGGATAAGTTTGGGCTTTCCTCTGTTTGGGGCGGCGCACGGAGATTCTCTCTTCCGCCCAATCGATGTCCTCAAGACGCAGGCAACAGACTTCGCCAACGCGCAGGCTGTCGACCGAGCAAAGCAGGATCGCGCCGCGACTTCTGATCTGAACTGGCGACGTGCCGTTGCCGCTGGTGAAAAGCTTTTTCACCTCTTCCCACGCCGGCCCTTGCGGCAGATTTGCGTAGGTGTAGACCCGGGGTGCATCGATGGACTCGGCGATGCCCGCCGCGCACCAACCTCGACTGCTGGCATAGCGAAAAAACGAACGCAGAGACTGTACCTGGAACGAGACGGTGGTCCGCTTCCACCGGCCCGCCACGATACCGGCGAAGTACTTGGTAATCACCACCGGCGACACTGAGGACGGTGGCACGTCTTCTGCGACCAGCCAGCCTAAAAGGGTTTCAGAGAACGTTCGCGGTTGACAATCGTAGCGTCGGCAAACCCTCTCTCGTGTTTGAGGAAGGTCAGGAACTGGTGCTGGTGGTGGTTGTAGGATAACGACTCGCCTTGTGCAGCGTGGATTGATCGGGACATGTTGGTTCTCCTCGCGAAAGAAAATCCACCAAGTATGCCCTTGCCTTTCCACAACCCCGCGCGATAATGTCGCAACGTTATGCCCCTTCATGCGCGTGAAAAGATCGGACGAAACGATCCCTGTCCCTGCGGTAGCGGCAAGAAGTACAAGCACTGCTGCCTGCCCGGCTATGCTCCATCTATCGACCACGTGTGGGCGCGGCAGCACGAAGAGTCGGACCGCCTGACGGGGGAGATCACCAGGTTTGCTTTGCGTAAGTTCGGGGAACGGATCTATGAAGCGTGGCAAGACTTCAACATGCGTGACGTTCCGAAGCCGCTGGAAGAGGCTGGAGACGAACGTCAGATCTTCATGCCCTATTTCTTGTTCCAATGGAATCCGGACGCTCGGCGGACCACCGCGCGCGGGCGGGGCGGCGTAGTGGCTCGCTGGTACATGCTGGAGAAGTCGAAGCAGCTAACCGCGATGCAATGGATTTTTCTGGAGCAGGCTACAACCCAGCCGCTGAGCTTCTACGAGGTCGTTTGGAATGAACCCGGTGAGCGCATGAGGGTGTGGGATGTTCTGGTTGGCGGAGAAACCGAAGTCATCGAGCGATCGGGGTCGCGACACCTGCGGCAGGGAGACCTGCTTTTTGCCCAGATCTGGCACCAGCCGGAACTTGCCGTGTTCGGCAGTATGGCTCCCATCTGCATTCCGCCGGACAAGAAGATCGAGGTCATCGAACTCCGAAAAACACTGAAGAGGAGAATTGCCAAACAGAATCGCTATCTGGCGCCGCACGACCTGTTGCGATATGCAGATCTGATTCGAGCCACCTACCTGGACATTCGGGACCGGCTATTCGCCCCGCCGGTGCTGTGCAATACGGACGGCGACCTGCTGCTGTTTCACACGCTGACGTTTCGGATTGAGTCGGCGGAAGCGGCGTTCGACGCGTTGGCTCCGCTCGCAGTGGGACGTTCCCGTGAGGAGTTGCTCGACGATGCGGAACTGAGCGACGACGGGAAGCTGCGGAAGGTGGACATCGATTGGATCAAGAAAGGCAATCGTAAGTTTAAGACTTGGGACAACACCCTCCTGGGCCACATCAAGATTTCCGAGGGACGTGTGATCGCGGAGGTGAACTCGGAGAACCGGGCCAAACGGATGCGCAAAGAGATTGAGAAACGACTCGGGACCCTGGCGACTCACGAGAGCACGCTCGCCCAAACGCTGGAACAGATGCGGAAGAACACGCCACAAGATGCAGAGGAAGCGGAATTGCACGATGCCGAGATGGAGGCGATCTTGGCCGATCCGGAAGCCAGGAAGTTCCTGCAAGCCACCATGCAGAAGCAAGTCGAAAGCTGGGTCCACGAGAAGATCCCTGCGTTGGGCGGGCGCACGCCGTTGGAAGCCGTTCGTGATCCAGACGGCAAGGAAATGGTGGAAGCACTGCTTCTCGATTGGGAGCGCCGCGAGGAAAGAAATGTTTCTCCGAATGAGATACGCCCCGACATTAGTGCGCTGCGCCGCCTGTTGAACCTAGCTCCCCAGGCATCCTGAGTCTCTCACCCTGACTCTGCTACTCCACAATTATGTGGCGCTGGTCTGCCGTGATCGACCCGTCTTTATGTGCGTCCCGAGCGGACGCCGCATAAATCTCTGCGCCACATAAGAAGTAAAGGTCATGCACAGTGCGGGCAAGATGTTTGGGAGCTTCCGCCTGCCCTCCACAAAAGCCTCGTAGATGACCACCTTGGCCGTGACGTCCATCAACTCACTTCTCTGCCAGCCTTCGACCTGCTTGCGCATAGGCTCAAAGTTTCGCTGCATCCGGTCAACGCCGACCGAGATGCAGTTGATCAGCGAAAACGACTTTGAGTGTCTCGCGAGCACGGGAGTGAATACGCCAGTGACGATGTTTCCAAGTTCGCGAGTTCGAAGGGCAGCAATCGTTTGAAGACGCTCTTGTCCTTCGTTGTTTTCTATACGATAGGCAAAGTGACTGCGGCGCTGGCAAGCGACCACAGTCGCGCCCCTACTAGGGCTGCACCCACGCAGTTCCACAATAACTTTTTATTCTGCTCGAAAGTGCGATCCCGCTGGCTCGATACGTTCTGACTGAGTCAGCATCCCAATGAGACATTCCTCGAAGGCATCGAGGTCCCCGCCCATCTCACGCGTTACACCCGTGTGAACAAGCCGGCCTCCGGCGATCACACTGATCTCACTGCACAAGGTGCGGATTTCTTGCGCGTCATGGCTACTGAGGAACGTCGTGACGCTCTCCGTGGCCGCGAGTCGGCGCAGAAGGCTCCACATATCGCGCTTCGCCGGCAAGTCCAGCCCGCGAGTGGGTTCGTCCAGGAAAAGGACTTTGGGACGACCCATGAGCGCCCGGGCGATTTCCACCCTTCGCTTCATGCCCGTGCTATAGGTTCGGATCAGCTTTCCCCGAAACTTGGCGTCCAGGCCGACGTCGTCCAAGATGCGCTCGACTTCCTCCCCAGGATTCCGCATGTGGCGGATACGCGCAAAGTACGAAAGGTACTCGCGCGCCGTCCACGCCGATTGACTCTCGCTCGTCTCATCGCTCACCAGCCCAACGAGCTTCCGCACTGCAAGTGGTTCCTTCGTCACGTCGTGTCCCCAAAGCTTGGCGGTGCCCGCGCTAGGTGGCAGTAGCGTGGTGAGCATTCGGATGGTCGTCGTCTTTCCCGCGCCGTTCAGGCCCAGGAATCCGTAGAGTTGTCCCTTCGGGAGGTTTAGCGTGACACCGTCGACGGCCACGAAGTCGCCAAAACGACGTGTGAGGCCGTCCATTTCGATAGCGTAGTCGGTTGCCCCAATTACCTTCGCCTCGCTCACCGCGTCTCCCTCCAACGCTTGAACGCCGCTCCAAAACACAGGAGCGGCAGAATCAGCGCTGCAACACCCATTTCGTAGATAGCCTTCGACACTTGCGCGTCAATAGCGGCCCTCGCGCTGAATGACCGCACCGCGCTCTCGCCTGCGACTTGATACGTGCCCGTTACCCGCAGCGGATAGCGCACACCGCCGATATCCCAGGGTCTAGTAGGGATCAGCGTTACGGGAATGCGTGCCACCCAGCCTGTCACCACATGGTGCCCGTCAGCCGCCGCCGGGCCGAAATCATTCAGGTAGGTGTGCGTCTCAAGAGCTTGGGGCGCAGGCGCGAGCGCGGCTGGAGGAGCGGTTGCTTCCAGTCCGTTTTCTCCCGTTACCTGGAGATGCACGTCCCTAACGGGCTGCGTGCTATCCACCGGCAACAGCACCAGCAAATCCCGCCGCGTAGGCTCATCTGTCCCAAACGGAGGCCACTCCTCTCGGTTAAGGATCGTGCTGCAACACCGCGCAGGCGGCTGCCCACCGGGCTGTGTCAAAGCCAGACTGCTTCCCGCCCGAGAGAAAAGCCTCTGTATCGACGGCGCGTTGGTTGCATGAGGGGCCGGTTTGTCATAGTTGGTGTCCGCCATCGACACGGGCAGCGCGATCGTTACGATGATACCAAGCGCGATGATCCACCGCTGGCTGCGGCTGGATTCCCAGGTCTCCACCCCCTGCGCCCGTAGAAACGTCCAAACGGCGAGCGCGAACGCAATGCCGATAATGGCGACCAGACTGATCCAGGTCCGTGCCGTGGTGGCGGGAATACTTCCTACAGCCAGCGTGAACCCGAAGGCGTTCTTGAGCAGTACGGCGGGACTCGC
>DATMOO010000372.1:0-8085 GCA_035568275.1 Candidatus Sulfotelmatobacter sp.
AGAACAGCAGTTGCGCGAGCAGCATCGTCTCGTGCTCGACGCCATCCGGGAAGGGAAGCTCGACAACGTCCTCGATCACCCCGAACCCGAAGCGCTCGCCACCGTAAAAGAACTCGAAGTTCAGTGGCTCAACGCGGACTCTGTCCTCGCCGATCGCAATTTAACCATGCATTTGCGCGTGACCGAGGGCGGCGCTGCCGCTTCCGGAGCACGCCTCACGTTCCGCTTCGCCCGACCGGGCGCCGCGCCGTTCTACACGCAAGCAGTCGCCGATTCCGGTGGCGCCGCAGAGATCAAGATTGAAGTTGAGGAAGCGGCTCTGCCAGATTCGTCGTTACTGGTCCAGGCAAACTTCGAAGGCCGCACCGCCACCCGAAAGTTCGTCCTCCGCAAAGCCGAGTAATAGTAGATAGATGATCGTGTGGGGACGGACGCATTCGTCAGTCCCGCGAGCGCAGCGAGCGTGCCCCTGCGCGATGCTGCGTGCTCTTCTAAGGCCGCAGCTGCGTAGGGGCAGCATGTGAAAGCCCGGTTCGGAAAGTGCCGGGTACGCTTGCAAACAGGCGCGAGTCCGTCAGGGACGCCACGTTTCTCCCTCACTCAAATCGGCGTACAGTGTCCTATACATCATGAAACTCCAAATCAACGGGGAAGAAAGGTCCTTCGATCCTCCGATTCCCACTCTCGCCGCTCTGGTAGAAGCCCTCGCCATGAAACCCGACCGTGTCGCCATCGAACTCAATCGTGACATCGTCCCCCGCGACCGTTGGGGCGAGACCATCCTCAACGACGGAGACAAACTCGAGATGGTTCATTTCGTCGGCGGCGGATCCCTCCGTGCTGATGCGATCTCCCTCCGCTCCTGAGATCACGTGGAAGAGCGGCCTTTCAAGGCCGCGTACGTCGCAACTCATGAACCTGCTTCAGCCCCGCTGGTCGGAGCCCTCCGGCAGGAACTCTCTTAGTCACTAACCCCTTCATTTCTTTGCTTGATCCACAGCCTGCCATGCCTAAAATGTGTGAAACATTTCGCATCAAGATTGTTTCAAACGTTCTTGAGGATTCATGCAGGATCGGTTCACATCCCGAGAAGTCATCGCTCTGACGGGCATCACGGCCCGCCAGTTGCAGTGGTGGGACGAACGTGGCGTCGTTCGACCGGAGCATGAGGGGCATCGCCGCCTCTATTCGATGAACCGGCTCACCGAGATCGTCGTGATCTGCCAACTCCGCCGCAAGGGATTTTCGCTGCAAGGCGTGCGCAAAGTCGTCCGCTTCCTTGAACGGGAATTCGGCAAAGGCTTGGCCGAAATCGTCGACCGCAACTCGGAAACTCATCTGCTAACCGACGGCAAACATCTCTATCTCGAGACTTCGGCCAAGCAGATCGTCGACATCCTCAAGAATTCAGATCAGCCCATTTTGGGCATCTGTTTAACCGATGCTGTGCGTCATGTTCGTGCTGGCGTGACAGCGGCAAAGGTAAGTACCTCAGTAACTTCGCGGGATTACCTGAAGCGTGCTAGAAAGGCTTCGTAGGGATTTTTGGGTCGAGCACAAACCGAATCAAGGGAGGGAACACATGGTCGGTGAACTGGACATCCTCAATGAGTGGATTCCGGAACAGATGCAGCCTGGTACCGTCTTTGTGCTCGAAAATGCCGGTGAGATCGGCGAAAAGGAAGATCCTTACTGGGCCGTGCTCTCATGCCCATCCTGCGGCATGCTCGGCCTGATCACCCGCAAACAGATCAACGGATTGCTCCCGGTCATCTGCGGCTCGGAGAGTTGCTCAGCCCAATTTTTCATCCGGGACAGCGAAGTCGTAGTCCGCAAACCATTCTAGGATTGCAACCCTTTTCCGTAGAGACGTAGCTTGCTACGTCTCTTCTATCCACGAAACCTAAAGCGTCGATCTATCGGCTCTAGTCCGGATCAGTTGCGCTACCTGCAGAGACGTTGCCAGCAACGTCTCTATGGTTGATTGACCAGTTGCGCAAACACCGACAGGTCGATATTCCCGCCACTCACAACGCAGACGATCTTCCGCGCCCCACACTTCCCGCTGAGCCCCGCTGCGACCGCGCAAGCTCCGGCTCCCTCGCTGATGACGTGATTCCGCTCCGCCACAAGTTTCATCGCCAGCCGGACCTCGTCAAGCGTGCTCACGATGGACCCGGCCAGCAGATGATGCGCCAGATCCCACATGCGGGGAAACACCGATTTCCCGCCACACCCATCCACCCAACTCGCCTTCCAAGTGGGAAACTTCTGCGGTGATCCGGCTGCCAGAGACCAGGCCAGCGGTGCCGCTGTTTCCGGTTCCGCGGCGAACACCTTCACCTTAGGCGCACGCTCTTTCATGGCAGCCGCGATGCCGCACGACAAACCTCCGCCGCCGAACGACGCCACGATCGCTTCGACATCAGGCAGGTCTTCCAGAATCTCCAGCCCCGCCGACGCGTTGCCCGCGATAAATTCGTCATCTTCAAACGGATGTACGAATGCACCATTCATCGCCGGATGTGCGCGGTCCGCCAGCGCCCTCCAGCAATCGTCGTACGAAGCTTTCACGATTTCCCCGCCGAGGCGACGCACTGCGTCGAGCTTGGCTGCGGGAGCGGCGTCGATTACGAGCACCCTGCACGGGACACCGGCCTTGCGCGCGGCGAGCGCGACTCCCTGCGCCGCGTTGCCCGCACTCACCGTCCAGACTCCGCGCCGCCGCTCCGCCTCCGGCAACAGGCGCACCGCATTGTAGGCACCCCGGATCTTGAACGCCCCAATCGGTTGCAGGCACTCGAGCTTTAGGTAAATCTCGGCAGGTCCGTCGTAGTTCAGGCGCACGAGCGGCGTGCGAATGGCGGCTTCGTAAACATGCTTGCGAGCGTCATCGATCATCCCGGGCGGGATGTTGCGTTCATTCTTCTCCACCGAGGCAAAATGAGTTGCCATGACGCTCCCGCAATATTTGGAGTAGCTTCTGCTAGCGCTTCTGGACCTTGGCGTCGCCAAGTTGTACGGGCACTTGTTCGACGATTTCGATTCCGAAACCTTCGAGCGCCGCGACCTTCTTCGGTCTATTCGTGAGCAGCCGAATCCGCCGCAGGTTCAGATCCGACAAAATCTGCGCCCCAATCCCAATCTCGCGCTGGATCTGCTTGCTGTTGTCATAGAGAGAAGTGAGGGCCCTCCCGCCATGGAAGCTCAAAGCGGCTCGCTCGCCAATTTTCTCAACCGAGAATCCCTGCGAGGTCTGGTGCAAATAGATCAGTGCGCCCAGTCCTTCCACGGAGATGCGCCTCAGTGAGGCTTCGAGGGTCGCATGACATTCGCAACCGGTCGCGCCGAAGACATCTCCCATAAGGCAATGAGCGTGCATGCGCACCAGCACCGGTTGTTCGCTGTGCTCGATATCCCCGCGAACCAGGGCCACGTGCGACTCGCCGCCATCCACCTCGCTCGAATAAGCGATCAGGCGGAATTCGCCGAAGCGGGTATCGATGAGTGCCTCGCCGACGCGATTTACATAACGCTCGTGCGCCATGCGGTAGCGGATGAGCTCGGCGACGGTCAGCATCTTCATGTTGTGCTCACGGCAGAACTCGATCAGATCCGGCACGCGAGCCATGCTGCCGTCGTCATTCATGACTTCGCAGATGATTCCCGCCGGCACCATGCCCGCAAGCCGCGCCAGATCGACCGACGCTTCGGTCTGTCCTGCGCGCACCAGCACCCCACCTTTGCGCGCGCGAAGAGGGAAGACGTGTCCGGGACGGGCCAGATCCGACGGCTTCGTCGCGGGATCGATCGCGACCTGAATGGTCCGTGAGCGGTCATACGCGGAAATGCCGGTAGTGACCCCCTGGCGTGCATCAATCGCTTCGCAGAAAGCTGTTCCATATTGCGAGGTATTCTCGGCGGTCATCGGACCGATGTTCAGATGCTCGAGCCGTTCCTCCGTCATCGCCAGGCAAATCAGCCCGCGCCCAAACTTCGCCATGAAATTGATGGCCTCAGGCGTGACCTTCTCGGCGGCAAGCGTGAGGTCACCTTCGTTCTCGCGGTCCTCGTCGTCGACAACGACGATCATGCGTCCCGCGCGAACCTCTTCAATCGCGTCTGGTACATCGGTAAACGGGGGCTGGGGGCTCATAGTGTGCCGATTTTAGCAGTTCCGGAGGGGCGTTGGTCGTAAGTCGTTGGCCGGTCGCCTAGGCTAGGTAGCTACGACCGGTCTTGCAGCATGTGAGAAGGCTTTGTGTCGGGCAACGGCAGCTGGCGCGGGAACTCCACAGTCACGGACTGCTGCCGCTGGAGGAAGGCTTGCTGGACGGCACTTTCGCGAGCGCGAAAAAGGGGGCCTGGCCGTGGGGCCGACCAAGCGCGGCAAGGGGACGAAAATCATGGCCATCGCCGCTGTTACCAGTCTTCCTCTGGCCGTCACCGTCGATAGCGCCTCGCCGCACGCAACAAAACTCGTCGAGGAAACCCTGGCCGGAAGCTTTCTCGACGAACTCCCGGCGCGGCTGATCGGCGACCGGGCCTATGACTCGGATCGTCTGGACCGGGGACTGGAGCGCGATTACGGCATCGAGTTGATCGCGCCCAACAAGGAGTATCACGCTGAGGTATTTGTGAGCGATTACTCGTCTCGCAACGCCTGCACCGGATCGATGGAAGCCGCGCGCCGGGCTGGCATGACCCCGGCAATACAGGCAGCCGCCGCGAGGATTGCGGTTGCGCCGATCACGATCGTGGGATCGGCGCTGGTGATCTCGTAGAGCTGCGACTTCACAAACCGCACGCACACCAGCGCGATCGGGATTCCGATCGCCAGACCAAGGACAATCTGGATGATCGCCCCGCGCATCACCATCGTGATCACGCTGCTCCGCTCGGCACCCACGGCCATGCGAATGCCAATCTCGGGCGTCCGCCGCGCGACGGTATAAGCAGTCACTCCATAAAGTCCTATTGCCGCCAGCAGCAGAGCCAGAGCCCCGAACAGCATCGTTAGTCGTGCGATCAGCCGTTCGTCGTTGAAGCGGTCGGCAATCTGCTGATTGAAAGTTTGAAACTTCGCCACCGTCAGATTCGGATTGATAGCGGCCAGCGTGGTCCGCGTGAGCTTCTCCATGTCGTTCATCGGATGCTCGGTTTCGATCACAATCGCCCCCGCATAGACCGACACATCGAGTTCGAGCGGACGTTTCCAACTCGCGGGCCGCTGCGTCATCGGAACGAAATACATGCTGTGGTTTTTCCAGTACACGCTTGTGTAGACCGTGTCCTCGACTACACCGACGATCTCGAAGTCTCCGGTCGCGGCTGGCTCGGGTCCGAAATGTTGGCCAATCGGATTGCTGCCTTGCTTGAAGAACTCTTTCACAAAAGTCTGGTTCACCACCGCCACCGTTCGCACGGTAGCAGTATCCTGCACTCCGATTCCGCGTCCCATGATCACGTGTGTTCCCACCGAGTCGAAATATTCGGGGTTGCCGCGCACCCAGGACGCGCTTTTCCCCGAAGGCGGTTGCCCCTGGATCTGGACGTAGTCGTCCCAGTTGTTATCTTCCATCGGCGTGTACGTGCAAATGCCGGCGTTTTTAACTCCGGGCAGCGCATGGAAGCTCTGCTCGATCGTGCGGTAGAGGGCATCGAGTTGGGTTTGCGAATATCCCGCGGCCTGGGGATTGATGTGCACGATGTAGCGATTTCTGGCATCGAGCTTCAGGTTTGTGCTCTGCAGCTTGTCCAAACTTTGCGAGAACAGTCCGGCACCCACAAGCAGCACAAGCGACACCGCCGCCTGCAGCACGACGAGAGCACGCTGTAGGCGCGAGGCGCTCGAAGCAGTGGTGCGCGCTCCGCCGCGCAGAGCTTCCACCGGTTGCGTCTGAGCCGCGATCCAGGCCGGCCCTACACCGAACAGAATGCCGGTCACGAGCGACAGAGCGCAGGCAAATCCAAGAATGGGCGGCGACGGACTTACGTGAATCGGAACATTCGCCGCCCCCGGAAACGCCAGCTTGAGCAACGCTTCCGCTCCGGCGTATGCCACGATAAGCCCCGCAAGGCCGCCCAGGCACGCCAACACCACGCACTCGGTCAGAAGTTGCCGGATGATTCTTGCGCGCACCGCCCCCAACGCCGTCCGGATGCACAACTCCGCCCTGCGGGACATTCCGCGCACCAGCAGCAGGTTCGCGATATTCGCGCAGGCGATGAGTAACACCAGGCCGGCGATCCACATCAGCAGATGAAGATGAGAGGAGTATTGCTCCTGCAATTGCTGTATGCCGGCTCCGCCCGGTGTGAGCGCCACATGAACTTTCGCCAGCTCTGTCTTTTTATACAAGTCGGGAATTGCCGAAAATGCCTGCCGCAAGAGGACATTTACTTTGTCCCGAAGCGCGCCCATTGCCACTCCCGGTTTCACGCGTCCAATGATGTAGAGCCATCGGGTGTGCGGTTCGTGCACGTAGGGAACATTTGCCAGCATCGGCATCGATTCGAATGGGAGATAGTAATCCGGAGGCGTGCTCGAGATGCGATCGCCAAAAAATCCCTCTGGCGCGATGCCGACAATCGTCACCGGCCTGGTATTCACCCAGAAAGTGCTGCCAACCAACGAAGCATCGCCCGCGTAGTCACGCTGCCATGTCTCGTAGCTCATGACCGCAGTCATGGGCGCGCCCTTCAGATTGTCGGCGTCTGCCAGCAGGCGCCCGGCGCCCGGTTGCAGCCCAAAGGTGCGGAAGTAATTGCCGGAGACAAATTCGCCTATTACCGACCGCGCCTCGTGCGTCCCATCGCGTGCGATGATCGGCGAGTTTCCGTAACCCGCTTGTATCGCGGCCAGTGCTTCGAACTCAGGCAAGTTCTGCTTCAACAGCTCATACGTTTCGGTTGAGAATAACGAGTAGTTGCCGCTATCTTCCGTTTCGCCGGTCACGCAGCAATCGTTCTCATTGCCAAAACGCACCAGCATCTTCGGATCGGCGACAGGAAGGTTCTGCAGTAAAACGGAGTTCACCAGCGTAAAGATGGCCGCGTTTGCTCCGATGCCCAGCGCCAGAGTCAGGAGCGCCGCCGCCGTGAATCCCGGAGTCTTGCGCAACTGCCGCAGGGCATAGCGAAGATCTTGTGCTAGTCCGCTCATCAGGCTCGTCCTCCTACTCGCACAACAATGTTCACATTGCGCAGGCCAATACCATGGCGAAACGATTACGCCCGCTGTCCCATTGGACCCTCCAGTTGCAAGGCTTTTGCCAATCTAATGCAAACCGTAAGCCTCTGATGACAAAGGATAAGAGAACGCTCGGCGGTCGAACCAAAGGGTTAGAACGTGTTCGCCGCCGACCTCAGAATGTCCGGTAGCGGACAGGGAACCATCGGTCTGCTTGGTCTATGAGACCGGTTCTAATCTCGCCTTCAAACGTGAATTTGAACGCGTTGGAGACCAGGTTCAGGACGATCTCTCCCACATGTCGCGGTCGACGTACGCGACCGCCCGTGTTTCGGCAGCAGCAGCGGGCGACCCCAGAACGCTCTCGACTGTTGCACGCAAATCCCTGGTAAGGTCAGCCTTGGTTACGGTCGCGCTCGCGTTCAAAGACGCGCCCTGCTGCCGTGCGATCGACGCGTGATTCTGGGTGACGATGACGACCTTGCATTCGGGAATCTCGCGCCGGATGAGCCGGGTCGCTTCCAAGCCGTCCATCCTGGGTATGTTAATGTCCATCAGGACGACGTCGGGACGGAGTCCTTTCGCCTTGTCGAGAGCTTCGAGGCCGTCGCCGGCTTCACCGCATACGTGCCAACCCGACTGAGCCTCAATGAACCCGCGAAGCGTCCGGCGAAACAGTTCGTGGTCGTCGGCGATAAGGATTTCGACGACATCATTCCGCCGGGGTTGTTCCGAGGTTCTCATCCAAATCTATCGGGGGATGCGCACAACAGGCAATCTCCGCATTATGCAATGCGTGATAGGTGGCAGCGTCTACAGAATTTTGGGTATTACCATTTGGTAATAGGACCAATCCTCGCCTCTGCAAGGGGAATGGTCAGACCAGCGCTTCC
>DATMOO010000373.1:0-3847 GCA_035568275.1 Candidatus Sulfotelmatobacter sp.
CTGCATCGTCTTTTCCCAGCGTTCAAAGTCGACCGTCCCAGGAAAGGGCATAAGCATGACAAATTGAGCGAATGCCAGGTTCGCCCGCTGCGCGACGGAAAGGGTGGTTTCAAAGGTTTCAGGCCGGTCGCTAGGCAAGCCGAATATGAACGAACCCAGCACCTGCACGCCATGCTCGGGGAATCGGCGCAAACGGTTGACCAGTTCTTCTCCCGCGGCGTTGAAGTCCTTGTAAATATCTTTCAGTCCCTCGGGCGTGACCGCCTCAATGCCAACGAGCGCTCCTTTGATCTTCGCTTTACTCATGGCGTCCAGAAAGGCATGGTCTTCAGCAGCTTCCATTGTGATCTGCGTGAAAAACACCATGTCTGGCGAACAATCTTCAGCAAGGCGCTCCATCAGTTCAAAACGTTCCGCCCGGATTGCGTTCAACTCATCCCACCGTTGCGTGTTCCTTTGACGAGAAGCCAGTTGGAGATCCGTAAGGGAGACGGGGTAGAAATTGTCGTCGGCAAGCAAGACAAATCGAAATCCCAAGCGCCGCAAATGCTGGAGTTCCTGAACAACCGCGTCCGCGGTGCGGATGCGAGGACGTTGACCATCGGTTCGCCATACCGAGCAGAAAGAGCAATGCTTGGGGCATCCTCTGACGGTCTGTACGGAAGCCCACATATATCGATTGCGTGGCACTAAATCCCATCGTGCAGACTGAAAGGCGGAAGCCTCGATCCGTCCCGCTGCATATACACTTCTGGGTGAATGATTCTTACAATCTTCCAGGACACCCGCCCAGGCAGTATCGCCATCACCTTTAACGACCGCGTGTGCGCCTCCGAGTTTGTGCGCCTCCTCAGGATAAAGTGTTGCGTGAACTCCACCGAAGACTACACATGCTCCTTGTTGGCGTGCCAGCCTGCCGATTTCATAGCCACGCAGTGCATTGCCCGTGTGAATCCCAATTCCAACAATATCCCCAGCCGCAATGCATCTGACATCCAACTGCTCCAATGTTTCGTCAACGATCACAGGGGCACCAAAGCAGGAGGGTGTAGCAGCGGCGAGTACATAGAGCCAGCGGGGTGTGATGACACCGATGCCGAAGGACCTGTCACTCGGATTGACGAGGTAAACTTTCAGTTTGGTTCCTTTTGGAGAGTTTGGAGTTATTGCATCTCACCCCTGAACGGGGCGATTGTACCCATGGGCTCTCCGTCCTCAATTGGCGTAAACAGGCTGGTTACAACAACTGTCACGACGAATTCACAGCCTTGCTCGGGTTTACATTCGAGTGCCTTGTTTCCTGCTTTGGTTGGCATAGCGCCGCATCGCTTAAGGACAGCGACGCAAGAACGCTAGGGTGCGTTGCGCGTCTTCCATGAGATGGCGCTCTTCATGATGGTCGCTGTCATACTGCAAATCCCGCAGACGACCGTGAATTGCCGCTTCAGTCGCCTCCACGCGCTCAATCAGCTGCTTCGGATCCAACTCTACAACGGCAGCGGTGCATAGCCGATACCAAGGTTGAGATTTTGCTTCATCCATGTAGTACCTGATTTCTTCGAAACAGCAATTATTGATAGGGAAACAAAATGGTAGTCGGGTGAAGCAGAGTGGGTCTGTTCAATATTGCTCAGGAAGGCTCAATCGTGGAGAACGATGTTGAGAAGTGAACTGTGAACCTGCAAATCCTTACCAGCGTGATAGTCAATGAACCCCAATTCCTTGAACCTGTTCATAAAAAAACTAACCCGCGAGCGAGTTGTGCCTATCATCTCTGCGAGGGTCTCCTGACTGATGTTGGCGATTAGAGTGTCGGGCGCGCCTTCCTTGCCGAAATGAGCCAGCAACAGCAATATCCGAGCTAGTCTCTTTTCGCTGGAATTGAAAAGCTGGTCAACCAAATCCTCTTCGTACCGAATGTTCCGTGTCAGCAAATATGCCACGAACAAGTCGGAAAACGCGTGTTCCCGGTGAAGCACCTCAATCATGGACTTCTTATCGATTCGCATCACAGAGCAATCGGTCATTGCGGTCGCGGAGCACAGGCGGACCGGCTGCCCTGTAAGGCACCCTTCTCCGAAGAAGTCGCCCTCGTTCAGAATACCGATTGTGGCTTCCTTCCCGCTCTTCGACACAACGGTGAGTTTTACCTTTCCTTTCTGAATATAAAAAACAGCATCGGACGAGTCGCCCTGAACAAAGAGTGTCTGTTTTTTGGAAACGGCTACGATTTTCCTACCGCCGTTGATGGTCGAAAGGAAGGTCTTGGTATCGAATTTGCTGAGTTTCTTGGCCGCTGCCACAGGATTCATGATCGGCCCCCTTTCAAGAGTTCTGGATGCGCAGACTGCACGCTCCTAATGATGAGGATGAAATGAATGTGTAAGAAGGCGACCACAACACCACAACGTGTACATTTGCGGGGTAGAACTGCTCCGCACTCGACAAAATAAGGATTTCACCGTGGATGTCGAAAGTCAACCGCTCGCACGAAGAATGGGGCCGAAAGACACTACCGCTCCGCAAGTGGTAACAAATCGCCAATAGCATTCATCAAGCTGGATGGGAGGAACATGGGAGGCAGGTTGCAAGTTGTCGAAGCTGCAACCCGCTCTAAACCAAAACGGATAGGCAAACCGTTTATGCGCAATGCCTCTTCAGTCGTTTGCTCGTCGTCTAGGCTCCAACAAACACGAATCGAGACGGAGCTGGACGCGCATTTCAGCACGCGCCCAGGGCTTTACGTTCATAGTGCACGGATGATGAAAATAATCAGCACTACTACGACAACCGTTCCTAACAAACCGTAACCTAGCATGGTGTCCTCCTGAGATCGTCCATACCAAGTATGCTGGAAGGCGTTAGGGCTTCGCTGCTCAGTTCTGCTCACCATCTCGAATAAGCGACACGACGAGAATTGAGCACAATTGCCCCACCTGCTGCGCCATCTAGAGATCTAGAGAAACAACTTTCAGGTTTGAATGCTGCGCTTGCCGCGTTGGTCGGAGTTTACGCAGTCGTTCAGAACGATTAGTGACACTCGGATAGAGTATCGAAATGCAAGTTCGTAATGGAATTCCTTGGCTATTTCGGTGCAGTGGAGGGCCGAGAGGGTACTTGGATATTGAGGCCAGCAAGAGTGTAATCGCCCAACAAGCGGACTGTAGCAATGGCATCGAAGGAAATGGGTATCCACATACCATTTAGTTCTGCATATTGCAGTGTGATATGAATTCCCTTGATCCACAGGGAGGGGCTTTTGGCTGGTACTCCTTCAATTCGGCGGATGCGGAAAGTGCTCGCATCTACCCAGATCTGTCCGCGTAAAAGGTATTTGTCCTTCCGCTTCGGGACGATCCCTAAAACGTACTCAGGAACAACGCCGAAGGTTTCTTGCCTGAGAAAAACGAAGTCATAATTTGTCCGAGTGATTTCGCTGCCGAGTCCTTTTTTCGCCGACTCGGTTTCCCGATCCAAAAGCTCGCGAACTATTTTTTCTCCCCTGGAGTTCCCTTGCGCCTGAATTATCTTGTATGTCTTCAGACCGGGAGGAACAAAATTGATCTGCGCCATGACCTCAGAGGTGGGTTGCCGATCATAGCCGCGGAACACTTTGTATTCTCGCCTCACGTCATAAGGTCGAGATCGAGCGGGGTCCTGGTGCTGGACTTCCTCCAAGCGTCGCAGTACCAGGTTCAGATCGGGAGATTTGATTTCGGCGGTGGACGAAGGAGCTTGTGACGATGAGGCGAGCGTCGCCAAGAAAACGAGAACTGGCAGCCAGAGTCTTGGCATAGCTGTTCTAATAATTGCTGCTTCGTGCCGGTGGATGCATTATTGAAGAATG
>DATMOO010000374.1:0-11499 GCA_035568275.1 Candidatus Sulfotelmatobacter sp.
TTTCTGAAGACGTCTCAGGCCAAGCAGGTTGCTTCCACGCTGCGCGTTCGTAGGGGCGCGAACAAGGATGCGGAAGGCGCGACGGAGCAGCCAGCGAGGAAGCTTGCAGCCGGGGTGGAGTCCACGGCTTCTGTGCGGGTAATGAAGGCGTGATCCCGCATTCAATTTCGTGCCAGAGCAAGAACGGTGCTTCGCACCGGAAGAATTTTGACACTCCACCCCCTACCGGGCGCTGCCGGGCTACCCAAGGTAGCTCGAGAGCGATGGAAAGCGATCTGTGACTTACGAGCGTGCCCTGGCTGTCTAGCTACGCCGGCGCGCTCGTCCTGGAGACCTCGTGATGTCTAACGATTACGAAACTTCGCTATTCGAAAAAGGAAAAGCCAAGACCAGGGAGAGGCGGACTCAGACGGTCAGCACCAAGATCACGCAAGAGGAGGAATGCGAACTGCAACGAGTCTCTTCCGCCGAAGGTAAGAAGATGGGGGAATGGGTCCGCGAGGTGCTGCTGCGAGCGGCTCGACCGAACGTCCCAGCCATCAGCCACGAGCCCGTCGTGCTGACCGAAGTGGTAGGAATTCAGTTGTTCCTGATGAACGTTCTTTCACCCTTGACGCGTGGGGAACGCCTCAGCCCGGAGCAGTACCAAAACATCATCAAAGGCGTGCAAGCCCACAAGGGTCGGACAACTCAGGAGCTTCTTGCCAAGCGCTTGAATACCGAGAAGGAGTAGCCGTGTCCAAGGTACAAAAATGGGGTCGAGAAGAATCGTTAATCTGGCCGCCACGAGGCTTCTACTACACGTATGGGGCGATCTTTCTCGCGGTTGTGCTGGCCGGCTTCCTGGTATACCTGCGCGTTAGTCTCGGGCTAAGCCAGCTCGAGAAGTATTACCTGCCGTACTATTTGCGCACCGAGACGACTGCCATCCTGCACCCCACCGGTGTCTACCAGTTGATCTATATTTTCGATCGGCAACGCGCCCTGCGTCCGGCTCTCGACTCGGACCTGCAGCCCGGACTCACGCCCCAAATGGTCGGGAAGGCTCTGCCTTTCCAACTCTCGCCGGCGGCACTTCAGCAAGGGCCACGACTTCTCTGGCGAGAACCGCTTCGGGTATACCAAAACCAGGCTTTGCATGCCTATCTCGCGCAATGGATCTATGGTGGCGCCACTCTGTTGGACTTGTTCGAGACTCCGCTGCTTTGGGGGGCGCTCGCCCTGGTTCTCGAGCTGCCTTTCTCCCTCCGCAAAGATATCCGGCGCCGGCGACAACTGCGGTATGGTCGTCGCCTCAAAGGGCCGCTGCTCGTATCGGGGAGTGAATTCTCAAAAGCTCTCGGCGGCGATGGCATCGGACTCGTGGTCGACGGCGAAAAGAAACCGCTCCGCATCCCAAGAGCTGCCGAAAACAAACACATCCTGACCGTGGGCGATACCGGCGCGGGCAAATCTACGATCATTCGCCAGATCCTATTCCAGGTTGCGGAACGCGGGCACGGCGCGATTGTCTATGATCCGGCCTGCGAGTTCATCCAGCAGTTTTATGACGAGCGTCGCGGCGACATCGTGCTGAATCCGCTCGACTCCCGCTGTCCTTACTGGAGTCCGTCGGACGAGTTGCGTCGCAAAGCCGAGGCTAAGGCCATCGCAGTTTCCCTTTTTCAGCCCGCTGGCATGAGCCATCGCTTCTTCGTAGAAAGTCCACAAAAAATCTTCGCCCACCTGCTTAGCTTTTTGCCCGCACCGACCCAGTTGGTGGATTGGATGGCGCACCCCGAAGAGATCGATCGCCGGGTTAAGGGCACCGAATTGGCGGCGCTGATCGATCCCAAGGCTCCCAATCAGCGAACCGGTGTACTGGGTTCACTGAATATGGTCGCCGATAGCTTCCGGCTGCTGCCAAAACCAGAGGAAACAGCGTCCACCTGGACGGCCACGAAGTGGGCGGAGGAGCGGCGCGGGTGGATCTTCATCACCTCGCGTCCCGCGCTGCGGGAAGCCCTTCTGCCCCTCATCAGCCTGTGGCTCGACCTGCTAGTATTGCGACTGCTGACCGAACCGCATCCCCACCAGCGTCCAGCATGGTTTGTGATCGATGAACTGGCCAGCCTGCAGCGCCTGCCGCAGCTTCATACAGCGATCACGGAAAACCGGAAATCGAACAATCCAATCATCCTCGGTTTCCAAGGCCGTAGCCAACTGGAAGCTCGCTACGGGCCGGATGCTGAGGCCATGCTCTCCCAACCCGCAACCAAGATCTTCTTGCGTACAAGCGAACCGAGAGCCGCCAAGTGGGTGAGCGAAGCGATTGGCGAAGTCGAAATCGAACGATTGCGCGAAACCCATTACGACGGCACGCGAAGCGGTAAAAACTTCGCCTTGGACCGGCAGACCGAGCCGCTGGTTATGCCTTCCGAAATCTCCGGCATGGACGATCTCCGAGCCTACCTGAAATATGGCAACTACGTGGCCCAATTTTCTTTTCCCTACATTGAAATGCAGACCAAGCACAAGGCATTCATGGAACGAGAGATGGACGATTTTCTGCCTCGCGCCGTGACTCCGCGAGACCTGCCTCCGGAAGGCGAAGGGCCATCGCAAGGCGTGGGGAACGTGGAACCAACGACGATGGACTTCAACGCGGAACACCTGTAGGACAGTCATGCTCACGATTTCAAAACCGCTCACCGCCGGGCAAGCGCAGAGCTACCACCAGAAGGAATTCACCTCGACGGGGCAAAGCTATTGGGCCGGAGGACAGGAAATTAAGGGCGCGTGGCAGGGTCGCCTAGCCGAACAGTACGGTTTGCGAGGGGCGGTGGGCGGGGAAGAGTTTTCGCGACTGTGCCAGGGCCAACACCCGGTCACGGGTGAACAACTGGTACGACATCGCGCCTCTTTCCGATATGAAAATGCCGCGGGAAAGACGGTTACGACCGCTGCGCATCGTGCCGGGTGGGACGCGACTTTTTCAGCACCGAAATCGATTTCCCTGACCGCTCTGGTCGGTGGTGATGAACGGGTCCGGGAAGCTCATCGCGAGAGTGTCCGCCTGGCATTAGACGAGCTCGAGCGTTATACCCAAGCTCGCATCGGCGGCGACCATCCCGCCAGGACGACGGGCAAGTTTATCGTCGCCACTTTCGAACACGACACGGCTCGGCCCGTCGAAGGCTATGCCGCGCCGCAGTTGCACACTCACGCTGTGATCTTCAATATGACGGAACTGGAGAACGGGCAGACACGGGCGCTACAACCGCGAAGCCTCTTTGCCTCGCAGCAGTTTGCCACTGCTGTCTATCAATCTGAACTGACCTATCGGCTGGCACGGCTCGGATATGAGTTGGAACGGGGCAGAAGCGGTGCCCCGGAGATCAAAGGGTATTCGCAGGACTATCTCGATGCCTCCAGTCCCCGCAGCCGGCAGATCCGAGTCCATCTGGAAAGCTTAGGGTTGAAGAGCAAAGAGTCCGCCGAGATTGCTGCCCATTCGACAAGAGACCGAAAACAAATTCTCTCTCCCCGGGAGGCGCTCGCTGCCCACCGAAAGCTTGCCGCCGAGTTCGGACACCAGGCAGCCCGAGTCGTCGCCGAGGCGCGCGTACGCGTCCGGAGGGTGGAACAAGTCAACCCTGCGCTGGCGGCGTTGCGGGCGCAGGAAGCAGTTACCTTTTCCCGCGACAGGCACTTTGAAAGGGAAGCGGTCGTGGACGAACGTGTGTTGATGCGCGACGCGCTGCGTCGCGGCATGGGCGAAATCACCTACAGCGACGTACACCAGAATTTTGAGACACGGTTGCACCGGGGCGAGTTTCTTGCCGCTCCGAGCACCCCGAACCCGACCTTAAGGCTCTTTACCACTCCTGAAACCGTGGCTGCGGAACGTGCAGTCATTCAACAGATGCGCATCGGTCAGGGGCAGGTCGCGCCGATTCTGTCGGCTCGCGATGCCACTGCCGTGACCGACCAGCACTCATATCTGAATTCTCAGCAAAAAACTGCCATCAAGCATGTGTTGACCTGCCGTGATCGGGTTCTGGGAATTCAAGGTGCAGCCGGAGTGGGAAAGACCACGGCACTCGACGTCATTCGCAGGGTTGCCGAGGCCAGAGCATACGAGGTGGAGGGCTTCGCTCCCACTTCCCGTGCGGCCAAGCAACTGAGAGAGGCCGGCATCTCAGCGGGAACCCTGCAGGGGTTTCTCGTTCGGAGGAGCACCCCCGACCCTCCAAATGAAAAGCGCCTGTACCTGGTGGATGAGTCGAGTCTGACGAGCACACATCATGTGAAAGAATTCATGCATCGCCTTGGACCGCAGGACCGTGTGGTTCTGATCGGAGATATCCGGCAACATCAGGCGGTCGAGGCGGGCAAGCCCTTCGAGCAATTGCAGGATGCCGGTATGAGCACGGCAAAACTAGAGCAGATTGTGCGCCAGAAGGACCCGGATCTGAAAGCGATTGTGGAACACTTCGCGCGCGGCGAGGTCAGCTCCGGAATCCAGGCCCTGGCGAAACAGGGCCGCATCACCGAGATTGGTGACGCCGCCGAGCGCATTCGCGTGATCGCCAGGAGTTTCGTCGAAAATTCTGAGAACACGCTCGTCATCTCTCCCGACAATGCGTCCCGTCGGCAACTGAACGACGCAATTCGGACCGAGTTGCAATCGAGGGGAAGGGTGGGTGCCGAAAATCACTTGTTCAGAGTCTTGATACCACAACAGGATATGACAGGCGCCGACCGGCGATGGGTAGCTCGGTACAACGTCGACGACGTTCTCCGCTACTCGCGTGGCAGCAAGTCCCTGGGGATCAGGGCGGGCAGCTACGCACGCGTGCTGTCAACAAATCTTCCGGAGAATCTTCTGACTGTCGAAACGAAAAACCGTAGACAAGTGACCTACGATCCGAGGCGGCTAACCGGGGTGAGCATCTATCGTGAGAACGAGCAACGGTTCGCGGTTGGAGACCGGCTGCAGTTCGTTGCACCGGACAGGAACATTGGAGTCGCCAATCGTGAGCTCGGCACCATCGAAGACATCTCACCACGAGGAGATCTTACAATTCGCTTGGAAAAAGGCCGCAGAGTAGAATTGGATCCGTCGGAAAATCGACATTTTGATCACGGTTACGCGGTGACGAGCCACAGTGCCCAGGGCCTCACCGCGGATCGAGTGCTGATCAATGCGGATGCCAAGGCTCACCCCGACTTGGTGAATTCGAGATTTGCCTATGTCGCGGTTTCAAGAGCGCAGAGTGACGCCCGGATTTATACGGATGATAGGGCTGCGATGGAAGCGAGATTGGGTACTGAAATTTCGAAGTCCTCCGCACTCGCGCCATCCGTATCTCTAGAACAAGGAGCAGTCCGAGATCTGGCCATTACCTTGTAGATGCGGTCGTAGGCCTACACTTATCTCGGCAAGGACGTTTATTTCTTCCTTCCGACCTGATCCCGCGCTACCGATATGAGGAAGACTTCATGAGGTTAGACTTCGGAACCTGTGGCAACGGCTCGCCAGCCAGCCGCTTCCGAACCAGCCCGGCGAGGAAGTCCGCGAAGGGAACGATGTCCTGGCCGACGCTCGCTTTTTCGAGGGTATTTCAAATAAGCATTGCGCTCGCCGACCGGGATGACTGTCCACGGATATCCCGCAGACGCCATCATCGCGTTCATGAGGAAACGCCCGACGCCGCCGTTTCCGTCCATATAAGGATGGATATAGACAAACACGAAATGCCCGAGCACCACGCGCACGGCCGGATGGGATTCTTCGCGTAGCAGATCGAAGAACGCCGGCATGCCGTCCCTCACCGCCTCCCGGTTCAATGGTACGTGCATCGAACTTGCGGATATAAACCGGACGGTTGCGGTAGCCGGCGAGGTCGACAGGTTTCAGCAGGCCGACTAGTTAGAACGCTCGGCGCGAACAGTTCGCGGTACCACGTTCCGTGGTCCTCGTAAGCAACCTGGCCAGGATTCTCGCCCTGCAAAACGCGGCCGATGCTTTTCTGTGCGGCTTGGAAGGCCTGCCAATAGCCGCGCGCCGCCATGGCGTTCCGCTGTTCGCGGTCGCCTCCATCCCTTTCCGGATTCCATGCGCCGCTGCGGACGCGCTCGATCAGAGCGGGCGTGACGCGATAACCCTCGATCGACAGCGAATGATAGGCGTCGGTAACGTAGGCGTCGTTGACGAGCTTCATGTACGCCTCGATATTGCGTGGTGGGCCGGGCGCGCTCGGAAAGCGCTCCAGCACCGGCTCCCTCATCTTCTGCCACAGCAACCGTATCCGGTTCACATAAGGAGACGTTTCGCGGGGTCGGATGACAGGGGAAGGTTTATCCGTGAAGGGATCGTTTTCCCGCACGGCATACCCGGCCGCGGACATCGTTTTCACGATGTCGTCCGCGAGGCGGTCGCGTCCTACGTTTCGGAAGGCTCCGGCCAAAAGCCCGGAGATCACGCTGTGACCGCCTTCAAGAAGTCGGGCGAGAAGGCCGGAGGCGTCCCGGATCATCGGCAGCAAGGCACGGACATCCGTCGCGTGGTTCGAAAAATAGTTGGGAGAGCACGTGATCAAAGCCGATTCCACCGAAAACAGCCGCAGGCCCTCCTCTTCCTCTAGGTCTGCCACGGCAGGCAGGGCAATGCGAAGCTCCAGCAGGGACGTGCCATGCGGGAATTTGGTGACCTTGTTGCCGGCGCGCGGCGACCGCGCCGCGAGCTGCCGGGGCACTGTCCAGTTGCCAGCATGCAGCGACAGGGACTGTTCTGGCGAGAGGCACCATCGCGCACCGAAGCGCGCCTCCAAATAAACGGCACAGAAGCGCCAGAAGGATGCATACCAGGCCGTGCTATCGCCTTTCATTTCGTCGGGACGGCTCGGGATATCCCTGCCTTTGATGACCTGTTGCAAGAAGCCATTGGCCAGGAGGCGTTCGCGGTGCGTGCGCGACAAGCTCCGCGCCCGGATGGCCCCTACCCCGCGGCGGTCTGCAGCGACCGCAGGATTTTGAGGGACTGTGCGAGTTTTTCAGGCGGCATGGCCATGGGGCGTTCCCTGGGTGCCTTTGGCACGATCGCGCCTTTATTATCTCATTGCGCGTCTCACTTATTATGCTATTAGGCTGTACGTTTGTTAGCGCATTACGTTGCGCCATTATTATCGTATTGTGTCGAGGGAGAAATTGTCGATGTCCGCATGCCTTTCCTTCCGGCCTTGGCGTAAAGACTCATGCAACCGAACGCGCCGCCTTGGTGAATAATGACGCCCTCAGCTCATTTCGACGGTACCTCTTACTGCGCCGAAAAGATGTACGACAGATGGTCAGCTCGGTATACTTTCCGAACCATTTGGTGCGCACGCTTCAGGTTGTATCTGTCCTTGAAGGGCGAGTATAGAATCGGTTTGGCGCTTCGCGTCTTGTAACTCGTTGCTGCTATCGTCGCTCGCGTCGCAGCGCGATTATAAATAATGATGTTGTGGTGCCGCATGGAGGATGAGACGCATGGCCCAAGCCCCTGAGAAGGTGAGAATCGCGCCACGTGCGGTCGGAATGTACCTCGCCCAAATTGCGATAGTGTTTGCCGTGCAATTTGCGTCAGGTAAACTCGGCGATGCTCTTCAGATCATCAACAGCGGTGGCATTGGACCTGTATGGCCCGCATCGGGCGTTGCTCTTGCCTCGCTCTTGCTCTTCGGCTATCAAGTCTGGCCCGGAGTTGCGGCTGGGGCTTTTCTCCTTGGGTTGCTGAGTCCCATTTCTCCCGTAGCTGCTGTCGTTTACGGGATTGGAACCGCGCTTGCGGCACTGACCGGTGCTTTCCTCCTCCGTCGCATTGCTAAGTTCCACCCCTCGCTGTCGCGCTTGCGCGATGCGGTTGCGTTAATTGTCCTTGGTGCGCTGGGCAGCGCCGTTGTGAGCGCGTCAGTTGGAGTATCAGTTCTGTACGCAGCCCATGTGCGTGGGTGGTCCGGATTTGGCAGAGCTTGGGTGATTTACTGGCTTGGAGACAGCATGGGGGTATTACTGGTGACCCCCCTCGCGTTAACCGCCTCCAATCTCCTGAGGATTCGGCCTCGGGCTCGCATCACAGAATTTGCTGCGCTTCTACTACTTCTCACGTTGGCGTGCTTCATCGTCTTTGGCGATCTGCCTCTTATCCCGGTTAAGCTACATGTCTTGGCATTCGCAGTGCTCCCATTCGTAATCTGGGCGGCCATCCGTTTTGGAATGATCGGAGCCACCCTGTCGACTCTCTTTGTTGCCACCATAGCTACTGTAGAAACCGCGGTTGGCTCCGGGCCTTTCGCGCAGAACACCCCATTCACCAACGCTGTTCTGTTGGATGTGTTCTTTGCCGTGCTTTCGGTGTCGGGTATGACATTGGCGGCAGTGATCGCCGAACGGGAACAAGCTGAGAAGGAACGGGAGCAGCTTGTCCGCGAACAAGCCGCGGTGGAGGCGCGACTTCGACTTGCAACCATTGTCGAATCATCCGACGACGCGATCATTGGCGAGAACATGGATGGAATTATCACGGATTGGAACAAGGGTGCGGAGCAGCTTTACGGCTACTCGGCAGGTGAAGTAATTGGGAAGCTAATTTCTCTACTTCTGTCACCTGATCGCTCTGGTGATTTCGCCGGAATTATGGGGAAGCACGACATCATTAACCGTTACGAAACGGTGCACCAGAGAAAAGACGGGACGCGCATCGAAGTATCGTTGACGATATCTCTGATAGAGGATGTTGAGGGCCGAATCGTCGGCTCGTCAATTATTGCCCGCGACATCAGCCAGCGTAAGCGCCAAGAAGCCGTCCTGCGCGAAAGTGAAGAACGGTTTCGTCTGGCGGCACAGGCCGGAAAGATGTTCGCCTATGAATGGGATGCCGTCAGCGATGTGATTGTGCGCTCGGCAGAATCGGCCCAGATCCTCGGGATCGATGAGGCGACGCTCACTACCGGCAAGCAAATCCTCGCTAATGTTCACTCAGATGACCGAGAAAGACTTAAAACCGCGGTTGCCGAGCTTAGTTCTGAAAAGCCCTACCTTCAAATCAGCTATCGCATCGTACGTCCCGACGGCAGTGTGATTTGGGTGCAGAGGAGCAGCCGTGCTCACTTTGACGAGCAAGGCAGGCTGATGAGGATCGTAGGAATGGTAGCGGATATTACGGAGCGCGAGCAGGCCGAAGAGGCCCTAAAGCGGAGCGAGTCGAACTACCGCCTGTTTGTTGCGCAGAGCTCGGAAGGGATTTTCTGCCAAGAGCTCGAACGACCCATCCCCGTGGACTTGCCCGAAGACGAGCAGGTTCAGCGCATTCTGCATGAGTCTTATATGGCCGAGTGCAATGACGCGTTGGCCCGCATGTATGGCATGTCCCCAGCCGACTTTGTGGGTAAGCGGCTCACAGAAACCCTGGATGCGGAGAATCCGGTAAATATCGAATTGACTCGCGGCTACATCCGCGGCGGTTACCGGGTGGTGGACCGCGAGTCGCATGAGGTGGACCCACAGGGGAATCCCAAAGTGTTTGTGAACAGCATGATCGGGATTGTCGAAAATGGCATGCTGCTGAGGACGTGGGGGATTCAGCGGGATGTCACGGATCGTCGCCAAGCGGAGCAAGCCCGTGTGCACGCTGAGGAGTCACTCCGCAAAAGCGAACAACGGTTTCGTCTTGCCACCCAAGCCGGAAAGATGTACGCATACGAATGGGACGTTGCCAGCGACATGGTCGTGCGATCCGAGGAATACGTGAATGTCCTCGGTTTCGAGGATCAAGCGAAGCAGCTTACTCGCCAGCAACTATTGACCAGAGTCCATCCAGATGACCGCGCATTGTTTGCCGGTTCGGTTGACCAACTCAGTCCCGAGAACCCGACTATCCAGATTCGCTATCGCAGGCTTCGTCCCGATGGTTCGATTGTTTGGTTGGAGAAGAGCGCGCGAGCCTTTTTCGACGAGGAAGGCAGGATGCTGAGTGTGACAGGCATGGTGGCGGACATCACAGAGCGCAAGCGGGCGGAAGAGGCACTGCGCGAGAGCGAGGATAAACTCCGTCTCCTTCTCGACTCGACTGCGGAAGCTATTTATGGGATTGACCTCGAACATCGCTGCACGTTCTGCAACCCTGCCTGCCTTCGCGCTTTGGGATACGAGCGCATTGACGAAGTGCTGGGCAAGAATATGCATGAACTGATGCATCACACTCGTCAGGATGGGACGTTGTTCCCCGTGGAGGATTGTCGAGTTCACCAGGTCATACGAACCGGAGAAGGAGTCCACGCGGACGACGAGGTGCTATGGAGGGCCAATGGAACTAGTTTCCCCGCCGAATACTGGTCCTATCCCCAGAGGAGAGGGCGAGATCTTGTCGGGGCGGTGGTCGCATTCACCGACGTCACGCAGCGCAAGCTGGCGGAAGCAGCCCTCGCAAACGTGAGCCGCAGGTTGATTGCGGCTCAGGAGCAAGAGCGCGCCCGAATCGCCAGAGAGCTTCATGACGACATCGGTCAACGTCTCGCACTGTTGGCCAATGAGCTGGAGCAACTCCCGAAGAGAATTCCCGATCTGCGTGTTGAGGCGAGAAGCAGTATTGGGGAATTGCAGAAGTATACCTCGCAGATCGCAATCGATATCCAGTCCTTGTCGCATGAGTTGCACTCTTCAAAGCTGAAATATCTGGGTATAGCGGCCGCCATGAAAGGCTTGTGCCAGGAGTTCGGGGCGCAGCAGAACGTGAAGACTGACTTCAAGAGCCACGACGTGCCAAACGCGTTGTCACCGGACATCTCTCTGTGCCTTTTCCGAGTGCTGCAAGAAGCCCTTCGGAACTCGGTAAAGCACAGCGGCGCGCGGCACTTCACAGTGGAATTGTGGGGAACACCAGGTGAGATTCATCTCGCGGTGAGCGACCCGGGCTCAGGTTTTGACATGAAAGCGGCGAAGGAGAGCCAAGGGCTTGGACTTATCAGCATAGAAGAGCGACTGAAACTAGTGAAGGGAACATTTTCGATCGAATCGCAACCCAAGCGTGGCACCAGAATTCACGCTTACGTACCCCTTAACTCGGAAAGCAATCCCTTGCGTGCGACCGGATAAGAGCAATGAGATCTTTGGCCTCCCGGTCGTTCTGCTGCTCTGTATCTCCACCGCTTCGGGTTGACGACGGCCATCTCCTTAACCTGCTGGCGACGTGGGTTCCGGACGCGACCTTGCGCAAGACCATTCTGGTCGATAATCCCGCGACTCTCTACCGCTAGCGAGAGCTCGCCTGCACCTGCGAGACGTTGCAAGGAGATGTCGGGCTGAAACTGCTGCCGCTCACGCGTGCGATCCGAAAGTGGATTAAGTTCCAGTTGTCCGGCTTAACATGCGTTCTTTCGCCCAGTCCATTCCTAAAAGCACAGAAACCCAAGAGCCTTCGGCCACGCGAATTTCCAGGCTGACATCCTCTGCAAACTCGAATTGCAAATGAAATTCGCC
>DATMOO010000375.1:0-6857 GCA_035568275.1 Candidatus Sulfotelmatobacter sp.
GTCCCGAGCGTCTGATGAAATGCTCAAGGGTTTCTCCCTCGACGAACTCCATCGCGTAGAAGTAACTGTCCCCAGTTCTGCCCAGGTGTAACACCGAGGCGACGTTCGAATGGCGCACCTTTGCCGCCGCCCGCGCCTCGCGGAGAAAACGAAGCCGTGCCGATTCGTCACCCAGATACCGTTCGCTAATGACCTTCAGCGTCACCGGACACCGCAGATCGACATCGAACGCTTTGTAGGTCACACCCATCGCCCCACGACCCAACTCAACCGGCTTCCCGTCTTCACCCGTCACCAATTCGTAGTGCTCGAATCGTTTCGTCGGCTCGTCCGGTGCCGGGACCGCTTCCTCGAAAGAAGACTCGCCGGACTCAACTCCACCAGCAAGGCCCTTGCGAAGCATGCAGACCGGGCAGAATTCCATCGCTTCGGGGAACTCATTGCCGCAGTTCGGGCAGGTGCGTTGGGACTTGGGGCTCATGGGCCTAACCGTCCTTCAGCCGCAACCTGAGCCGAAAGCAGCTTCACGGTCCACCGGCCCGTGCCGTCTGCTACCGAACTATAGTCCCGTTCCACAAACAAATGCGTGTTTCATCGAAAGTAGCGGGTAAAGTGAAGTTTCGGAAACAAAATTCCCATCCCTTGATGTCACGCGTCGACAACGAGTTTCGGCGGTGGGGCGGTTCGAAATTAACCAGCCGCAAACCGCCAACTTTCGAGCTCGCCGTAAGCCGCGCTCGATGAATGCGCTCAGGCGTGGGAAGGAATTACTGCAACGGTATGGGCGCGACAAGCAGAAGAAACTGTACATAGAATCATACTCATGATCGACCGCTTGCGAAGGAACTGGCGGGCGTAAAATAGATTCCACGGAGGCGACCGACAGCGGATTTTCGGTACGCTATCTTCATCACCGTACTCTTCGTCGGAATCACCGTACAGATCGAGAGTTTGTGCCGGATTTTCTCGCCTAGATAATTATGAGTTTTTTTTCGGCCAATACTTACTCGGTGAGCTTATCATCGGGGCATGGCGTTCAAGACTCTGAATCGAAGACGCTGGGCCGGTAAGTCTGTTGGATCGGCGAGAAGTGCCTTGTCGACCGCGGCCAGTGCGAGTTCAGGACAGCCTTGTGCCAGCAGCATCTCGCCCGCGCGCGTGCAGACGGCGCTGCTTTTCGGGAGTCTGGCCAACCCGAATGAGCGAAGAAAGTCAGCGCGGCTGGAGTCAGTTTCAAACCCGGCGAGCGCGATATGCAGCAACGGGTGATTGGGCAGGGCGCCTTTAGGCAAGACAAGGTGACCTTCTCTCCTTATTTAACACCGGATCTCGACGGGCAAGGTAACTAGTCGAAGCTTCGGAAATTGGGCATCGAAAATTCTTTTAGCCATGTGGGCGTTCGGTGCCTCGACGATCACATGGTGTTGGGTATTGTTCGTACCTCCTTCGCCAGCCGCCAGGATATGTGATAGTCGGTCTTCTTAATGAGAGCCTCAACCAAGTGGCTCATTTCTTCTAAAACGGTCGGCTTTACAGAGTGGCCGTCGCAAGTTTTGCCTGTAGTTGATTGACTGAGTAGATCTTGGGAGGGTGGCACTGCTGTCCAACTAACGGTTATTTTGGACAGCAGTGTCCTGGCATAGAGTTCGTTTTGGGATGCCGTGGGAAGACGTAAAAGTCGCAAAGCCGGAAATTGAGTACTATTTGTAGTGCCGAGCAGGGGATTCTCAACCGCGGTGTGGTCGGCGTTCACCTTGTCTGGCTCACAGTGACAGCAACGCACAACCATTCACCATTGAGTTTGGCTCAGACGTCGACCGCTCGCCCGTCGAATTGAAAGGCTTCCCCTTCCTAGGTGCCGTGCACCTCGAACTTGACTATAACGATCGCAGTATCCCCATAAACCTTATTCCGCACCAGCCCAAAGCATGCAAATAAATTCGTGAAACCCCTTCGCGGCGGCCTACAAATAACTTAGTTTCCCGATATGAATATGTTCTCCTACGACGGTTTCGCACACCGCTGTTTCGACATAAACGAGCATCTTGACAGCGGCAGAGTTGAAAGGCTCGGTAATGTGATTATTGGACTCCCACAAGGGCAATCCGCGGACTTCGAGCAAGAGCATACCTTCAAAGAGTGGCAGCGACTCCTTCGCCAAGTTTTAACACTAAAGGAACTATTTGAACTTAGCCAGCAGCTGGGCCGGACACTTGGAACACAAACCTATTTTTATCCCCGAACGGGCTTAGACTACAGGATCACCGTTGAAACTCGAGCACCTTACGAAACCGAATCAGGAAAACGACTTTGGATCGGGCGCCCAGAATAGCCTCGATCAAATGAAATTTAGCAGATTCGCCGCGTCAGGAACTACCTCGTTCATGGGATCGAGATTCCGGATGCGGAGTTCATTTCAACAAATGGGTGCGACGCTCGAGGGAATAAAGAACGAGGTCCTGAAAGATCCATGTCCCGATGTGCGGTTGGCAGCACAGCGAGTATCGGGAAGAGAGCTATAGCGGGCTTTTATATCAAAAACGCTGACAGACTGGGTCTCATCGTCGATAAATCCCCGCCAGCATTAGAATAACGGGCTAAACTAATGGCGAGATACCCGCAGATTTTGTGCTTTTATAGTCCTCCAGTGCGGGATGCCACCTAACCTTCCAGCAAGTCGCGAAGATACTGGGTATAGAATAGGCCGTTCGGATCGCAGCTCTTGCGATATTTCTGGAACGCATCTACGGGTGCCTGGCGCGTCTCAATGCGTTGCTTGGTGATGAAGCTCAAGAACTTCTGGTTGAACGGCGGCGTATATGAATCCACGGCTTGGTCGGTCGGGTCGTAGAAGCCGAACATCTTTCCGTTGTGCGGCAGGCCGCCCAATGAGACCCACTTCCGCTCGACATGGGCGAAGGATTTCAACAGTTCTGCGGGATACTCGGAGCTTTTGGTTGGTTTCACGAAGCCGATCAGGTCCAGGTTCACGAAATAGGCGTCGCTGTTCTTAGAAAACGTCCCCGACATCGCTGAGTCGCCACCTTTCACAAAACGGAACTCCACCGGAGCGGCAATATGGAAGTTGCCCCATTGCGTGACATAAGTATTAACAACGTCCAAGCCCTCCCACGCTTTCTCGAGACCTTCGTCGTCGAGACGAGGCAATTCGATGAAGTAGGACATGAAAATGACGCGCGACGACTTCGCCAGCCACAGGTCAGAAAACTCTTGATTCGCTGTTTTAACCTGACTCTCGATCTCATCGAGGGCAATGGCAGTGATCACAGCCGGGCCTGCAAATGGCGACCAATAGGGATTGGTGGTCTGTGCCGCCCGTACCACCTCTTCACCGAACTTCCCAATACCGATAAGAGGTGCGCCGAACTGGTTCTCACGGGAGAGCTCACAGGCCGATTTCGGCTCCACAGCCGAATTCGAAATCGGCGGATTCGGATTTGCCACAACATCCCACCAGAGCACAAGAAAGTTGCCAAAGGGTGGAAATTGTGCGGCGTAGGGTGTGAAGAAAGACTCCACCCTGGCGTGTTTCGCCGGTCCCGTTAACAGTTCTTTGAACTTTGCAACGAAATCTGACTTTGCTAGAAGCCGGTATCTCTCTCTCCCCCCCTCGAGCGTGTTTGCCCAGGGCCGGGGCAGCACATCGAGCGTCATCCTGGTCACGATGCCGAGTGCACCCAGCGACACGCGCGCGAACTGCAGGAGCGAGTGGCCGTCCCCACTTTTCGATTCTTTGTTGATGATTGTCTCGTTGCCGTCGGCGCCCAGGATCGTGAACGCAGATACAGTTTCGGCGAAGACCGGCGCGTCCACCGTACCGCCGTGAACGTCGACTGCAGTCATGCCGCCGATGCTGAAGAAACCACCGGCCGTTACGGTATCCAACATCAGGTTGTGCTGGGTGAGAAACGCAGAGAGATAGTCCTCTCGGGCGCCTGGGTTCACCGTGATCTGGTTTGGTCCGGGTCCCAGAACCATAAGATCCCCGCTGCCCGGTTCCAGATCTGAATAGCACGACATGTCCACCAGATAGCTTGTGGGCAGCGGCGGCACTGCCCCGCGATTGTCATTGGTAACCAGCGGCGGCTGTGAATGCCGCTGTCCGGACACGCGAACGGTCACTCCCTTGGTCACGGCGTCAGCCAGCACAGATTTCAACTCGACAAGGTTGGTCGGCCTGAAGTAGTAGTTCGCGCCATTGGTTGGGGGCTCGTGGACAATGTTCCCGCTCCAATTACCCCACGTCGGCCCTGCGGGGGATGCATTACTCGTCGGCATAAATTTCTTCTTTAAGACTCAAACCAGACGCTCCCGTACCTTGTGAAATGGGTCTGCGCACTAAGGGACGTCGATGTGCATGCTGTATCCCAGGCCGAATGCCCATGTCAATTTGTATTAGCGGGAAACGTACTTTGTACAACCCGTTGTGTGCGTATAGCCAAGAAACAATTCGCTACAGCCTGTATCCCGCTTAAGCCTAAAGAAAAGCGAGTGACGAATGTTGCACCAATTGCAAGAACTGAGACGCAAGAAGGCGACTAAATGGAGTCTTTCCAGGGGTAACGAGAGGGACTGTGTCGGCTACCTATCGCAATTCCTCCTGAAAAAGGGAGCTGCCGACTAGTTGCAACTCCTTGCACCACACGGATTCGGGGATCTCCGATTTCCGTCATGCCGACAGAGCATCAAAGACACGCCCTGTTCGATAGGTGGGTTGCTCTGACGCATACTGTCCAGCAGCCCTCGCACGACCGGCGTGTGCGTGTAGATTCGCTCGTTCGCGACGCGTAAAAACTCGTCGACGTTATCCCGGCGCGCGGGCTTGGCAGGTCGACCGTCTACACGTCGTGCAGCGGGACGCTGGCGAGGAACCGGTGCACGCGCAACGGCACCCGTTCCAACGCTCTCTCCGAGATCTGGGACATGGCCTACTCCTTCAGTAACGCGTCGAGTTTTGCGGGCTAGCTAAAGGCTGTTGCGAAATGGTTTTCCGTTGGAAGGCGCCGGCGGCGCTGGGCTGACGAGTAGTTGTCGGAAAAAAATTTTATTTCAATTGTTGCACTTCATTACCTAATCGAGTATATCGATTAGGTAATGATCGCTAAGACAGTTCGGCCAGCTTCGCTTTTCGCTTTCGCCTTCTTTAAAGAAGCAGCCGCCATTGCCGATCCGATCCTCGATCCACTGGATCGGCTGCTTGAGGATCCGCATTTAGTTGCCTTAAGCACTCAGGCTTTAGCCAATCGCTCGCCAAGCTCCAGCAAAGCCGGCCGCGAAGGGATTGCTCCGGATCGGCTCCTGCGTTGTGTGGTACTCAAGCACGTCAAAGGTTGGTCGTATCGCCAACTTCACCGCGAACTGCGAGCCAGCCTTCTGTATCGACGCTTCACCCGCTTTTATGAAGACCCGATCCCAGATTTTAGCAATCTGTGTCGGGCCTTTGCTCTCTTTGGCAAGGAAGGCACCCAGCAGATCCATCAGCGCATCGTGCAGCAGGCTAAAGTGGGGGCCGTCATTGCCGGAAGCAAACTGCGCACCGACACTACCGCCGTAGAAACTAACATTCACCATCCAACCGACAGTTCGCTGCTGGCTGATTCGCTGCGAGTCATGCACCGCTATTTGCAGCGCATCGCTGATGGATGCCACCAGTCGGAACTTCGCATTGTCAATCACGCCCAAGCGGCCAAATACCGCGTCTTGGAAATTGGCCGGGCGGCCCGGACTTTTACTCAGGCAGGCCAGGAGCAATTAAAGCAAAGCTATAAAAAGCTCATTGGACTGACCCGAGGAGTGAAGGGGCAGGCCGCCGCCGTGCTCAAGGCGCTCACCGATGGCCAATTAGTGGCCCGCAGCGAAGCTTTCATGAAGGTCTTTGCAGCGGAAGCTGCTCTGAAACACTACCTGCCCCTGGTTGAGAAGGTCATCACCCAGAGTCAGGCGCGCATCTTGCAGGCACAGACACGGCATCCGGACAAGATCTTGAGCCTGTTTGAACCCCACAGCGCTGTCATTCGCAAGGGCAAAGCTCACAAGCCCAATGAATTTGGACGCTTGGTCCGTATTGACGAAGTCGAGAACGGCTTGGTCAGCAATTATGTCGTGGCCCCGGGCAACCTCTGCGATCAGCAACAGTGGACACCGGCACTGCAAGCCCATGTGGAGCTTTTCGGTCAAGCACCCCGATTGGCTACTGCTGACCGAGGCTTCTGGAACAGCGCCAACGAAAAGGCTGCAGCCCAGCTGGGAGTAAAACAAGTGGTTCTGCCTGCGTGCGGCCGTCTAAGCCCCAGCCGGGCAGCGCGACAGAAGCAACGCTGGTTTCGGCGTGGCCAAGGCTGGAGAGCAGGCATTGAAGCACGCGTGAGCATACTCAAACACTGCTTCGGCATGCAGCGAGCACTTTATAAGGGTGAGATCGGATTTGAAAGACACGTCGGCTGGTGCATCATCGCTCATAATCTTGTGGCGATGAGTCGAGCCGGTCGCAAGAGCGGCGCTCGACGTTGTCGTGGTGGGTGAAATAATGCCAAGGACCAAAAACCAACCTTCAGTCCCTCGGCAAGAACTGCTCAGACAAATCAGGCAATTGGCCCAGGCGGCCATTTACGGATCTCTTTCTGAGACTTACCGCCGGTGTGGAAATCCAGGCTGCCGTTGCCATCATGATGGCCCAAAGCACGGTCCACATTTATATATAAGCTACCGAGGAGAAAACGGAAAAACCACTGGCTACTATGTTCCTCATCACGCCGAGACACAGATCCGCCAAGGAGTTGAGGCTTGGGCTCAACTCCAAAATCGTTTGCGCGAACTTGCCGCCTTGAATAAGGAGC
>DATMOO010000376.1:0-8321 GCA_035568275.1 Candidatus Sulfotelmatobacter sp.
CTCGGGCTCCCGGGCGTCTGGTTTGGGGGCGCAAAAGCGGCGCGCAGCCTGGCGCGAGCCTGCAATGAATATGCGGCACAGATGGTCAGGGACTATCCGGGGCGATTTGGTTTGTTTGCGGCTCTGCCGCTGCCCGATCGAGAAGGCAGCCTGCGGGAAATCGCCTATGCGATGGACGTACTCAAGGCGGATGGTGTCGCGCTGGTCAGCAGTTATGACAATAAATGGCCTGGAGATCCCACGTTCACTCCGGTGTTCGAGGAGCTGAATCATCGCAAAACAGTAGTATTTATTCATCCCGCTGTGCCCGGCTGCTGTGGCCATCTCATGCCTGGCATTCCTCCTTCGACCATTGAATTTTTGTTCGATACATCGCGGGCGATCACAAGCCTTCTCGTGAACGGAACACTTTCGCGGTTTCCGGACATTCGCTTCATCTTCTGCCACGCCGGTGGAACCATGCCGATGCTGGCCGCCCGCACAAACGCGTTTGTCCAGCGACATAAGGAAATTGCCGACCGGGTGCCCAATGGCGTCCCCTTCGAACTGAAAAAACTTCATTACGACGTTGCCAATTCGACCAACCCGTCGTCCATGGCCGCGTTGATGGATCTGGTCCCCACCTCGCAGATGCTGTTTGGGAGTGACTTTCCCTACGTGCCCGCCGCTGTGACTGCCAACGGACTGGATCGTTTCGGACTTTCTGCAAGCGACCTGCAGGCAGTCAACCGCGAGAACGGGATGAGATTGTTTCCTCGACTGAACTTGACAACCAACCTGACGGAGATACACTGAACCCCTCGGAAAGTGGACATGTTCATTTTTCGTGGAAGTCGTAACCTGGGGGATTGAACACCTATGGGTTTCCGCAGCACTTCAGCCGTAGCAGGCATTTCACTTGGTCTGGCGGTTTCTCTGGTTCTCGCCGGATTTGCGCAGAACACTCCAGCCCAGTCCGGGTACCATCTATTGAAAACTATTCCTGTCGGGGGGACTGAAGGCTGGGATTACGTCACCATGGACAGCGACGCGCGGCGTCTCTACATCGGACGGGACGATCACATCGACGTGGTCGACGTTGACTCTGACGCCGTCGTCGGGAAAATTACCGGTTTGTCGCACACTCACGGCATCGTCCTAGCGCCCGACCTCGGTCGTGGATTCACATCCGACGGAGAGTCGAACAGCTCCACCATCGTCGAACTGAAGACCCTGAAGAAAATCGGCACGGTCAAGACTGGTAAAGACCCTGATTCGTTTGTCTACGATGACGTCACTAAACGCGTTTTCATCATGAATACCGCTGGAAACGATGTGACCGCTATCAACGCCGCGGATGGCAGCATCCCCGGCACCATCGCTCTCGACGGCCAGCCTGAGGCAGCAGTGGCGGATGGCAAGGGGAAGATTTTTGTGAACATCACGGACAAGGACCAGATTGTCGAGTTCGACGCGCGGACGCTGACGATACTACATCGCTGGCCGCTCGCTCCTGGTCAGGGACCGTCCGGCCTGGCGATCGACCGGAAGAATCGCCGTCTTTTTTCGGTTTGCGATAACTTGATGATGGTGGTCATGGATGCAGACACGGGGAAAGTAATCGCCACGCCCGCCGTCGGCGCGGGCACCGATGCCAGCCTTTTCGACCCTGACACGGGCAATGCCTTCGCCTCAGCGGGTGGGTCTGCAACGCTCACGGTGATTCGCGAGGATTCGCCGGATCAATTCCGTGTGGTGGATAACGTTTCTACGCAATCCGGTGCGCGGACGATGACCCTCGATACGAAAACACACAACGTCCTTCTCGTCACGGCAAGGCATGGCCATGGTGCGACGCACTCTCAGGTGCTGCCCAACACGTTTGTAGTCCTTGTCGTAGGCAGGTGACGGCCAAGAACGTGTCTTGAGGCAACTGGGAATGATTACTATGAAAGGGAACCAAATCAGGAGACTCGGATCTCTTACTGGCTTGACCGCATTATCATTGCAGCATTCCCATCCCGGCGATAGCCTCCGGAGCGGAGCAGTTTCTTACCCATTCTTAGCGCGGGCTGGAGCCCGTGGAGCTGCAGTTCGAGCAAGCACCTCAACTCAGCCAACCCCCGGCGCGGGTCTGGCCTCGGGCCGGCAATCCACCATCGAATCGCGCCCGAGGAAATAAAAAAAATCTGACGTGCGACGATCGACGCTTCTTCCTTCGACCGAATCCGTCGTTGCTGTTGGGCGGTCCGTACAGCTTTTTCGATTCCTGCGATAAGGCGGCCGCGAATCCCCTGGAACGTCGCTGCTTGCTTTCCCTCCGAATAAAATGTCAACTCCTTCAGGAGTATGCGGGAGAGCGCGGGGTTCTTGCTGAAATATTCGTAATGGGGCTTATAGATGTCGACCAGTTGATCGAGCAAGGAGTGATGCGACTCGGCCGCCCTAAGGGCCTCGTCGGTCACGGCGGCAAGTTCCTCATTGAAAACGAGAAAGACCAAGTCGCGCTTATCCTGCGCATAGTTGAACAGGGTGCCTAGGCCGACGTGGGCACGCCTCGCGATCTGGCGTAGCGTAGCAGAGTCGTATCCATGCTTGGAGAAAAGTTCACGGGCAGCCGCACGGATCCGCTGACGTTTCTCCAGCTTGTTTTGTTCCCGGAGCCCAAGCTCCAAAGGGAGTATATGCATAGCCTTAACTTAACATGTCCATCCCTATACGCAATCACCACGCTGTTTCTTGCAACGAATCTTTCATGGCGGCAACAGGCCTTATATGACACGATAGTCTGCCGTCACTGGCGCGACTCAGAGCGATGTATTTCTCCGCCTTGACAATATCAATGAACATGTTCCAAAGTGTACGTGTTCAGCGATTCGCTCTCGTGTGAATTGCCGTCGCACATCGATCCGAGCCGTGGCCGTGAATTGATTCAAGGAAGAGTTAGCTCGTAGCCCGAACGGGATTCGTGCGAGAGCTCGCGAGACGCGGTTCTACAGATGCCCGCGCTGCCCGACTCTGGGCAGCCTGCTGTGTGCCATGGAACTCGTCCTCGATGCCGAATGGCTACTAACCAACTCACTTTCGTGCAGGAGAGGAGATGACGCAGAATCGGCGAGTCGCCTTGATCACCGGGGCTGCAACCGGCATCGGACGCGCCACAGCAGTGGCATTGGCCCAAGCCAGCTTTGACGTGGTCATCAACTTCAGTCGTAGCGAAACAGCGGCGCGCGAGACCGCCAAGCTTGCAGAAAGCGAAGGGGCAAAGACTCTGCTACTGCGTTGCGACGTCAGTGACGATCCGTCCGTGCGCAAGATGCTTGACGCTGTCGAGCACGAGTTCGGACGCCTGGATGCACTTGTAAACAACGCTGGCACCACAACCGAGGTCAAGCCGCAGGATTTCGATGCATTGACACCCGAGGAATGGGACCGCGTTTTCGCGGTTAATGTCCGCGGAATCTTTCAAGTCACGCGTGCCGCAGTGCCCCTGCTGAAAAAAAATGGCGGAAGTGTCGTCAATACAGCAAGTATTGTCGGACTACGCCCTGGTCCACAGCCCTTGCCTTATGCCGCGAGCAAAGCTGCAGTTGTGAGCCTTACCAAACTATTAGCGCTCAATCTGGGCCCAGAGATTCGCGTCAACGCGGTTGCGCCGGGCTGGATGGAAGGGGATTGGATGGCGCGAATGCTCAAGGACAAGTATGACGACCTGATGGCTCGTCGCGCCAAGAACACTCCGCTGCGGCGCTGTGTAACTGCGAAAGACGTCGCCGAGGTTATTGTTAACCTGATAACCAGCAATCGTCTGGTTAACGGCGAGGTGGTTGTGGTCGACGGTGGCTATGCAGCCACCACTTAGAACGAGGTAGAGGCAAATGCTGGAAGGCATAGTTCCTTTTCCGCCCGAATTTGCTCGCCGGTATCGCGAGCGCGGGTATTGGACGGACAAGTCGTTGGCGGAAGAATTTAGGGCTGTCTTCGAACGTTACGCGGATCGCGTTGCGCTGATCGATCGCGAGCGATCCATCACATATGCCGAACTCGATCGCCTTTCCGATAATCTTGCTTTGAATCTTCTGGATCTCGGATTTAGGACCCTTGACCGAGTAGTTGTGCAACTGCCGAACGTCGCCGAATTTGTTGTTCTTTACTTTGCCCTGCAGAAGATCGGGTGTATCCCGATCGCGGCATTGGCGAACCATCGCTACGCTGAAATCAGCCAGTTTGTGGAGCTTTCCGGCGCTATCGCCTGTGTCATTCCAGATCACCACCACGATTTTGATTATGCTCAAATGGTCGACCGCATCCGCGGGGAAATCCCAGCGTTGAAGCACGCGATCATTCTAGGTGCTCCACGGCAAGGGTTCAGTTCACTCTCGGAACTGATTGCCAAGCCGGCGGCACTGCGTGCTTCGCGGTTTTCCGAAATACGTATCGATCCGACCGACCCAGCCGTCTTTCAGCTTTCCGGTGGCACCACCGGGATTCCCAAGCTGATTCCGCGTACACACAACGACTACGCATACAATTCCAAGGCTGCCGCGAGCGTCTGCGGAATCGACGAGAACGCGGTGATCCTGGTTGTGCTGCCGATCGCACACAACCTCCCTCTGGCGTGTCCTGGCATCCAGGGGTGTTTGTTTAATGGCGGCAAAGTTGTCATCAGTCCCAGCACCAAGCCGGAAGACATGTGTGGGTTGATCCAGAAACATCGTGTCACCCACCTGAAAGTTGTTCCTGCGCTCCTGATTCGGCTGCTGAACGACCCCGCCTTGACGCACTATGACCTGTCCTCGCTGAAGATCATTCAAAGTGGCGGCCAGAGCCTGCAGCCAGAGACGCGGCTACTGGCAAATAAGCTCATTCCGAACGCATTCGTCCAGGAAAACTTTGGCATGTCCGAAGGACTGTTAATGTTCGTCCGCCTCGACGACCCCGACGACGTATGCCTGGAAACTGTTGGACGTCCAATTTCTCCGGACGACGAAGTGCGCATTCTCGACGATGACGGTAATGACGTTCCGGTTGGCGAGGTGGGCGAACTCTGCTGCCGCGGCCCGTACACGCTGCGTGGCTACTTTGGAGTGCCTGAGTACAACGCCTGGGTTTTCACCCGTGACGGCTTTTACCGGTCGGGAGATCTGATGCGTCAACATCCTTCGGGAAACTACATAGTCGAAGGTCGAAAGAAGGACCTGATCAACCGGGGCGGAGAAAAGATCAGCGCCGAGGAGATCGAGAACCTCATTCTGTCGCATCCTTCGGTGAAGAATGTTGCCTGCATTCCCGTCCCGGACCCGGACCTTGGTGAGCGCATGTGTGCCTGCGTCTTGCTGCGCGATGGAGCACACTTGAGCTTTGATGAATTGAAGAACTTTTTGCTGGGAAGAGAGATCGCCAAATTTAAGCTTCCCGAGCGGCTTGAAGTTCTGCCCGACTTCCCACTCTCAACTTTTGGCAAGGTTTCCAAGAAGAAGTTGGTTGGAATGATTTCTCAGAAGATGGCCGCGGAAAGGCAAGCAAGTGGTCTATACACCTAAGCTATTGTTGCGAGTGATACTGAACGCCCAATGAGAATCATCGACGTCCATTGTTATCCCAATACCAAAGAGTGGATTGCCTGCCAGCAGCCATATGTCGACGCGCTGGCCAGGTATTGGAATCGAGCCTGGACAGCGAAAGACGAGAACGAAGTGGTCAAGGATTTCGCGGATGCTGGCGTCGAAGCCATTCTGGTGGCGCTGGATCTCGAAACCACTGTCGGCACGCCCCCTTGCTCTAACGACTTCGTATCAGCAATGCAAAAGCGCCACCCGGAGCGGATCATTCAGGCATGGGCAGCGGTTGACCCGTTCAAGGGCCAACAAGCCATCGGTGAAGCTACGCATGCTATACAGGAACTGCACATGCTGGGGTTTCACTTCCATCCGATCATTGGGCATTTCGCGGTGAATGATCGGCGAATCTACCCGCTGTTTGAAGTGATTAACGAATTGAATGTGCCCGTGTTGGTTGACGTCGGGACAACCGGTATGGGAGCCGGGATGCCTGGCGGCATGGGGGCTAGACTACGGCACGCCCACCCATCGGCGATCGACGAACTTGCCGCTGACTTTCCGAATTTGACGATTGTCGCCGCACACCCAGGTTGGCCCTGGGTTGACGAGATGACCGCGGTCGCGTTGCACAAAGGCAATGTTTTTTGGGAAGTGTCGGGTTGGGCTCCGAAATACTTTCCACAGCAGTTAAAGGCCGATATTCGGGGACGGTTAAAAGACAAAATCATGTTCGGCAGCGACTATCCAAGCATTCCGCATGCCCGCCTGCTGCGCGAATGGGGCGAACTGGGCTATCCCGACGAGGTCATGGAGCGGGTGTTCCATCAGAATGCGGAGCGGGTGTTGGGGCTATGAGCCGCCGAGACGTTGCAAGCAACGTTTTTGCAGTGCAGTAGAGACGTAGCTTGCTACGTCTCCGGGCCCTGGTTTTGGTGTTTGTTTGCGAAAGAAGGCTTACAGCTTCAGCAGCCGCGCCGCATTCCCACTCAGAATCATCTTGCGCTGTGCAGACGCGAGATCGACCTGCTCGAGAAACTGTACCGGGCGGTCATAACCCATGGTGAAGCAATAGTCGCTCCCCAGCATGATTCTCTCCGCTCCCACCTCCTTGATCACGAACTCCATAACCGCTTTCGAGTGGGTGATCGTGTCATAAGTGAAACGCGTGAGATACGTGCTCGGTGCCTGCGGCAGGTTCTTTAGCTCCGGGCGCGTGCGCCAGCCTTGGTCGATCCTGCCAATCAAGATTGGGAGAACACCGCCCGCGTGTGGCAACCCGATCTGAAGTTTCGGATGCCGATCCATCACACCGCCAAAAATTAAGTGGCAGGCGGCAATTGCCGTATCAACTGGATTGCCGATCAGATTCGAAAGGAAAAAGGGTTTCAGGCGATCGCCGCCAATCGTCTCCACAGGATGCAGAAAGATCGGCAAATCGAGAGCTTCAATGCGTGCCAGAACCGGTTCGAACAGAGGGTCGTCGAGATCGTGGCTGCTGATGTTGGTGCCCAGATACACGCCGCGCATGCCGGGCAGCTTGCTGGCCCGGTTGAGTTCGTCGAGGGCACGGTCAGGATAGAGCATCGGAAGCGTGAGAAAGCTGACGAGGCGTGTGGGATATGCCTGGTGCGCGGCGGTAGCCGCATCGTTCCATGCCTTGGCGAGCTTGGTGGATAACTCGGCGTCACCCCAATACAACATTGGGGCAGTGAGTGAAATCGCCTGCAACGTGACGCCCTGCTGATCCATGTCAGCGATGCGTGCCTTCAGGTCGATGAACTTCGCAGGCAGTGGCCCATTGCTTCCGGCGGGGGTCTTTATAAAAAACCCCTTGTCTGTCATGTGGTATTCCGCGTCGAAGCGCTTGCCTTCGCCGGCCACGAGGTCGAGGTAGGCTTCCGGGAAATAGTGAGCATGAATATCGATCACCGGGCCGTCGGGGCTCACGGCGCGCGGCGGTTGGGTCTGGGTGAGCGCGGTGCTCCCACCCATTGCGGCGACCGCTGCGGTAGCCAGTCCTGTTTTCAGCACCTGCCTTCGTGACACTCCTTGTTCGCTGCCGAGTACTGCTCGCGTTGTCATGGTCGTGTCTCGCTTGAGTCGATTAACGTTATCTATCTAAACTTACTTATCCCCGCTGGAAAATTCGAATACGTCGTGCTCCGGAGTTGAAACCTCTACTCCCGTGCCGGCCGATTGCACGTCTCCGCTCACGACGTGCAGGCGATTACCGATGACACCCACGGCCAGCCCGTGACGCGAAACTGGCATCGGAGGCATCTCAGTCCATGTGTTGCTTGCGGGATCGTAGGCTTCGACGGCCCGGAAAGTGGCCATCATGTGAGGATCCTGATACTCGCCTCCAGCGACATAAATACGTCCGCCGTAGACACCCGCGCCAACTGCACTGCGCGCGATCGGCATACGCGAGCGCGGGCCACTCCACTGATCGGTGGCTGGATCGTATTCCTCGACTACGGAGACATCCGAGGCCAGACCGATGAACGCCGCCCCGACCCGCCCGCCGATCACATAAATTTTCCCGTTGACGACGCCAATAGCCGCATGGTTGCGCGGGGTCGGCATCGCACTTCGCTCGCGCCAAGTATTGGCTGCTGGATCATATTCCTCGACCGTTCCCACCGACATGTGAGGGTGCGTAGGAAATACCGCTGTTTCCTTTGATCCTGGAATCGTGCTAGCGCCCCCGATCACATACATCTTGTCGTCCACTACCGCCGCCAGCGCTGAACCACGCTTGCTCGGCATCGGCGCTAAAGC
>DATMOO010000377.1:0-4128 GCA_035568275.1 Candidatus Sulfotelmatobacter sp.
GCCGGGGATCTTGATGAAAACGTTCGGCTGCCCAGCACGAGTGTGTAGGTCTTTGGCTGCGGCGAGAGTACTGTTCGTGTCATGTGCAAGCAACGGCGAAACTTCCAAAGACACCCACCCGTCCACACGATCCGTTTGGTCGTAAACAGTTCGAAATAGCGCAGCCGCCCGGGTAATGTCATCCAACGCCAGCTCGAAAAATAATGTCTCGCCCGATTTTCCCCTAATCAGTTTCTCGCGGATCGAGTCATCGTAAGCACCGCTATTCTTGATTGCGTGATCAAAGATCGTCGGGTTAGAGGTAAGACCAGTTACGGACAGCTCATCGACGTAGCGTTTGAGAGTGCCGCTATCCAGAAGGCTACGGGTGATGTTGTCGAGCCAGATGCTCTGGCCCAAGTCATGGAGCAGTTTGGTCGCTTTCATCTTTTCACCTTTGTCTCAGATTGCACGCAATGCACCAAAGACCTCTTATCGCCACGAAGGCGAGTCGTGCCACAAAATGAACGGAGCTTCCATCGGCACGAAAGCTCCGGTGTGTTGGGGAATCACACGCGGAGTGTAGTCGGCCACGGCACGAGTTGCCGGAATACGCGCCGTATACAGGAACCCGTTTACAGAACCGACGAGATGCTCGCCGCGATTCATGGGATGGCGTACTGGTGTCTTACCGTTCTGCCCTTGCGCATAAAGCTCCACATTCACCGCGTCAGGATCTAGATCATCGTCAAGGTAGACTTGAACCTCGAAGAGAAATTGCCCGTCCTTCTGTTCAACTGTTGCGAAGCCAAACCGCACCATCGACCAGTGGTTCGCGACTTCCGCCTTCCACTTGACCAAGTCCAATCCCAGCGCACCTTGATTCTTGGCACGATCCTTAAAGGCAGACGCAGCCGACAGGTAATGTTCCTCGGTGTACTGGCGAACCACACGGTTTGTGGAGAAACGTGGGGTCAATCGCGCCATGCTTTCCCGCATGCGAGCAACCCAGCCGCGCGGAATTCCATGCTCATCGCGCAAATAGAACTCGGGAACAACTTCCCGCTCGAGCAGCCCGTACAGAGCTTCTGCTTCTGATTCATCCCACGCGGGATCATCCCCGTGTTCCCGCATGTCTCCGAGGGCCCAGCCAACTTCCGGCGAATACGCTTCTGCCCACCAGCCATCCAGCTCCGAAAGATTCAGTCCGCCGTTGACCAGCACCTTCATGCCGCTGGTGCCACTGGCTTCCCAAGGCCGTCGTGGCGTGTTCACCCAGAGATCAACGCCTTGTACCAGCTGCTCTGCCATGAGCACGTCATAGTCACTTAGAAAAATCACGCGAGACCGCACTTCGGGGCGGCGGGAAAACTCAACCCACTGCCGGATCATGTCCTGCCCAGCCAGGTCTTGTGGATGTGCCTTCCCCGCGAGCACAAGTTGAACAGGTCTATCTCGATTCGTTAGGATCCGCACGAGCCGCTGCGGATCGCGTAAGAGAAGGTTGGGACGCTTGTACGTCGCAAAACGCCGCGCGAAGCCTAGAGTCAGCGCATCGTTGTCCAGCACTTGGGCGGCTTGCGCCAAATCCTCCGTAGAAGATCCCTGCTCAGCCAGTTGGCGGGCGTAGCGTTTGCGAACATACTGCACGAGAGATTTGCGTCCACTTGCCCGCAGCTGCCAGAAATCGGAATCTCCACCCTTCCGAAGACACTCCTCCATGCCTGCCATGTTTTCGCGCCAGCGGTCCTTTCCGCAGGCGCGCTCCCATAGAGAGTCTGCTTCGGCCGAATCCCAGGTAGGCGTGTGCACGCCATTCGTCACGTGAGTGACTGGCACTTCTATCTCCGGCCATCTCGGAAACAACGGTTGGAAGATTCGTCGGCTGACTTGACCATGCAGCTGACTTACGCCGTTAACGGCTCCGCTGCCGTGGACCGCGAGGTAGGCCATATTAAACGGCTCGGACAGATCTCCGGGGTCACGCCGTCCGAGAGTGAGCAGTTCGTGGAAAGGGATTGAAAGCTCTTTCTCCGCGTAAGTCTTGAAGTACTTTTCCATCAGGTCAGCAGAAAAACGGTCGAAGCCTGCATCAACTGGGGTATGGGTTGTGAAAAGATTGCCGGCGCGAGTTATCGTCAGGGCCGGATCGAACGATACCTTATTGCTGGCCATATACGACCGGGCTCGCTCAAGCACTGCAAACGCGGCGTGACCCTCATTTAAATGACAGACTTCCGGCTGCAAGCCCAGCGCATTCAGAAGCCGCCAGCCTCCAATCCCCAGGATCAACTCCTGCTTCAAGCGTAATTCCGGTCCGCCGCCGTACAGTTCACTAGTAATGCCGCGGTGCGCGGGGATGTTTGCCGGATCGTTGGTGTCCAACAGATACAACCTCGTCCGGCCGACCTGAACCTGCCAAGTGCGTAGCCAGAGTCTGGAGCCGGGAAAATCCAGCGAGAGCCGCAGCCATTCGCCGCTCCGCTCGCGCAAGGGTCTGATCGGCAATTGACCAGGGTCATTGAACGGATACAAAGCCTGCTGGTGCCCAGTCGCGTCGATTTCCTGACGAAAATATCCGAGCTGATAGAGGAGACCAATGCCGGTGACCGGCACCGCGAGGTTGCTGGCGGCCTTCAGTTGGTCGCCGGCAACGTTCCCCAGTCCGCCCGAATAGATTGGCAAGGCTTCGCTGAGCATGAACTCCATGGAGAAATACGCAACCCCCGTAAGGCCGGAACGAGGATGTGTCCGTTGAAACCAGCCTTCGGAGCGCAGAGCCGTTTGTCGTTCGCGATTAAGGTCAGCCAGCAGGTTTTGAAACTCTGGCTCCGTGGTAACCGCCTGCAGTCTCTCCCGTGACACCGTTTGCAACACGACCCATGGGTTGTGGGTCAGCTCCCAGAGTTCCGGGTCGAGTCGTTCCCAGAGCTGATCCGCCGAGTGGTTGAAAGACCATCTAAGGTCTAAAGCCAAGTCGGTGAGAGCGTCCGAAATAGCTGGAGCAGAAGGAGTACGGTGCGCAGAACTGCTCATAGCTGTCTCCTCACTGCGGCTCAGTTGCCAGCCGCTGCTCGGGCGCTCCGTTCGAGCGTCTCCGAAACGATTGTCTGGGCTTCCTCTTCGATCCGTCGCAGATGGTCTTGCCCCAGGAAGCTCTCAGCGTAAATCTTGTAAATCTCTTCTGTACCCGAGGGGCGCGCTGCAAACCAGCCATTCTCAGCGATCACCTTAATTCCGCCGATCGGGTTGCCGTCTCCAGGAGCTACGGTGAGAATCTGCTGGACCTTCTCGCCCGCAACCTCATTAACGCGGATATCGGATGGGGACAATTTTTCGAGGACTGCCTTCTGTTCAGGCGTGGCTGGAGCGTCCATCCGTTCGTACACTGGGTCTCCCAAATCTCTGGTGAGTCCGCGATAGATTTCGCCCGGATCCTTTCCCGCGCGCGCAGTGATCTCCGCGGCCAGAAGGCAAGGGATAATTCCATCTTTGTCCGTGGCCCAGACTCCGCCGTCCCGGCGCAGAAATGACGCACCCGCGCTCTCTTCGCCCGCAAAGCCAAGCCGGCCGCTGAGAAGGCCTTCGACAAACCATTTGAAACCAACGGGAACTTCGTAAAGCTGGCGTTGCAGTCGTTTGCAGACGCGATCGATCATGCTGCTGCTCACTACCGTCTTCCCGACAGCGACATCTTTCTTCCAATCGCGCCGATTCGAAAACAGGTAATGGATGCATGCGGCGAGATAGTGGTTAGGAGGCAACAAGCCGCTTCCCCTGGTCACGATACCGTGCAGGTCGTGGTCAGTATCACTGGCAAACGCGATATCGAATTTGTCTTTCAGTCCAATCAATCTTCGCATGGCATACGGCGACGAGGGATCCATGCGAATTTTGCCGTCCCAATCCACGGTCATGAATCGAAATGTTGGATCGACCGATTCGTTCACAATCGTCAGATTGAGCCCGTACCGCTCGCCAATCAGCGGCCAATAATCAATGCCCGCGCCTCCGAGCGGATCGACACCAAGAGCGATCTTGGAATCGCGGATCGCCCCCATATCGATAACGCTTTCGAGATCGCCGACATAAGTGTGCAGATAATCGTAGCGATGCGTGGTCGAGGCCCGAAGTGCTTGCGCGAACTGG
>DATMOO010000378.1:0-48259 GCA_035568275.1 Candidatus Sulfotelmatobacter sp.
CACTGCAGCCGCTCACCCCCGCTCCGAGCGCCGAATTCACATGGTGTTAACACGAGTGCGCTCCACTAGGTGGGTGAATTGTTCATTATCCGCATCGATTAATCAGTTGGAATTTCCTGGCTAGAGCATGCAGAATGCGCAATCCGCTGGCACGCAGTAGATTGCTGACGACAATCGACAGCTTGATCCGCACTTCCTCCTGGCGCGCAAGCGGCAGAACGCACGCGAAAAAGATTACACACCGTCACGTGCTACCACCCCCGTCCAGGCCGGAGTGGCGCGACACAGATTGGTTTAAAACGCGCGTTCCCGATCAAACTCAAAAACGGCCTCACTTCATCCAGAGTGCAAACAGACCTTCGCCCTCCACGCTCCATCAGCGTACACGCACAACTCAACCCCATTTTCATGTCAATAGGTGGGCCGCAGGCCCATGAGAACTCAAAACCCCCCGGTGGTTCCAAAAACCCCTCTGGTGGCTTTGCCAGAACCCATTTATTTTGCAGTGTCGAAAATGGCGGATTCTGCGCTTTCCGAAAAGACTTGGTTTCGAAATCCGGACCCCAGCTTCCACCTAGCCAACAATCGAGGGAATTCATGGCGACAAAAGGGAATTCGTCAGAGAAACAAGACTCGGTGCCCGCCTATTCCAAGAAGAGGCCTATAGTTTCCTATCGGCGATGCCTCAATCGGCTGTTCGAGGGGTTCCTTTTCGCTGGAGCGCAGTCTCTAGCTTCTTTAACGTGGCCAAGGAGTATGCAGCGGAGTCGCGTTCCTCAATGTCGTTCGTTGACTCGAGCAATTCACCGAGGCGGTCCATGACAGCCTTTTTAGCTTCTTTGACACGCTCTGAAAACTCATCGGTGGGTATGTCTACGAGTCCGGCTTCCGAAAGTAGGCTCCAAACCTGTTGTTTCCCAGATTGATAAGTTTTGCCCATGATATAGCGCTCCGCTTCCTCTCTGACCTTCCTTGGGATCGCGCGAATTTTCATGTTCCCTAGGATCGGGCGGATTATGCCGAGCCTCCTTTGAACCTGAGATAGGTATACGCCAGATACTGATTCAGTTCGGCACGGAAGGATTGTTCCTCATCGCGAGGATCCAACCCGGCGTCGGCCATCGAAGCGAGCCGTCGTTCGCAAGCCTCCCTTTCGTCCTGGCTAATGTCCTGTGGCTTGCGCCAGACTGGCGATTCATGCTCACCCAGAATCTTGTGCTCGGGTATAACACGCCCATCCTCAAGAATGAAATCTCGCCACACGAGTCCCCATCTCACCTCTTTCACGACGCCGGTTGCCGAACCACCGCGTGACGAGAAGGTAATGATTTGGGCCTCTTCCGAAGGCCATTTCGGATGAACATCCGGTCGCTTTTCCGTGGGTCTCATCAACAGCTGTCGGCGATGCTTTAGTTACGCTCTTCTGGTTGCGGTTTACTGCCTACAATTTGAGATCCCTGCACAACCGGTCTGGGCCACGAGTGCCGGGACAATACGCGGTCCACCATTTGCTCCACCATCGAAATAAATCTAGGGTCCCCGGCTTCAGTCGACCCGACCAACACCATATTCAGTGCACTGAGCTGCTCAGCCTGCTCAATCCCCAATGTCGATTCGTTTGGACGCCTCAGATACACAATCCAGAGTACAGTAACGGCATTGTATGCTGAACTTTTTGTTAGACTGACAATCGCAGCCGGACCATCACCGAAATACATCACAACGCTGACCAGCACCATCTCGATGCATGCAAAGATTCCGAATCCTAGCGCAATTCCGAATACGGGCTGCCGCCAGCAATTTCTGAGAAACCGGCAAAGAATCATCAAGAGTATGCAGAGCCCACATTGCATGACGCGCTCACTGCGATCGAACGCCAGCACCGCTGACACGACACGGTCGGCACTAGCCTGCTGCGTCGAGAAGGCATTCACGATGGAGAGCAAGATAAGCAGCCCACAGGCCCACCTGAAGATGACGGATGCCAACTTCTGAATTCCTCCATATTGTTTCAGGAGGTGCTGCAAAATTTCGTCCATCACGGCGACACCTAACAGCACGCTAATCGCATTGCCCGCCCAGTATGCATCGAAGTAATTGTCCGGAGAGTAGCGATATACAACAAACAAAATCCCCGACTTCACGATCTGAAAAATGATGTAGGAGAAGAATCGTGGAAAAACTCCGTGCCATTTGCGCCGGAACATGAAGAGAAGAAGCCCAATCTGCAGCATCGGACCCGCAACCCAGCTCGCATACATCAGGATGCCCTTCATTGCTTCCACCCTCCCCCAGAGGTCAGAAGCATACTTCTCCCCAAGCATCCCCGCAAGTTCTTTGTCGAGGCCGCTCAGTCGCTGACTTTCAGTTCACGTTTGTTACTTGCAAACTTTTCCGCGGCACAACGGCATCGGATCGCTGCCGTCCGCCACCAACACCACTTGTTCTGCCCGTATCGTAGCGGCACCGGTCTGGGAAGCGTTCTTTGGAACTGCGCAGTAGATTGCGGCCAATGCTAACGCCGCGAGCAGGACTTCGCCTGTCGTTTTCATGGGGGAGGTTCTCCTAGGCGCAAATTGTACGCCCGGCGAAGTATATGCCTAAGGATTTTATGGGGAAGCTGTGGAAAACTACAACGTTCGACTCGGCGCTGGTGATGATGCCCAATGAATTGGAGGCATACAAGGAGGGACCCAAAGCGTACGAATTCAGGGGAACGAATGGCTTCATGCTCACCTTCGACATGTCGTCAAAAGATCTTCCCGCGCCGAAAGGTTCCTCAATGAGCCGACCAGCACGACTCCTGCAGTTGTTGATTTCGTGTTTCACCTTCGCATAGAGCAACCGCCCCAACCGCCCCCTTGACATTCGACAGGAGTAAGGTGTAAACCTCTTGTCGAGTGTCGAGGGAAGGGAAAGAGCATGCCACCATCAACCGACCTGTTACAAGGAACGCTGGATTTGCTGATTTTGAAGACGCTTGCGCTTGAACCGATGCACGGATGGGGCATTGCCAACCGAATTCAGCAGGTCTCCAAAGATGCGCTGCAGATCGGGCAGGGCTCTCTGTACCCGGCCCTGCACCGCCTCGAATACAAGGGATGGATTAAGGCGGAGTGGGCTAGCTCTGAAAACAACCGCCGGGCGAAATTCTATTCGCTGACCCGCGCGGGGAAAAAGCAGTTGGAAGCTGAACTCTCGAACTGGGACCGACTGAACACCGCGATCAGATTGGTTCTGGAGCAAATTTAGAAGGTATCCGCATGCTGCGTGAATTCTTGACTCGCCTGCGCTTCTTCCTATCGCGCAAGCGACCGGTCGATCTTGATGATGAATTGCAGTTTCACCTCGAGCAGTCCACTCAGACGAATATCGCAGCGGGGATGAGCCCAGAAGAAGCACGTCGGCAGGCGGGGATCGCTTTCGGAGGTGTCGAACGCACACGCGAACAGTGCTATGAGCAGCGCCCCGGACGGCTGCTGGAGGCTGTGGTGCAGGATGTTCGCTATGCGCTCCGTTGGCTTGGACGCAACCCAATCTTTACGACCGCAGTAATAACAACTCTTGCGCTTGGCATCGGCGCGACTACAGCCGTTTTCAGTGTCGTGGACTCCCTGCTTTTGCGCCCACTGCCGTATCCGAACTCCGAGCAAATCGTAAGGATTTGGAATACGTTCTCCCCCCGAGGGATGAACGAGATTCCCCTGTCAGAACCGGAGTTCCTTGAGTATCAGCAGAGTCAGAGCTTCGCCCACGTGGCGGGATTTTCACTCGGTACAGTGACTCTTACCGGGACAGGAGATCCCTTGCGGCTTGTGGCGAGCTGGGGCACTTCCGAGTTCTTCTCGGTGTTGGGCACGGAGCCCTTTCTTGGCCGGGTTTTCTCTACCCAAGAGCAGCAGGCCGGCCACACTCAGGTGGTCGTTCTGAGCTACAAGCTATGGCAGAACCGGTTTGGCTCCAATCCGGAAATTGTCGGCTCATCAGTTCTGCTGAATGGTGATAGCTCTGTGGTTGTCGGAGTCATGCCCCGCGACTTCAAGTTTCCAAGTGAGGATGTCGATGTATGGCAACCACTGGCTATTTCGCCTGCCAGTTCAAATCTGGGAAACCACTATTTGAACCTCGTGGGAGACCTGAAGCAAGCGACTCTCGACCAGGCGAGAGCCGAAATGAAGACAATTCTTGTGCGCATCGAGGAAAAGTATCCGTCCTATTACAACGGAGCTGCAGGAATTGGTGTCGCGCTCATCCCACTACGGGAGCAGATGACAGGAAGCGTGCGGACTACGTTGTTAGTCTTAATGGCCGCCGTATGTTTCATGCTTCTGATCGCCTGCACCAACGTGTCCAATCTGCTGTTAGCCAAGGCAGAAGACCGCAAGAAGGAAATTGCGACCAGAACAGCCCTGGGCGCTAGCCGCTGGCGCATCATCCGTCAGGTACTGATCGAAAACCTTCTCCTGTTTTTGGCCAGCGGGATCGCGGGGCTGCTGCTGGCATTCTTCTGCTTAAAGATCCTGCCCTTCGGAGACTCTGTGAACGTCGCACAGTTCGGAGGAGTCGCGCTCAACCTGCGGGTTCTGGCCTTCGCGGCCATTCTTTGTTTGTTCACCGGACTGCTGTTTGGCCTTGTGCCCGCCCTGAAAGCCTCGCACTCCGACTTCAACGACACACTCAAAACAAGCGGCCGGAATTCGGGGGGAAGCCGTCGTGGCACCCGGCATCGTAGTCTCTTGGTGATCTCCGAGATTGCGTTCTCTCTCGTGTTGCTCGCCGGGGCCGGGCTCATGATCGGAAGTTTGGTGCGTCTGCTCGGCGTCACCCTTGGTTTCGACCCGAAAAACGTAGTCACGATGCGGCTGTCTCTACCCCAAGCTCGTTACTCGTTGGGTCGAACTGCCACCTTCTATCAGCAGTTGCAGGAACAAGTGAGGAGCTTGCCCGGCGTGGAAGCAGTCGCAATCGTGAACCAGTTGCCGTTGAGTAACACCTCCGCAAACTCCTCCCTTGAAGTCGAAGGTCGCCCGGCCGGGACAGATATCAACGTTGCTGATTCGCAGATCATCAGTCCCGATTACTTTCGCGCGATGGGAATCCCGCTGGTCCGGGGGCGATTTTTGAGCGAGGCGGATACAAGGCCTGCTCCTATGTCGGTGATGGTTAATCAAACGCTAGCCCGCAAGGTCTGGCCCGGGGAAAATCCCATTGGCAAGCGAATAAGGTTTAGGTCGGACGCTCCCTGGCTTTCGGTAATCGGGGTAGTGACCGATATCAAGAATCACGGTTCCAACGTAGCCACCAAGCCGGAAGTGTATTTCCTGCACACTGATCAACCGTCGGGTTTATGGGCTGACTTCCGCTCGATGACTCTCATTGTCCGGACCGCCGGAGGGCCGCAACAGACCGTGGGGGCAATTCGCGGCGAGCTCAAGAATCTAGATCCGGACTTGCCGATCTACAAAGTTCAAACATTAGACCAGATCGTCTCGGCTTCCGTCTCCCAGACCCGTTTTCCGGCGCTCCTGCTGTCCGTATTTGCGGGCCTGGCACTCCTGCTGGCGGCAGTTGGAGTCTATGGAGTTCTGGCGTACACCGTTGAACAGAGCAAACATGAGATCGGCGTGCGAATGGCACTGGGCGCGCCGCGAGCACAAATTCTGAGATTGTTCCTCGGTCAGGGGGTCAAGTGGGCCATGCTGGGTGGCGGTGCTGGGCTCCTGGCCGCATTCATACTTGTGCGCTTTATGCGGAGCATGCTGTTTGAGGTAGGCGCCTATGATCCGGGAATATTTGCCAGTGGAGTAGCAATGCTCACGATAGTGGTGCTGATGGCCTGCTACCTTCCCGCCCTCCGAGCTACCAAAATAGACCCGATGGCGGCTGTGAGGAGTGAGTAAGAAGCTGCGCAGCCAATTATGCTACCACTGGTTGCCGGCAGCAACCTAGAACCGGGTCTACAACATCGGTTTCCAGTCGAGGCAGCGCTTCCTGACGACCAGGCAATTGATCGAATTGCGGTCGAGTGACCGACAAACGGAAGTGATTCCGGGCCACAAGCCTTAGTGCTGTATCTGAAGCGCCCCCGAGCGAAGAGCTGGGGGTTGAGACGCTGCCTTAGGGGCGTTTCAGATACAGCGACTTGAAGGAAGTCTCGCCACCTGACCAATGCTGGTGTCCGCAATTCGAACAAGAAGAATGGTGCTTGATGGGCCGTTGTAAAGCGGCATTTTCCACCCGCGGTGCCTTGAGCTACACCTATCGCAACCAGTTCGCCACGGCTCGCGGATCGAACCTGACACAAGTGGCAATCCTGAACGAGGGGATGCGACCGGATCGCGCCAATTTGAACAGCGCGATGCGCGACACGGCTAACCACTGGGCCCATTTTGGTCTGTAACGCCTTACGGGGTGCAGGATCACGGTCATCCTATCTTCCTGATCAGCACCATGCCTATGCATACGCACAACTTGCAGGCAGACGCCCGCGCCAGCTTGTTTGTTGGGAACTGTAAACGATGGCCCGAGGCCTGACTCTCAGTTTCACTCCTCGACCTTGTTCGGGGTCGTACCCACTGGTCGCATCTGCTTCAGCAGCCTTACTCGGCGAAATCCACAAGGTGTGAGCGCAATCACTGAAAACTAAGCACCTATAAGTGATCTAGACAACGTCAAGCTTTCCCCCTTTTGCCGCAGCACAATCCGCTAACAATGAAGCCCCGGAGTCCGGGGCTTTTTTGCTGGAGCAACGCACGCAGCCCCATGCCTTCGGTGCGCCTTCACAACCAATCACCCTCCTGCGAACCTTCGATCTGCCGCAGCACAGACTTAAGATCAACAATCATGGCTAACAGCTTCTTGCATAGAGGCTCGGGAATGACCATAGGATCATATCGTGCGGCCGGGATTGAAAGGTTCAACGCATCTTCCAGTTCGCAACGGTCAGTTGTGAGCTTTTTGAGGGCTTTGCTTTTAAGTTCGTGGTCCAACATCAGTCTTCCTTCTGGGGGAAGAAAGGCCATGGATTGCAGCACGACGGTAGCAGTTTCACCCCGGCGATTCTGTGCTCATGGTCACAATCGGAATGGACGAATCTGAGCGACACTGTACAAGAAATGCGGGCGGCGGGGCGACGGTGAATTGTGCCAACCCAAAGTGCGATAGTATGGCGTGAGAAAGTCCGAGGGGAATCACCATGACTTGGATTCTTGCTATGACATTCATTTTCGCAGGATTTTTGACGCCGCTTTCCGCCGCTCCTTCATTCTCATCGGCTGGCTTGCTGCTAGTCGCCAACAAAGGCGACCAGACTCTTGGCCTCGTTGACACGGATAGCGGGCGGCAGATTGCGACCATCGTGGAGGGAGGTGTTACTGGACATGAAGTTGTCGCCTCTCCCGATGGCAAGAAAGCATTCGTGCCCATCTATGGCAACTCTGGAGTCGGTATGCCCGGCACGGACGGAAGCACAATCGCTGTGATCGATCTCGGCGAGCACAAGCTGATCCGCACGGTTGATTTTGGACACGGTGTCAGGCCCCATTGCGCTGTGTTCGGTCCCAAAGACGGTCTGCTGTATGTAACCACCGAGCTAGACAAATCCGTAGCGATCATCGATCCCCACTCCCTAAAAATTCTCGGGAGCGTTCCGACCGGGCAAGCAGAATCTCACATGCTGGCGATCAGCCCGGATGGGAGCAGGGGCTACACTGCAAATGTGGGTCCGGGAACAGTATCCGTGCTCGACCTCGCAGGACGAAAAACCCTCACGGTAATTCCCGTCGCCGGACATGTGCAGCGCATTTCGCTTTCTCCTGACGGGCACTGGGCATTTACCTCGGACACTGAGAAGCCTCGGCTGTCAGTAATCGATACCGCAACGAATAAGGTTGATCGCTGGATCACACTGCCCGGCACGGGTTACGGGACCGCCCCCACGCCGGATGGGAAATGGCTGCTAGTTGCAATTCCGAGCACGAGTGAAGTTGCAGTGGTCGATGTGGCGACCATGCGGGTAGTGCGGACGATTAAAGTGCCGCCTTCCCCTCAGGAGGTGCTGGTACGACCAGATGGTTTGGTGGCTTACGTTTCGTGCTCCGCGAGCCACCAGATTGCTTCTATCCGGATCAACGACTGGAGTGTGAAGCTGATCGAAGCCGGGCCCGATGCGGATGGTCTGGCTTGGGCGAAGTGATATTCGGCCCTGCAGCAACGCCCCCAAGGGCGGGCGGAGGAATCCGTGTCCCTGCGGTTCCGGCAAGAAATACATGCGGTGCTGCGGCGCGGTGACGGTGAACTGAGACGCCAGCCTAATTCATTCTCTCGATTCGGAACAGCATTGCAGCCCTGCGTCAGCGGAACAGCGGCAGTCGAATTATCGTCGCTAGCTGCAACCGCAAATTCCAGAATAAACCATCGCCTTACGCACGAAGATCGAGGCAGTTTCGCCGACGAGTGACGACGGCCAGTCTCGCGGAGCACCTTTCTAACCAGTTCGCCGAACCCCTCCTGACGAAACTGGACCGCCGATACATTTACCGCGATTGTCACCGCAGGTAGACCTTCGTCTTGCCATTTTCGGGCTTGAGAACATGCAGTCCTGAGCACCCATTCGCCAATAGGCAAAATCAGACCGCAGTTCTCGGCAATTCGTATGAACTTATCAGGCGGCACAAGGCCAAGTTCCGGGTGCTGCCAACGAAGAAGCGCCTCCAGTCCGGTGATCCTTTCAGTGCTAACATCCATCTGTGGCTGGTACACCAAGAATAGTTCTTGTTTGTTCAGCGCCAGTCGGAGGTCATTCTCCAGGGTCAACCTCTCCACCACCTGAGCATTCATCGCCTTCCTATCCAGGCAATGACTCGCGAAGCCTTGAAGAGTTCTTTGGGCAGCCGCAGGTCACCGTCCAGTGCAAAGAGGCCGGCATGATTCAGGGTTGATTTATGTGCGAGGATTTTTCCTGAGAATTTCCCTTTAAGGTTGTTTCTGATTAGGTCGATGTCCCTCTTGAGTAGGGCACCATGACCGCTGCAATGTGGTTTTCCCGCCGCCCAGTACCTTCGCGTGTTCAACGGAGCACCAACATAGTCGCCCCAAAGCCAAGGCCTTTCCTCGGAAGCATGAAAGTCTTCTTGCCCTTGTTGGAGTTGGCCATGATGCCGTAGCTAAACAAGCGACGTTGGATGTTCGTTGGCCTGCAAAACAGATTTCTGGCGCACCACCCAATTCAGGTTATGGTGGTCCTCTGCTTGGACAAGCAATCAGGGCAAATGCCATGGCTGAAGCTGGCTTCAGAATGCTTCGTAACATAAGACTCCAAGTCAGCCCAATCTCCATCTTCGGCGCGAATCTTCTTGCACCAGGCACAGATAGGAAGAAGTCCCTTCAAGGTCTTCACTTCGTCCAGTGCCTTTTGCAACCTGGCCGTTGTGAATTGAAGTTCGCGTTCGGCCCTCGTTTGCTCCGTCACGTCGAGGGCATGGCCGATAACGTATGGCGGATTGCCATTTTCACTTACCATCAGGTTCCGGTATAGCCACACCCGCACTTTCTTGTCCCGAGCTATCACACGCACGTAGCCGGAGTCTTGATGGCACGATTGCATCCGTTCGAGATACTGCGGAAAGGTATGACGTACGGAAGGCGCTAAGAACTCAGCCAGGGTCTTGCCAACCCATCCGTCGGGTTCAAAACCGAGCGCTCGTGCAGCCGCCGGGTTGACGGATAGCAAAATACCGGACATGTTGTGGGTGCAGATCAGACCCAGGCTATTCTCGACAACGCTCCGATACCGATCTTGACTGCGGTGTAGTTCAGCCTCAACGCGTTTGTACTCGTCGTAGAACTGAGCGGGACCAGATGGTTGGATACCAAAAATGAATTTGTCCTTATCGAGGCACTCCAGACCAACGTGTCCCTCGTATTGACTATCGCTAGCTCCCAGCCAAACGACCCGATAGCGCGCTTGCTGTCCTCCGTGATCCAATAGAAGAATCGCATCCACAGCCAACGGGGGCAGGCCACGTAGTCGTGCGCCAAAGGCAGCAATCTCAAGAGTGAAAGTGTTTTGCGAGAAGGGATTTCCGAAGACGTCTTTACCCGAGACCGTGACGGGTTTACAGCCAGGGATGCGCGGTCCCTTGCGAACACCTTTGGCCCAACCTGGTTTTGCCCCTGTGGACATGTTTTTACCCCAAAACTTACTTCAGCACTTCCTGCACCAATTTCGGAAGGATTAAGGATCTTCTAAACCGTTTGTTTGCGACTTGTTGGAACTCAGCAGGAGGTACTCTCACACTCGGTCATTGCGGGCGGATCTCTCAGTGTCTTGATTCCAGACAGTGACGTACCTCAAAGACGCCCCAAATCAAGATCTACACTCTCCATGCCAGCACCTTACACGGGGGCTCTGAAACCATCTCTTTTCCTTCTCGCATTCGCTGATTGAGGGGGTAGCATCTATCGGGGAAAAATTCACCTATCCCGCCCGGTACCACCGGGGTTGCCCCCTGCCGCTCGCGTAACTTTTCTCCGAAAAACCGGACTTTGCGATTAAATGGAGATCGCCAACCCACGAAGGCGATTGACATAGCGGCGAAAAATCGCGCTCGAAAGGCCAACATCGCTGATTTCAGACCGGGGAGGGCAGAGCACCCTGGGTTCACTCTGGCTGTACTCTAAGCCTGCGGTAAGCTGACCAATCCACCGTAAGTATTGTTGTCGCAAAAACAGATCCAGCAAACCTGACATCTGGATGAAGAAATGAGCCGGCTGCACGACCAGCGACGCACCTCGAGACAACGATACTCAATGCCCTCTCCCGCGTTTACGACAATGAATCGCTTGGCCGCGATGATTGTGCCGTGCGCAGCCTATCGATAAAAAAGGCTAAGAGTCAACTGCTCCAAAACGTTATGCTCCAAAACGTTAGATTAATAAACTCTAGTTTAGAGCCGCGTTCGGTAACTTGCATCGCGGGCTGGGAAGCTCCGAGCATGCCTCAGGCATTGTTTCAAATGTCTACAAAGGTGTCTGGGTTGCAGACGGTCCTCCGACCACGGTTGGAAGACGTGCTTAAGGGTCAACAGGTTGCCATAGCTGAGTTCTGGCCTGTCGCGTCAAAGTTACAAAATTCCCGCACCGGACTTAATAAGCCTTCGACCCATACCTGCATGTTGATGTTTGAGGAGTTCTTCGATTGTGGGTGCTGGCTCCGGTCTGTGAAACAAGAATCCCTGGCCCACTTCGCAATCAAAATGCTGCAGCTTTTCTCTCTGTTGTTCGTTTTCTATACCCTCGGCAACTACCCTTAGGCCAAGGTTGTGAGCCAGCATGATAATGATGCGAACGATCTCGAGGGTCTCCGGATCTAAGGCTATACCGGAAATGAAGCTGCGGTCGATCTTCAAAGTATCGACAGGAAAACGCTGGAGACGAGAAAGCGATGAGTAGCCAGTGCCGAAATCGTCGATGCTCAGACCAACCCCCAGGGCCTTCAATTCCGAGAGGACGACGTCAGATCTGGCGGCATCGCCCATCGCAATGTTCTCTGTGATCTCAAGGTCAACGCAGCGAGGATTGATCCCGGTTTGCTGAAGGACTTCGCGGATCTGGGCAGCGAGGTCCGGTTGCGCGAACTGCTTGGCTGTGACATTCACGTTGATGGCAAGCGGCGGGTCCGACGGGAAGAGTTCCTGCCAGTGGCGAAGTTGTTGGCAAGCCTCAAAAAGCAATCGGCGGTTCAGAGGTAGGATAAGACCCGTCTCGTCCGCGACCGCGATGAACTCTGCTGGAGAGACAATACCCTGTGGTCGCTTCCAGCGAGACAGCGCCTCGAATCCGATAATCCGACGATCCCGCAATGACACCAGAGGCTGGTAGTACACGAGGAACTCGTTACGCTCCAGGCCTTTCCGCAAATCGGTTTCGAGTTGTAGCCGTTTGACGGCGTCGGCCTGCATCGCGCTGTCAAACACTTCGCAGCCGCCTTTCCCGACACGCTTTGCACGATGCGTTGCAATTTCAGCATCGCGGAGAACATCCTCAGCACTGGTCGGTCCTACGCCACTGCAAACGATGCCGATACTTGCCGTGATCACAATCTCTTGACCGTTCACAGCGAAGGGGAGGGACAAGCGCTCCTGAATGCGCTCAGCGACGCGAATGGCATCACTGGGATCACGAAGCTCGGCGGCAAGCACGAGAAATTCGTCGCCCCCGGGCCGCGCCAGCGTATGGTCACCCGGCGGACACGCGGCGTTTCTGTTCGGTTCTCGTGAAATAGTGTCCGAGCCGCGGAGGCATGCCGTCAGTCGACGAGCTATCTGGATAAGAAGTTCGTCGCCTAACGTGCGCCCCAGGCTATCGTTCACTACTTTGAATTGATCGATGTCGATGAATAAAACCGCGAACCGAAAATCCCGGTGTCGTCCGGAAACTCCGATCGCCCGCTGCAGGCGATCGAGAAAGAGGGCCTGATTGGGTAGATTGGTTAGTCCATCGTAGAAAGCACGATGTTCCAGTAGAGCTTCGGCATGCTTCCGCTCGGTAATGTCGCGGTTGACTATAACCAGTCCCTGGGTCTCGCCATCAAGGCCAGGAATCCTGCTCGCCGTGGATTCGAGAACACGCCATGTGCCATCTTTGTGGCGGATTCGGTACTCGAGACGATCTCCGCGACCCGTCAGGTGAGCTTTCTTGGCCGCCTCCTGCACCCGCGCCTGATCGTCGGGATGAACCTGCTCCATCGATGACGTGGAGGCTAATTCGTCCGGTGTATACCCGAGTATTTTTTGGTACGCCGGACTGTTGTAAAGACGGCGGCCATGGGGGTCGACAACGGCAATCATGTCCGCCGCATTCTCGGTAATCAGATGAAAGAGCCGTTCCTGCTCAGCGAGACGGCGGCGGATACGCTGCAGTTGTAGATGTTGATAAACCGTATAGACATCGAACAGGAGCACAAGTGCAGCCAGCCCGCGCACCCACTCCTTCAGCGTTTGGGAATGAACCTCATCGGTGGCCCAATGAAGACCCGGAAACGTCAAAGACAGGATGCCGAACGTCAGAACCAGGGTTACTGCCACCGCCAGGCCCCAAAGCCACCACTCGCGAGTATCTACTTCTCGGGTCGGGGAGAGCGTCCGATTGTTGCTGAGCCTGGCTTGAGATTTATCACTCACAGCGTTTTAACCCTTCAAGTTCCGCTTGCAATACGTTCTTGAACGTCATTTTCGCACCCCTGATGGTAGTGGCACCCTTTGGCACCAACCGTTGGTTACCATCGGTTACCACCTTCTATTACGGTCTCGCCATTGCGGCGGTACACGTACCAACGTAATCTCGACTCATGACGGAATCGAAACAGACCGGAGCAAACGCAAAACGGAAGCACGGTCGTTCACAGTCGATACCGATCAATGGAGAAGCACTCATGAAATCATTCTTACTTTCAGCGTTGGCTGTTGTCGTCCTCACCGGGATCTCGGCAGCGAAGGAATTACCGGACGCACCCAGCGCCGTGGAAGCAGCCGATGCTTTCTTGGTTGAAACGGCACCGCCAACTCCGGCCCCGAAGGTCTTCGAGAACAAAAGACCCCTGGATGCCACTTTCTTAGGGCTGGCCTTGATTTCGACTAGCAGCACGTTCGCAGACTCCTACACTACGTTATTTGCCCGGCAGAACTGGCTCGCCGGGAAGAAAGGCGTTTGCAACATGGAAGTTCAATCCGCCTACCTGTACGGAACCCATCCGACCGTTGGCCGGGCCTACGCCGTCGCTTCGGCCAAAAGCGTTGGCTCTGTGCTCGCTGCCTACTACTTACGCAAGCACCACAGCAAGTTCTGGAGCGCGCCGCTGGTTGTGAATTCGATCATCAGTCTGCAGGGCGTGACACAGAATATGATGGCCTGCAACTAGGCATCTATCGCGCTGCCAATTACTGCACTGTCAACGTCAGTGGTACAGAATGTTGTAAAGATCCAGAAGTTCCGGTCACGGTTATGGTGTACGTCCCTGCTGTAGTTCCCTGGTGCTGAGGAGCGATACCGGTCCCGCCGGCGCAGGCCGACATGAACAGCAGGGCCCCAGCCAGCAGGAACAGCGAGATCAGTAGTGCGAATTTCTTCGCACGGCGATGGGTGGCGATCACTGTGAGTCCAACCAGGCCGAACCCTGGAAGCTGCGTCCACAGGGCGTAAAACGGATGACTCTCTTTCGAATCGGACATCGCTAATGCGGCAGAGTTCGCCGTCGTATTGACCGTGACTGTGACTGCTGCCGAGTTGGAGCCAGGGGTCACAGAAGTAGTGGAGAGGCTGCAGGTTGTTTGTGCAGGAGCTCCGCTGCAGCTCAATTTCACCGCATTGGAAAAAGTTCCCCCGATGGAAGCTACCTTCACCGAATAAGACGCGGTTGTCCCGGCCTTGACGGTAGCACTGTTGCTCGAACTGGTAATCCGAAAATCCGATCCACTTCCACTCAAGCCGACAGTCTGCGGACTGCCCGCCGCGCTGCTACGGATCGTCACTGCGCCAGTGCGCACTCCAGCTACGGAGGGAGTAAATGACACGTTGATCAAGCATGAAGACGCAGCGGGCAGATTGGCCGGGCAATTATCGGTCTGCCCATAATCTCCTGAGACTTGAATACTGCTGATCGTCAGTACCATGTTGCCCGTGTTCGCCAACGACAGAGTCTGCGAGGCCGTGACGGTTCCTACCGGGGTGGTGGGGAAACTTAAAGCGGCAGGACTCAAATTCACAACGGGGCCGATTGCGCTGCCGCTCAAGCTGATACTGTGGGGTGAACCAGCGGCGTCATCCGCAATGACGATGGTTCCACTACGAGATCCTGCCGCATTCGGAGTGAACGTAATGGAAAGAGTGCAGCTCCCGCCTGCCGATAAACCAGGTTCGCAGTTATCGGTTTCGGAAAAATCGCCGGTTGTGGTGATCGACGAGATCGAAAGCGGTGCGCTACCGATGTTCCGCACAACCACAGTCTGGGGCTGGCTGCTAGTGCCAATCATCTGACTGGCATACTGCAAGGACGAGGGACCGAAGGTAACGGCTGCCAAAAAATCGGGGGCAATCTTGAGTATGAACCCATCCGTCTTACCGCCTAGTCCACTCTGGAACGCATGCTGCGTGACAGGAAAGTCAGTGGAATCCGTGGTGCCGGTTATATAAAGATTGCCGCCGGCATCGAGGACCATCCCCGCGGGCGCAGGCTGATCATTTCCGCTACCACCCAAGTATGTGGCAAACAGTTGGGTGCTGGCCGCCGGATCAAGCTCGACGAGCAATAGGTCATTTCCGCCGCTGAAGCTTTCGATTCCGTTCACTGTGCTGAACAAGCCGCCTCCGGTATAAGCCAGAATGTATGCGTCATTTCTTCCATCGAGCAGGATCGCTTGAGGATCGGCCTCGTTGTTCGGGCCGAGGAATGTCGAATATAGAAGTGTCGTGCCTGTGGCATCGAACTTGGTTACGAAGGCATAGTTGCATCCAAAACCGTAAACGCTGGGGTCGCAAATGGTGGTCACTGTGATGGGAAAGGTCCCGAAGCTGAGCGCGGCTCCGGTAATATATGCCGAGCCGGAGCTATCCACGGCTATTGCGGTGGGATTCGTGACGACCCCGGTCGGGTCATAAAAGTAAGTCGAGTACTGCAGGTTTCCGCTTCCGCCGAACTTGCTGACGAATCCCACCGAGCCATTCCCTTGCGTCGAGTCTGAGGTTAGATAAGTGCCTTGCGTCACCGGGAAGTTATACGTATTCGTCGTGCCCGTAACGTAAGCGTTGCCAAGCGTGTCCAGCACCATCCCTTTGACAATGCTGGTAGGTTCTGGCCAGCACGGAGTTCCGCCGCAGTTGAGCGGCACGTTGGAGCTGCCTGCGAGGTAAGTGGAATACACCAGAGACAATCCGTCGGCGGTGAACCTCGTCAGGAAACCGTAGTTGCCGAATGCGCCTCCTTGGTTGGCAGAGACGGTGGGTTGATAAGCATTCGCAACCGGGAAGGTTGTCGAGGATGTGTATCCGGCGATGACCATTTCTCCTGCATTATCAATGGCCAGGCTCGATACAAAGTTCGAGCCGCTTCCTCCGAAATATGTCGAATACAGGAGAGAAGAACCGTCCGGCGAAATTTTGGTGAGGAACGCATCAAATCCGCCAGAGTATGTTCCCTGAAATGGATTAACCACGGGGAAGTCGCTGGACGCGGTGCCGCCGCTCACATAGATGTTGTTGGCAGAATCCAACGCGAGGGCATAGCCATAGTCTTGGCTGTTTCCGCCGAGATAGTCGGTGTAGATGAGATTGGATCCAGTGGCATCGAGCTTGGCGATAAAGACGTGGGTGTTTCCATTGCTAAGTGCACCGAGTGATGTCAGCGGAAAGTCCGTCGAATCCGTCGAGCCGGCAACGTAGACACTTCCAGCCGTGTCGACCGCAATCCCGCTGACTTGGTCATCAGAGCTGCCGCCAAGATAGGTTGAATACACCAAAACGGGATCGATGAGCAGTGCGCTGTTCCGGTCGTACTTTGCCACCTGGAAACCAACATGGCTCGGATCCCTCACAACGTACCCGCCCTCGACCGGAATGCGTTGGCCCTTCGATTCCTGATAAACCGTTGGTGTCTGGAAATGAAGTTCTCCGATGCCAGTCGTTAGAATGAGGTTGCCATCAGCGTCGATGTGCATGTCGCTGGCGCCGGAGACCTCAAATTGAATCCGTTCGGGCTTGGCACCGGGAGCGATTGCGAAGTCGTACTCCATTTGCCGGTGATTGCCGTAGTAGAGCAGATCGATTCCGGGGTAAATGTTCTTGTAACGAACTTGATCGTAAGTGGGGATGTTTCCTCGCCATTTAGCCGGATTGTTGCCAATGAAGTAGTTGACCCGACCGGGTTGCGGGCCTTCTCCTACCACGGACGGATTCTTTGAGGCTCCCAAAAGGCGGAGCTGCAGCGTGGCTTTCTTGGAGGGATGAACGACCGCATCGCCAGTTGCTGTGTGATTTGCGCGAAGGGAGAGCACCATCCCGTCGCTCGTGAGAAATGCCGTGTATCCTGGTCCGCGCGAGACGAACTTCACACTTGGGTCCGTCTGGCCTCGGTTTGCCTCGAACGTCAGCGGCAGTTTGCCGTAGTTGGAATTGATCGAAGCCTGCGCCGGCTGTTCTTCCCCACGGGATTGCGCTCCCGCGCATGCGGTCGCTAATGTCAGAAAAAGTATCGAGCCCAGCTTGTTTATGTGCATTTTGAGGGTCCCTCCGCCAAGTTCGTTAGCGGCTTAAAATAACTGGGGGAACCGCCGAAACGGTCTGCAGAATTGCCAATGCATGACTAGGGCCGAACTGGATGGGGCAGGGGACTCGTAAGGTTAGGAGTAGGCGTGGTTTACGCGGCTTTGTTGTCGGAAGGACATGACGGGTGGGCTAAAGCCGTCTGAGTTACGGACTTCAGTCCGCAAACCGGACATCGAGTTCGGGCGCAAGCCGAGGTAGAGAAAGGTGGTAACCGTAAGTGCTGGTTACTACGCGGTCCCTTTCTCGGGCTCCTGCACCTTCATTCTCGAGAGTAACTGGTAGATGGTTGCACGTGCGATCCCAAGCACCTCTGCGGCTCGCGCCTTGTTGCCTCCGACGCCTTCCAGAACGCGCAGGATGTGCCGGCGCTGCATTTCCTCCAGGGAGAGAAATGGCTCGTCTCCCGCCAGGTCTTGACTGAGTGGCCCGCGCAGCCTCTCCGGCAGGTCGCTAATGTCGATCAGGTTTCCGTCGGCCATCATGCAGGCATTGCCGATCACATTTTCGAGTTCACGGACATTTCCAGGCCAAGGATAGGTTGCCAGACGAGTCTGCGCCCTGCGTGCGAGGCCCGCGATTGGCTTGTTGTATTCCGCCGAAAATTTTTCAATGAAATATCTTTCCAGCAGGGGAAGGTCTTCGCGCCTGCTTGCCAGCGCCGGTAGAGGAAGTTCGACGACGGCCAAACGGTAGTAAAGATCTTCCCGGAACTTACCCTCGCGCACCATAGTTTTCAGATTGCGATGTGTGGCCGCGATGACCCGCACGTCCAGATTCCGCGGAGTGAGCGATCCTACGCGCTGGACCTGATGATTCTGGAGAACGCGTAGGAGTTTCGCCTGCGCTGCCGGTGCAAGCTCTCCAATTTCATCCAGTAAAATTGTTCCACCGTCGGCATGTTCGAACAAGCCGACTTTGTCCTGCGTTGCGCCGGTGAATGCTCCCCGAACATAGCCGAAAAGCTCGCTCTCCACTAGGTTGTCGACGAGAGCCGAGCAATTACACACAACGAAAGGCCCGCGTGCCACCGGACTCAACCGGTGCAGAGCTCTGGCAACCAGCTCTTTGCCGGTGCCGGTTGCCCCTGTCACCAGCACGGTTCTGAAATGCGGAGCGATTCTTCGTATTCTTGCGTAGACCTCGAGCATCAGCGGGCTACGTCCAACGATGCCTTCGAATTGATATGCATCGATGAGTTCTCGATCGAGACGCAGCGTTTTCTGTCTCGTCTCGGCCTCTTCCAGCAGTGTGTTGACGCGGGCGCGCAGTTTGTCGATGTCAATCGGTTTCGTCAAATAATCAGACGCGCCTTTTTGAATCGCTTCGACAGCGGACTCGGCGGAGTAGTGAGCCGTAATCAGAACGACATCCACGCCCGGATCAACGCTCACAATCCGTTCCAATATCTCAATGCCGCTCGCCTTCGGCATTACTAGATCGAGAAGGACAATCTTCGGCCGCGTGCGCAAGAACGTCTCAAAACCCTCTTCTGGATCGTTCGATGTCAGGATCTCCAGTCCCGGACGCTCCAGAGCCAGCCGGATGATGTCGAGGTTTGTGGCATCGTCGTCAATCGCCAGCAACTTGAGCAGATTTGTCGAGGTCATAGGAGAGGATAGCCTTTCCCGATGGCAGCCTGACGCCGATCGTCAGCCGGAGCGATCCGGATAAGGATGATAGGAGGAGAAGAATTGGTAAGCCGACGTTGAGGACTACAAATTGACAGCACTCAAATCTCGCCTTGTGTAGCGAAAGTAAGAACCGCGCAAAACAGCCGCAAGGCGGATTTACGACTCACTGAGCCGCGACACCGCTCCAGAGCTAAAAGCCCACTAAGAGGCTTATAGCAATCGGGCAATCGAGTCAAGGGGCAACTTCGATTCGTCGCTCCGGATCAGGCAGCAAAGAGAGGGAGGGCCTTCGCTTAGGGCAGGCTTAGTCCTGAAGAATCCATTCCGGAGTACGCTCGATGAACTCGAAAGCATAACTCTGCCAGGGTGTTTCCGGAGCCTCTCTTCGCACCACCCGAACGCGCCCTACATACTGGTCTCGGCTCGATCCGGTGAGAAAGACTTGCAGGGACGAATCGCTTGAGAGCGAGAGACCGAGGGAGCAGAGAAAACCGCCGGCGCTCACGTTCTGGGTTGTGGCGAGTTGTTCAAATGAACGCTGGGCCGCATCCGTACCTTTGAGCTTTAATACAAGCTTCATGCGCACGCGCACGTGAGCGCGCCGCTCCGATGGCCTGGTTTGCAGTTCTGAGGCGAGGCGGGCTTTCAGTTTCACAAAATCTATGGGCTTCTCAAAAAAGTCCGTCGCCCCCAGATTATTCATGTAGTCGCGGTATTTCGCGGACGATTCGCCTGACACCACGAATATAGGAATGCGCGCCGTGTAGCTGAGGTTATGAAGACTCTGGCAGAGCTCGAAGCCAGAACACTCGGGCATCATCAGATCAAGGAGGATTGCGCGGGGCTTGTGTTCCAGGGCGAGCGCCAAGGCCTGGACCGGGTTTCCTGTGTCGATCAGCTCGTAGGTATCCGACAGGCGCATCTTCACCATTCCGCGCATGCTGTCATCGTCGTCTATAATCAGTATCTTTTCCATCGAACTTCCTCCTAAGCGCCGATCCTGGTTGCCCGCTTGCGCTCTAAACGATTCCGGCCGGCTCGATGCTTACATCGAGTGCCTCTCGAATTTTCCGGGCCAACGCATCCCGGGTGAACGGTTTAGGAAGGAAGAAACTTCCTTCCGCCAGAACACCGTGTTCACCCACGGTCTGGCCTGTGTATCCAGACATGTAAACGACACGCGTCTCCGGGCGATGTCGCACGAGTTGGTCAGCGAGGATCCGTCCACTCATACCTGGCATCACAACGTCCGTTAAGAGCAGATGGATCACTCCTCTGTGCCCTTGACTCTTCTTCAACGCTTCCTCTCCGTTCTCGGCTTCCAGAACGGAATAGCCGCAAAGTTCCAAGAGATGACGGCTCAATTCGCGCAGAGAGGTCTCGTCTTCCACCAGCAGTACCGTTTCCATCCCGTGCAAAGAAACCGGTAAGTCCGTCGACTGCTTTTGTGGATCAGCGGCAACTTCTACCTTCGGAAGATAAATCTTGAAGGATGCGCCGGCTCCAGGTTCACTGATGACATCGATGTAGCCACCACTCTGTTTGACCACACCGTAAACGGTGGAGAGTCCGAGGCCTGTGCCTTTCCCCTTTTCCTTCGTGGTGAAGAATGGCTCGAAAACCCGGGCGCGCGTCGTTGCGTCCATTCCAACTCCGTTGTCGGTGACGCTGAGCAAAACGTAGTCTCCAACCAGCACGGGATAGGGATAGCGTCGAACGAAAGCTTCGTCCATGTGAAAGTTGGAGGTTTCAATTCGTAACTCACCACCCCTAGGCATCGCATCCCGCGCATTCACCGCCAGGTTCATAATGACTTGTTCGATTTGGCCTTGATCAGCCTTGATGCGGACAAGTGCCGGATCCAGCGAAGTTTTGAGCTGAACGTCCTCGCCGATCAAACGCAACAGCATCTTTTCCATGTCCTTGACAACCACGTTCAGCTCCAGAACTTTTGGATCCATCACTTGTTGGCGGCTGAAGGCCAACAATTGGCGCGTCAGGGTTGCCGCTCGATGACCTGCCTTCAACATTTCCTCGACACAGGTACGCAACGGACTTTCTGTCGCGGTACCGTCTCGCACAATTTCTCCATAGCCGATGATTACACCAAGCAAGTTGTTGAAGTCGTGAGCTACGCCTCCAGAAAGCCGCCCAACGGCTTCCATCTTCTGCGATTGACGAAATTGCTCTTCCAGATGTTTACGTTCCGTCACGTCGCGATTCACGATCACCAACTTCTCAACCTTTCCGGATTTCACAATGGTGCTGGCTCGGGACTCGAGCGTGCGCCAGCTCCCGTTCTTGTGTCGCATGCGGTATTCGAGGCTTGTACCCTTACCGCTGAGGCGCGCTGCCGTTGCGGCCCTCTGCACTTTTTCGCGGTCTTCCGGATGGATCTCCTCCCCCGCAGTGGTGCCTCCCAGTTCCTGGGGTGTGTAACCAAGAATCTTTTGGTAGGAAGGGCTGTTGTAAAGACGCTGTCCTTTCACGTCCACGACAGCGATCATGTCGGCGGCGTTTTCCGTGATAAGGCGAAATAGTTCTTCGCGTTCGATCAGCTGTTTTCGAACCGCCTGGATCTGGAAGTGCTGGTAGACGGTATAGATGTCAAAGAGGAATACCAAGCCGACGAGGCCAAGAATCGTGTCGTTGAGGGGGGTGGAACTCGGTTCCTGATGATGGACGTGGATTACAGAGAAACCCAGCGAGACAATGCCGCCGGTGAGAATCAGAGTGATCAGGACGGCGCATAGCCACAGCCACCAATCGCGCCGCTCAACGACGCGCATCCGTTCGCGCAGGCTGGATCCAGAATCTACAAGTCCGTCCGCTTCCAACAAGGAGAGCCCCATGGTGTTTTCTCTAGGCCTTCATCTTCAACGGATTGGCCCAAACTGCTGGTTACGGGGGAATGGCTCTTCATGAAAAAGCACGATGCCTGCCATCCGACTTGGTTCCATTCAACTCCACAAGCGGTTGTAAGCCCCTTGGGAACAGTGACTTGCAAACGGGTTCCAGGTTCAGGCGAAAGTGAGATGAATGTAGATGTCCATGCGCTGGAATCCCGGACAGATTCTGGACAAATTGCTCAGTCCGAATGCCCGGAGGATCGTGAAGCAGATCCGGACGTACGATGACCTTCCTGATTTTCGTCCAAGACCCCGCGCATTACCTTCAAGACCGCAGACACTTCGGCTTTGAGCGAGGCCAGCAGACCGGCTACAGGCTGTAGATTGCGCTCATGGCCCAAACGCTCGAGGTCTTGAGCTGTCTGAGCGGCATTCGCCAGCCCCAGATAGCCCAATTCTCCTTTCATACTGTGCGCCGTCCTTTCAATCTCATCCGAATTGCCGGTTTCGATCGCCCGCTGCAAACCGGTTAGGTGCTTGGGACTCTCCTCCAGAAAAATTGTCAGCAGTTCGCGCAAGAGGGACTCGTCGCCATCGATGCGCTCCAACACTGCGCTGGGATTCCAAGTCGATGAAGACACCTCGATAACGGGAGTTCTCGTGGGCGCACTACCCATCCCTTTCGCGGGGACGACCTCGGCGATGGCCGCGGCAATTCCCTGGCTGGTCACTGGCTTGCTGATGTAGGTATCCATCCCCGCTTCCAGACAGCGTTCGCGGTCGCCCTTTATCGCGTGAGCCGTCATCGCGATAATCGGAAGGTGAGATGTTGTCTGGGTTTCGTTCTCACGGATCTTTCGCGTAGCGGTCAGCCCATCCATCTCGGGCATCTGCACATCCATCAGCGCAAGATCGAACGTCTCGGCTTCCAATCTCTTCAATGCTGCCCGTCCGTTTTGAGCGAGCGCACATAGATGTCCCATTTTCTCCAACATCCGAATAACCAGCTTCTGGTTCACCAGGTTGTCTTCAACGACGAGAATTCGAAGTTGCCTAGTATCCCCTGCCGGCTGGTCGCTACTCGCGGGGCGCAGACTATCATCGGTAGCCGTGTGACCGAGCGCGGTCAGCGCGGCAGACAGAAGTTCCGACGGCCCTAAAGGCTTAGGGAGACAAACTGCAATGGCATTTCTGCGATGTTGTTCTACTTTCGCGCGTTGGCCGGAGGTTGCCATCATCACGATACCAATTCGCCGATGCGGATCTTCTAAGATCTGCTCCGCGAGCTCAAATCCATCCATCCCCGGCATTTGAGAATCAATAACGGCCAAGCGAAAGCCAGCGCCCTCTGCTTCGGCTTGATGCACAGCTTCGAGCGCCGTCGTTCCACCCTCGACGGCAATGGGACGCATTCCCCAACTTCTCGTAGTCTCCAGCAAAACTTGCCTGTTCGTGGCATTGTCATCCACTAACAGCACGGGCACATCCGCCAGTTTCAGGCTTTGAGCTTTGAGCCCCGAGTTGTGGTGCGCTTCAGCAATTGTCAGGGGAATTGTGAAATGAAATGTGCTGCCGTTTCCGGCGCTGCTTTCCAACCAAATCCGCCCGCCCATCAGCTCAGTCAGTTGTGAGGAAATAGCGAGACCCAGCCCGGTGCCCCCGTAGTTTCGCGTTGTACTGCCATCGGCTTGAGCAAATGCTTCGAAGACGAGCGCATGCTTTTCCGCAGCGATGCCAATGCCGGTATCAGCCACACTGAAATGGAGCGTGAGTTCGCGTCCTGCGGAATCGTCTAAGTTCACTCGTATAATCACTTCGCCCTGGGGCGTGAACTTGATGGCGTTTCCTGCCAGGTTCAAAAGAATCTGACGCAGCCGTCCAGAATCGCCGATCACATGGTCAGGTATCTGAGGATCGATATAATAAGCCAGTTCGAGACCCTTCTGATCGGCTGGCAGCGCCAATCCTCTCAGGGTCTCTCCGACCACATTGCGCAAGTTGAATTCAATCGGGTCCAGTTCCAACCTTCCTGATTCAACCTTGGAGAAATCGAGGATGTCGTTGATCACCCCGAGCAGAGAATCACCGGAAGACTTCAACATGGTCAGATATTCGCGCTGTTCGCCGGTAAGCTCGGTGTCGAGTGCCAGCTCCGTCATGCCAATGATCCCGTTCACCGGAGTACGGATCTCATGACTCATGTTCGCCAAGAACTCACCCTTGATACGGCTGGCTTCTTCCGCTTTGTATTTGGCGGCGATCATCTGTGTATTGGCATCAAGCAACTCGGCGGTACGCTCGAGCAGTTCAACGGCGAGCCGATGCCGCTCGGTTATGGCCGAACCCACAATGAGTCCCGTCGCTGAGACCACGAACATGAAGAGACCATACTCGGAGAACAGAGCGGGTGTCGGCGGGGAGAAGTGCAATGCGACCACGATGCCAAAATTGAGAGTGAGTAACCCGGTCACAACGCGCTGGATTCCCTGACGCATGGCGATCCAGATGATGGGAACGAATGCCAAAAAGAAGGCGCGAAAATGCAGGAAGGGAGCGCCGAACATTATCCAGACTGAAAGCAGCAATGCGCAGATCTGGGCTCCACATTCCACCAGCGGCCAAAAACTACCGGTCGGAATGCGAGCGACTCTCCTCTTCCCAGGGCGCTCGGATGGTCCTCCGGTTAATTGCTGACGTACCCAGGGAAAGACATAAATCAAGAGGAAAGGCGCAACGCCCAGCAACCCGATTTCATCTCCAAGAAGCCAGAGCGCCGCGGACTGCCAGAATTCTTCCCAGCGGATCGCATGGTCCGCGACCAGGCAGACAACGCCAACTCCGGTGGATGCTACCGCCGCCGCAGTAGTTACAGAGACGTAACGCACTACGTCTTGTCGTCGATGTAAACCAAGGTCAATTTTCAGCGGCCCGCGCAGCACGTATGCCGCGGCCCCGTAGAGCCCGGCCATTCCCATCGCACCGAGCGTTTCGCTGAATGTTGTGAGGGGCTGGCCATAAATCAGAACTCCTGCAAGGGCACCAGAAACCGCCCCCAGACACGCATACCACGGGCTGATTCCCAGCAGGAGAGCCAGCATCAAGCCCGTAGCTGGATACCAGATCACCGCGCCAAGGCGAGAAATGACGATGATTTCCGGACGGTTCAACAGAAGATAAAGCAACACGAAGGCGACCGAGAGAAAAACGTGGCGAATCGCTACTCGCGGCGCAAACATGGCAGATTAGTCCGATTGGATTCCTGGTGACGTGAGTTGCGCCCGGTGGTCAGTCGAAAGCCTTTCGCCGCTCGCAATCGCGTCGCAGGAGCCGATGACAACTCGGTTGCGGCCAGATCGCTTGGCCTCGTACAACGCGGTGTCGGCGAAGGACAAGAGTTCAACATCGCGCATTTCGCCGGATCCAATTACGCCCCCGACACTGATGGTGACATTGACGTCTCCAGCATCCGTTGAGATCGGGGTTTCCGAAAGAGCAGCGCAGGCTCGCTCCGCGATTCTCCTCAGATCGTCCGGAGTGCAGTTTGACAGAACAACCAGAAATTCCTCGCCGCCGTAGCGACCAATAAAGTCATAGTTCCGCACCACCTGATGGATGCGGCGTCCAGCCTCTTTGAGGACTACGTCGCCAGTCAGGTGTCCGTAAGTATCGTTGACGCTCTTGAAATGATCGAGGTCAATCATCAAGACGCCAGTGTGAGTCAGCAACCGAACGCTTCGCTGAAGCTCGCTCGCGAGCAGGTGAAGTGTGGCCCCGTGACTCCATAGACCTGTCAGATCGTCGTGCGTTGCCTGGAACCGCAGCGCCTCGCGGGCCTGAATCAGTTCGTGCTGCAGCATCAGAATTCTTTTGCCTGCCCGCAGCCGCGCCCGCAATTCCGAAATGTCAAACGGCTTCGTCAGATAGTCGTCGGCTCCCGCTTCCAGTCCGGCCACGACATCTCGCTTCTGGTCTTTGCCCGAAAGGAGCAAGATGTATTGGTATCGTTCCAGTGGCATCGCGCGAACCCGGCGGCACAACTCAATACCGTCGATCCCGGGCATGATCCAGTCCAGAATCAAAAGGTCGGGTGTGTTCGACTGTTGCAGCAGCTTCCACGCCTGATTTCCATCTTCGGCGAGAATCACGCGATAGCCCCAGCTTTTTAGACGGCTCTGCAATACCCTGCGAAAAATAGGGTCGTCTTCCGCGAGGAGGACAGTTTCAGAAACGCAGCCTCCCGCCTGGAAATGCGCTCCCGGATTTCCGAGCTGCTCAGCGATGTCGATGGCGATTCTCCATGGACGTGGTTAAAGGCGGTTGCTCTAATGGATTGGGCTCGTGAAGGGAAGAGCAGCCGTCTCCGGGTTCGCAGTGTTTACGAGGACAGGATTCAATACCGCGAAAATGTTCCTGACTCAGGACCCTTCGATCGTTTGGACAACCGGATCGTGGATCGCTGCCAGAGTTTGCCAGGCCTAATCCTCGTTGCCCACGGGCCGACTGCGCTTCCAATGCTGCCTGCAACTCCAGGACACGCTCGCCAACTCTCACTCGGGCTCGGAGCTCTGCAGGTAGCGGGGGTTTGGCTATGTAGTCGTCAGCTCCAGATCGCAGTCCGGAAACGATATCCGCTTCATTGTTCTTGCCAGTCAGGATGATCAAGTACGTCGAAGACAACGCCGGAGAAGCTCTCACATTTCGGCAAATCTGCGGGCCGCTTAGTCCGGGCATAACCCAGTCAAGGATGGCCAGCTGTGGTGCGTCTGATCGCTGCAGGACCGCCCATGCTTCATCTCCATTATTGGTCATGATAATTTCATGATCAGTCCCGAGAACCTGGCGCAAGATCTTTTGGAAGAAATCGTCGTCTTCGGCAATTAGCAGTTTCATGCTTTACTCCGGTTTCTTGCTGACTTCGCCAATATCGCAGGCCCTCGGGCGCCAAACATACGTTCGCCTCAGCGCAAACGCGGTTGCCAAGCCCACGACGCCGTGGCGATCCGTGCGCTTAGAACCAATGCACGAGCACTGCCATTAACCGCCCTTGAAGATTTGCCACCTTGTGTCATAAGTGCCTTGTTTATATGGGCTTGAGTTCAGACTGCCCATGTCCGCAAATCAGTCGGGTTTGGTTGTCGGCGGGGCGGGGTGTCTACTTCGAGGATTCGTGTTCATCTACGAGACAACCATCATCCCAGGGTTGGTGACCCCTCTACGCGTCAGGCGTTGGTAATGAACCCTGATTACGCTATGGAGATGCTGCGCACTGTCTAGCTTCCCGACGCTATTCTGCAGCTAAGGAGATTCCCTTGGCGCGGTCTGAACCTGGGGGCGAGTGAGGCAAGATCTTCAGGCTCAGGGCTCCGAAACCAATCACCAGTGCTTGGCTTCGGAGAGCTCTTCATGCCTCAGTGTGCCGGAGGTTGCCGTCATCTAGCAGGAGAGGCAACGCGGAGTGGGGCCTCGCCGACCAGAGTCAGCGGATCGTGACGAGAATCTTGCCGAGCACCAACAAGTAGCCGATAATGGCGACCCAGCCGTGTGTGCGGATGGCTCGATGACTGGCGGGCCAAGGGAACATCAGCAGCCCGAAAACAGGCATCAGCTTGTCGGGCCACATCAGTCCGGCGACGCCAAAAATCAGGTTCAACTGCACAATCAGGTAGAAGATCAGATTTTCCATAAAAATGATTTTGAGGGGGAAACCGCAATTCTATTACAGCGAGCCCAGCGGAATGAAGCGAAAGTTACGAAAGTAACTGTGTTGACTTAAGCCCTCAGGGAACTGCCCGGATTCACGCCCTCAAGGGGCCCTTCTCGTTGGACACTTACCTCCGTAACGTTTGAGGGCCTAGCTTTTCGGCATAACCTTGAGGTGCAAATCGGTATTGCGAGGAGCTTTTTATCTCCGGCATGGACACATCGCAAGCAGCGCGCGCAGCGTCAGCGCGGGCGTTTGTTCACAGCTTGAACATCCTTATTAAGTACGCACGGATGTATGGCTACAGTCACAAACGTACCGAGACGCAATTTGAAACCACCTGGAGCGAACTGCAGAGCGCCCTGCCGAGCGGCGGTTTCCTGCTGGGAGTTTCCGACAACAAGCTGTTGCTCGATGGCATTCCCCTGGAGTCAGGCCAGTCGGAGAAAAGCTTCGCCACTCTACTGACCACGGCCGGTCTGGCCAGCTTGCATTTCTCCAAGGAAGTCACGGAAGAAGATTTCGTGCGCCTGGTCCGGGCCTTCATGGTTGCGGGATCGAAGGCAACCGATGTTGCGAAACATATCAAAGAAGCACTGGGTGGCAAGCAGGGATCGATCAAGATCAATGAAGTGAAGTTCGTCGCCGCCGACCCGCTGACAGGAGACGTCAGCATTGCAGCCCAAATCGCTGCCCAGACTTTAGGGCCGGAATTCAGACAGTGGCTGAATGACCCTCAGAAGCTCTTGCAGTTGATTGCGGCTGCCGAAGGCGCCAACTCCGGTGGCGGTAAAGTCACCGACGGAGCGCCAATGGTTCCGCTCGGCAGCGTGCCCAACATTCCCGTCGGAAAGGGCGGTGCCGGTGCGGGCGGCGGAGGCGGCACAGGTGGTGGCGGTGGCACCGGTGGCAGTGGTGGGGCTGGAACAGGCACGGGTGTAGCTCCGGCGTGGACGGGCGGCATGGTTCCCCTGCAGGAGCAGGAAGTGATCCAGGCAATTCGGTTGCTGACCCGCTTTGGACAGGTGCAGCATGATCCCCACGTCAAAGAAGAAGACCTGCACAAGGAGTTGAGTGAGACCGACCCCAACACGCGCTTGAATCTGCAACAGTTGTTGGGCAGCCTTGCGGCGCGCGCCACGTCCGCCGAGGAGCAGGACACTCCGCTGCTGATGAAGGCCGCCGAGCACATGGCTATCCGCTTCGCGCTCGAGCGCTACCAGAAGGGCGAAGTCAAGGTAAACGCCGTCCATCAGATGATGGAGCACATGAGCCGGCAGATGGACTCGCTGCGGCAGATTCTCAAAATCCAGGAAGAGAAAATGAACAAGGCCGGCATCCTGGTGGAGTCGCATGCCGACATCCTGGATCGCATGTTCTGGGCTGAAGTACCAGAGGCGGGCAAGAAGAGTGTGCTGCTGTCGCACGAAGCGCCTTGTGTTCCGCCCCGCAACCTGCGGCAGTTCGTGGAGAGCCTGCTGGAACGTGATGATAAGCAACTGGTCTCCGACATTCTGAACAATTACTCGAGCTGTTTGACCGCGAAAGAGGTTGAACCGCGTCGCCGCACCGCCATCGGATTGAGCCAGGTCGCCGATCTTTACGCGCGCCTGGGTGGCCAACCCATGGCGCAAGCCGTCCGCAAGCTGAGCGAACAGATCATCGCCGAAAAAGATGCCGAGATGCAGAGCTTGCTCAGCGCGGCCTTCGTGCGCTTGAGCCAGGAATCGAGCGCGGCCAGGAACTATCCGGCGATCAGTGAAGTCTGTGCCGGCATGGAACTGATCAGCGTTGAGCGCCCGGTATTGATGAGCGATCTTCGGCCGCGTGTTGGCGTCGAAAACCGTTTGCCAGAGTTCATCGAAGAAGCGATACGGCTGCAGCCGGTGCCGGCGGATTTGTTGGCCGTCTTGCGTCGCACGAGCCAGGCTGGAGCCGAGCACCTTGCGGACCGGTTCTTCCGCTGCATGCGGCGCGATGAGTGCGATCGCATGATCGAGATGGTGAAAGAGTTAGGATCGCCAGTGCTGCTTCAGTTGCGCGAGATCTTACGCACGGGCCAGCCCCGACAAGCTTCCGGCGGAGTGGGGCTGATCAGCCGGCTGGATGTCGGTACTTTGCTGGAACTGCTCCCGGCGCGCCTGCCGGAATGGAACCGTTTCTATCACGACATTGTGGTCCGCCAGATCGCCTACGGAAACGCGGCCGATCGTGGACGCACACTGCTGGAACTGGCGGAAGTGCTCGATGCACTAGTGCTCCCCGAAGCGGTCGACGAGATCGGAATGAGCGGCGATCTGACTGCCGTGCCTCCACTCATCGCCATGGCTCGTCCCGGCGAGGCGGCTTTGCGTTCACCGTACATACAGTTGAAGGCCATTGAGTCGCTCGGACGGTTAAAGGACGCCGAGGCGGTAAACACGCTCCGGGAAATCCTGGAGGCCAAGAAGACTTTCGGATGGGTGTATCACCGCGAGCTCCGAATCGCCGCGGCCCAAGCTCTGTCGAAGACCGATCCCCGCTACGGTGCCCAAGTCATGCATGACAGCGGATTTGAATCGGCCGAACTGGCGATCGCACCGCTCGATCTAGCCCCGGCGTGTCCCTGGGTACGGCAACGCCGCTATGAGCGGATGGTTTTGGCTAAGACCGTGTCTGGAACGATTGGCAGCTCCTGGGGCAAGTCGAAGATCATGATTCGGGAATTGAGCCTCGGCGGTGGCATGGGGACGAAGGAAGACAATCTCCGGATTGGGAGCGAAGCCGACCTTGAGATTTCTCTGGGCATGCGCTCCAAGATACGGGCGCACGTGCTTCTACGCCGCGCTCGCGTAAATGAAGTAGGATTCGAGATCGTGAACACCGATCTGGAGAGCCGCTACAAACTCCGGCGCCTATTGGTGGAGGCACTGAATTCGGCCCCACAGAACAAGGGCCATGAGTGGGGCGGCGAGAGGAAAGTGTAGCGCTTAGCACTTAGCCGTTAGCCTAGCTCGAACCCAAAATCAAAAGCCTCTGCTATGCGCAGAGGCTTTTCAGTTCCTGCAAAACTGTTTTTTACTTCACCTTCAAGAAGATGATCGCCAGGGTGTACAGCGCCAGCGACTCGATCAGCACCAGGCCCAGAATCAGAGCGAACTGGATTCCAGGACGGGCGGCAGGGTTACGGGCAAGCGACTCGGTCGCGGCGGCAACGGCCTTGCCTTGGGCGAGGCCGCAGACAGCGGACGCGATCGCCATGGAGAATCCGGCGGTGATGGCGATCCAGCTTGCTTCGCTGGTACCGCCTCCCTGCGCGAACGCAGGTATGGCGAAGCACAGCGCGGAAAGAATCATGAACAAACGGCTTAGTTGACGCATGGGTGTTGCTCCTTTATGAATTGCCGCCAGGAGGTGGTTGACGCCATACCGTGCAGGCGCCCTCACGCTGGTGACTTCAGTTCTCAGTTCTCAGTTCTCAGTTCCCAGCAAAAACCACGCCGAGAAGAGAGCCGACAACTGGGAGCTGACTTATTGAGTTTTTCCTTCTCACTGAGAACCGACAACTGAGAACTGAGAACTAGTTTCAGTGCTCTTCCGCAACCGCGCCCGATACGTAAATGATCGACAGCAGCATGAAGACGTACGCCTGCAAGACCGCTACCACAATGTGAAGTCCGCTGAAGATGATGGGGACGCCGATCGGGATCATGGAAAAGAACACCAGCGTGATCAGGTCGCCGGCGAAAATGTTTGCCCATAGGCGCACGGTCAGTGAGAGCAAGCGCGCGAAGTGGCTGACCAGTTCAATCGGAAGCATCAAGGCTGCGAGCAGAATCCGCGCAATCAGCGGCATGCCTTCCATTGGCGGTCCGAAAAAGTGCAGCAGATATTTCGGGCCGGCGTGCTTGAACCCCTGCGCTTGGTAGTAGAGGAACGCGCAAATAGCACAGCCAAGAGGAACGATTGGAACTGCAGTCGGCGACTCGAACCCCGGAATCAACCCAATCAGGTTGCAGACCAGGATGAAGATGAAAATGATGGTAAAAAAAGGCGTGTAGGGCTCGCTATGATGGCCAATGATCTCGTGGCTCTGGCTGAGTACAAATCCTTCAATACCCTCGAACGAATGCTGCAGCGGCCCTGGAGATTCCACCGAAAGCCGCGACCGGACCAGCAGGAAGAGGATCAGCAGAAAACCAAAAACCAGAAGTTCCATCGCGAAAGAGTCACTGATCGGCGCGGATGCGTATTTGGGCTCAATGTGAAGCATCCGCAGGAACGTGGTAACCGGCCCCGCAAAAAGGTGATTCAGGATTTGGGTGAACCAAAGTTGTTCGGGCATGAAAGCTTGTAGCTGCTGGCTCCCGGCTTATTGCGGAACTCAGTCGTGTCCAGACCTGTCTTGCCTGAGTGCTGCGTATAACTCATAGAACGCTTCGCAGACGATGGCACCCACGGGTAGAAACAGGCCCGCGAACAAACCCCTGAGGCTCGCGGGGAAACTGGTTAATATAACATACGCGGCCAGCCCCAACAATACGTAGCGAAGCAGGAATCGGGCCACGATTCCCGCGCCGGACTGAGGTTTGCCGGTGTTGGTCACGCGATCTGCGAGGCCGGAGACGCCGCTTTTCAGCCATTGAAAATTCAGATAGGCGATCACGCATCCCAGCAGGAATCCGATGGCAGCCCGAAGCCCGAACCTGGCCCAGGCTATGGCGCAAAGAACGGGGCCAAGGATGAGCATGAAGTTACGGATGCGTGGAAGGGCGGCGGCATAGAACCCTTCTTCCGCGTTGTGCTCGACGCCAGTGGCGTTGGGATGGGATTGGTCGGTCATCATGCGATGGACGACTGTTGAGGAGCTATCCTTCCGCTTCGAGTCGACCTTACTTCGTGTCACGTGAAATGGTGCGGATCAGTTCAATCAGGCCGGCGGCTGTGCCCAGCAGCAGTCCAACGACTGCAATCCATGTAGTGTGCAGCCAGCGGTCCAGAAGCGACCCCAGGAGATATCCCGCCACCGTCCCCGCGGGCAGCATGAAAGCGAGTTGGCTGTATCGTCCGACTTGAACCCATGGGCTTTTCTTACGGTCGGGATCCTCGGGAGGAGTGGAAGGCATTGGGCAAGACGCTCAGAAGAAATGATACGGCAGGCTGTGGTATGTGGCGAGAGTCAGTTTGGGGCTCTGACGCGGCGGCTCCAGCCTCGAGGACGCACTTCTCTAATGCATCAGGTTGGCGACTTTTGACTGCTGCGCAATCCCCAATGCCCAATTCACTATCTCGATGAACCGATTGGGCATGATGCCGATGTAGAGCGTGGCCAATCCTGTAAGCCCCAGTGCCACGCGCATCGCGAGACTTACGGGCAGCTTTTCTTCCCCCTTTTCCGGCTGGCGCATGAACATCGCGTTGGCGATCTTCAGGTAGTAGTAGAGGCCGAAGACCGAGTAGAGCACGCCGAGAGAGGCCAGAACGTAATGTTTAGTCTCGATCAGACTGAGGAAGATGAAGTACTTTCCCCAGAATCCGGCGAGGGGCGGGATTCCAGCCAGCGATAGCATGAACAGCAGCATCAGCACCGCTTCGACAGGGGCGCGTGAGTATAGGCCGTTGAGATCGTCGAGATCGTCGCCGGCAATGTTGCGATGACGAAGTGAAGTGATCACCGCAAAGGCGCCAAGGTTCATGAACGTGTAAACGAGCAGATAGATCAGGATGCCTTTGAATCCATCGGAGAACCCATCATGCGAGGTGGCTGTGCCCAAAGCGATCATCCCCAGCAACATGTATCCCACATGCGCAATCGAGGAGTAGGCCAGCAGGCGCTTGGTATTAGTCTGGGTGAGCGCTGCGAAGTTGGCGCCAGTCATGGTCGCGATCGAGACGAATACCAGAAGAGGTACCCAAACATCCCGCATCGAGACCAGCCCACAGAATTGGAACGGGCTTCCTAGCAGAATTCGCAGCAGCATCGCCCAACCCGCCGCCTTGACTGCGACGGACATGAATCCGGTAATGCTGGTCGGGGCTCCTTCATATGCGTCCGGAGCCCATTGATGAAAAGGAATTGCGGCGATCTTGAATAACAATCCCGTCAATGTCGTCACGACGGCGATAATCGCGACCGGCCTGTACTGGGGATCGAATGCGCGATGCAGCAGTTGCTGATGAATGCCTGCGAGATTCGTGGTGCCGGTCAGCCCATACAGCAGCGAAAGCCCGTAGGCAAAGATCCCAGACGAAAACGCGCCCAACAGTAGATATTTCAAAGCGGCTTCATTCGAGCGCCGGTCGCGGCGTAGAAATCCAACGAGCACGTAGGTCGAGATGGCCATCAGTTCCAGGCCGATAAAAATCAGGACGATATCAAATCCGGAGGCCATGCACATCATGCCCGCTACCGAAAGCAGCATCAAGGCATAGTACTCGCCGTGGTTTTCGTTTTCCGTTTCGAGATACCGCACCGACATGAGAATGGCGATCGCGGTGCCCGCCAGAAACAGATAAAAGAAGTAAAGGGCGAAGCGGTCGACCACCATAGTACCCAGCATGCCGACTTTGCCGGGCTCGGCGCCCAGAAAGAGCTGAATCTTATAAACGCCGGCCGCGGAGAAGCAAACACCAATAAATGCCGTCACGGCATTTAACCACTTCATCTCCTTGGGGAGCATGAAGTCGATCAGCAGGATGCCAAGTGCAAACAGCACCAGCAGCGTGATCGGAAGCGCGAGCAGATAGTCGGTCCAGGCCACTAATTCTTCCCCTTTGCCGGAGCCGAAGCAGGCGTGGTGCGACTGACCGGGTGAATTGCTGCCGGCGTGCCGGTGTTCACCGCTGCGGGAGTGGGCCTGGCCGACGAGCCGCACCCCGCGCACTCACTCGGGGCAGCAGCCCCGCCTGCAACCCAGGCTGTGGTCTCAGCTTTCGGCGTCTCACGATTGAACGTGGCCGCAAGATGGTTCACGGGCTGCTCGAGGATCTGGAAGAACGGCTTGGGGTAGAGCCCAATCCAGAAGGCCATGATGAGCAGCGGAACAAAGGTGGCTACTTCTCGCGGCGTGAGATCATGCAGCTTCTCATTCTTCGGATTCGTGACCGGGCCGAAGAATACGCGCTGGTAGAGCCACAACAGATAGGCAGCCGCGAGCACAACTCCCGGCACGGCCCATGCCGTCCAGAACCAGCCGGGGTGGCCGGCAATGTCCTTCTGCAGGAACGTTCCTCCCAGGATCGTGAACTCGCCGACGAAGCCATTGAGCAGCGGCAGTCCCATCGACGAGAGGAACATGATCATCGTGATGGTGGCATAGATCGGCATCACGTTCGAGATGCCACCGTATTCGGAGATCTCGCGCGTGTGCCGCCGTTCATAGAGAATGCCGACGATCAAGAAGAGCGCGCCGGTCGAGATTCCGTGGTTGATCTGCTGCAGGACGGAACCGCTGATTCCAAGTGGCGATAGCGCGAAAATCCCGAGCGTACAGAACCCGAGGTGGCTTACCGAAGAATAGGCCACCAGTTTCTTCATGTCCTTCTGCATCAGCGACACGAGTGCGCCATAAATGATCGCGATGACCGATAGCACCATCACCCAGAAGCGCGTGCGCCCATGCGTGAGGACGTCGGGAAAGAACGGAAGCGAGAAGCGGATGAAACCGTATGTCCCCATCTTCAGCAGGACGCCCGCCAGGATTACCGAACCCGCGGTTGGAGCTTCCACGTGCGCATCCGGCAGCCAGGTATGGAAAGGAAACATCGGGACTTTGATCGCGAAGGCGAAGAAGAAGCTCAGGAATAGAAGGGTCGCGGCGTAGGGACCGTAGTCGGTATAGATTTGAGGTGCCGTCTTATACAGTTCTTGCAGGGCGAACGTGTAAACCCCGGTGATCGAGTGATGATGGAAATACAGGAACAGGATGCCGAGCAGCATCAGCACCGAACCGGCCAGCGTATACAGAAAGAATTTGATCGCGGCGTAGAGTTTTCGCGGGCCGCCCCAGATGCCGATCAGCAAGTACATCGGCACCAGCATGGCTTCCCAGAAAACGAAAAAGAGGAAGAAATCGAGCGCCATGAAGACGCCGAGCATACCAGTCTGCAGTACAAGGAACCAGACGTAATATTCCTTCACGCGATTCTCGATGGCGGTCCAGGACGAGAGAATCGAGATCCAGCCCAGCAGCGTGGTCAGCATGATGAGCAGGAACGAGATGCCGTCGATGCCGAGGACGTAACCTGCGCCGATGGAAGGAATCCAATTGTTCGCCGTACCTTCAACGAACTTGAACTGAGCCGCATCGCCGTTCTTCACCAGTTCCCAAAATCGCGGCACCAGCGGCAGGGAAATTAGGAACCCGGCGAGGGCAAAAATGTTGGCGATCCAACGGATGGCGTCCTTGTTCTCCTTGGGAACGAACAAGAGCAGGATCGCGCCCAGCAGAGGCGTGAACAGAATGATGGAGAGGATGTGAGATTCCATTGTCTTTGAACTCTCAGCTGTGAGCTTCGAGCTGCGAGCTGCGAGCAAACCCAGGTTCGTTTGCTCAAAACTCGGAGCTCATAGCTCGCAGCTCTCAGTGATACAGGTAATAAAACACGAACCCTACCAAACCCGCGGTCATCACCAGGGCATACCACTGCACCAATCCCCATTCGAGCAGGCGCGCCGGATAACTCAACATGCGAGCCAGAATGGCAGGACCGTTGACACCAATACCGTCGATGATCCACTTGTCCCACCAACTCGAGATCGTGGCCACGAAACGCGTAAGCCATCCGCTGGCATTCACGGCGCCGTCAATGACGTTGGCATCGAACCAGGAACTGGCCTCGCCGAGTCCCATAGCGCCCAGGCGCACGCCGCCCAGCTTTCGCCGTCCGGTGAAGACGTAGTCGTAGCCTTCGTCGACGTAATATTTGTTCAGCAGAGTGTTGTAGACGGGCGGGGACAGAGCATTGATCGGCTCGACGTAGCCTTTGTCGGCCTCGCGATACGAACGTCCAGCCATGTACCAGCCGAGGGCAGCTGCGCCCACAGACAGGAACATGAGCCAATACTCGGTTCCTTTGGACTTCTCTTCTTCTTTTGTTCCGGCGGCGAGTTGTCCTGGCTCTTCCTTCGCAAACACCCGAGCCTCTTTCGCGAATACCGGGGCCAGATACGCCTCGAAGCGATTCGTCTCGCCATGAATGCCGACCAACCGGGCAAGGCTCTGCGGGAAGCCAAGAAATCCGGCGAACAGCGACATCACGGCCAGCACGACCAGTGGCATGGTCATAGATACGGGCGATTCGTGGATGTGGTGCTCGACCTCGTGGCTCATCCGCGGCTTGCTCCAGAACGTCAGGTAGATCAGCCGAAACATGTAGAACGCCGTCATCAGCGCGGTGGCGTAACCGATAATCCACAAGAGGTGATAGGCCACGCTCTCGCTGGTCCAGGCCTGCCACAGGATTTCATCTTTGGAAAAGAATCCAGCGAAAGGCGGTATTCCTGCGATGGCCAATGTCGCGATGAACATCGTCCAGTATGTCGTCGGAATCCGGTCGCGCAGGTTGCCCATGTTGCGCATATCCTGCTCGCCTGACATGGCGTGAATCACCGAACCTGCTCCGAGGAACAGCAAGGCCTTGAAGAATGCGTGGGTGAAGACGTGGAACACGCCGGCGGCGAAAGCTCCCACGCCCAGAGCCAGGAACATGTACCCGAGTTGTGAGACCGTCGAGTAAGCGAGCACGCGCTTGATGTCGTTCTGCACAAGACCAATCGACGCGGCGAAAATCGCTGTTAGCGCGCCCACGATGGCAACCGTCTTCATCGATGTCGGAGCCAGTACGAACAGCGCATTCGAGCGCGCCACCATGTAGACGCCTGCCGTGACCATAGTGGCGGCGTGGATCAGCGCGCTGACGGGCGTCGGGCCCTCCATGGCATCCGGCAGCCATATATAAAGAGGGAGCTGCGCTGACTTGCCGCAGGCTCCGACAAAAAGAAGAAGCGTTGCCGCGGTGATGATCGGATCGCCGATCTGAAAATGTCCAGACCGGGCCGCGGCGTTCACGTCGATGTAGCGCAGAGAACCCATCAGCCAGGCTATGAAGAACATCCCCAGGAGGAACCCGGCATCGCCGATGCGATTGACGATGAATGCTTTGTTCGCGGCGTCGCTGGCGGACTTGCGCTGGAAGTAAAAACCGATCAGAAGGTACGAGCAGAGGCCGACGCCCTCCCAGCCTACGAACATCAGCGCGTAGTTGTTGGCCAGGATGAGCGTGAGCATCGAGAACATGAAGAGGTTGAGATAACCGAAGAACCGGTAATAGCCGCCCTCATGGGCCATGTAGCCGGTCGAATAAATATGGATGAGCATCCCGACCCCGGTGACAAACAGGAGCCAGATGGCGGAAAGAGGATCGAGCAGGAACCCTGCATCAATCTGGAAACTGGCAGCCGAGCCGTCTTGCTTGAAGAAGTTCAGGTGTCCGGTGTCGGTGCCGAGCCAGGTGTAGACGATCTTCTCAAAGGGTTGATGATTGTTTGCTCCGGCCCACACGTTGTACTGGAGGACCGCCCCGCAAGCGAACAGAAACGTCAGCACGACGACACCGACGCACACGGCGTTGACGCTTTGCTTGGTCAGCTTTCGACCGAAGAAAAACATCATCGCCGCCCCGATGGCCGGCAGCAGCGGGATTAGGTAGATGTGGTCTAGAAAGAGCATTCAGCACTCAGCATTTCAGCGCTCAGCCTGTCGGCTAAGCACTTAGCACTTGGCAGTTAGCATTTGGCAGTTAGCATTTGGCCGCCCAGGTTCCTGGCGAACCAGAGGAATCCTGTGATGGCTAGATGCTAAGTGCTAATTGCTAAGAGCTGCTTTCCTACCACTTCAGCAAATTCACTTCGTCGACGTTGACCGTCTCCTTATTACGGAAGAAGGCGATCAGGATGCCGAGTCCGACAGCGGCTTCAGCCGCCGCGTCGGTAATGACGAAAATTGCGAATACCTGGCCGTGCAACGCGGACGGCCCGTGAATGCTCTGCCAGTAACGCGAGAACGCAACCAGATTCAGGTTGACGGCGTTCAAGATCAGTTCGATCGACATCAGTACAATGACAACGTTGCGGCGAGTCAGCACGCCGATCACGCCCAGCAAAAACAGCGCCGCGCCCAGAACCAGGTAATGCAGAGTCGAGACTTCGAAAAGTGCTGAGTGCATGTGATTATGAGCTTCGAGCCGTGTGCTTCGAGCTAAGAACAGGCTGGGATAGTCCCGGTCCACAGCTCGAAGCTCGCAGCTTATTCAAATTCTTTTCTTCGCCATCACCACCGCCCCGATGATCGCCACCAGCAGGAGCAACGACGCGATCTCGAAGGCGAACATGTATGTCCCAGCATGCTGGTCGAACAGGAGGTCTGCGATCCCCTGGGTGTTCTGCATGTCCACGTACGACGTTCGTCCCTCGGGGAAGAGCACTCTGCCTTTCGTGGTCGTCGTATAGACAGTGATAAACAATCCGCCGAGGACGGCTGCCGCCACAACGCCTACCAGCCATTGCTTATTGAATTGCCGCTCTTTTTCCGCACGCTCGATCGAGATCAGCATGATCACGAACAGGAACAGCACCATGATGCCCCCCGCATAAAGAATGATCTGAACGCCGGCGACAAATGGGGCATAGAGCATCAGGTATAGCGCTGCCTGAGCCAAAAGCGTGGTGATCAGCGCCAGCGCCGAGTGAACGGCGTTCTTACGCGTGATGACCAGGATGCCGCCGATGATCATGATGGCGGCTAGCCCGTAAAAGAAGAACGGGGTCGCGACTGGCGGATTCGAGGCGAGCGAAGGATTCATCGCTGGAACACCTCCTTCACCTGCGCCAGCAACTCTGCTCGCATTCCGACCACAGCGGTAAGAATGAGCAGCGCCAAGCCGGTCGGCAACAGCACCTTCCATCCCACTTTCATGAGCTGATCAAAGCGATAACGCGGGAACGTGCCACGATACCAGATATAGAGGTACATGAATCCTGCAACTTTGGCCGAGAACCAGAAAATATCTCCCACGCGGTCCCGAACCGGTGGGAGGAACATCAGCAGACCGATCAGTGTCAGGACAGCTCCGAATCCCGCAAGCCCTAAGGTCTGAATCTTGAAGAGCGGGTGCTTGGGCATCCGGGCTGTGTTATAGAAGCACATGGCGCCAAGTAACAGGAATGCAATTCCCGGGATGAAAGAAAAAGCCAGATCCCAGGTTGTTCCATGCAGCAGATTCGGAAAGGGCCGCAGCCATCCCCCGAGCCACAATGTCACTGCGATCGACGAGACCGCGATCATTGCCGAATACTCAGCCAGGAAGAAAAGAGACCAGCGGAAGCCGCTGTATTCGGTATGGAATCCGGCGGTGAGCTCGGATTCAGCCTCGGGGAGATCGAATGGGGCTCGGTTGGTTTCGGCGACCATCGCGATGGCAAAGATCCCGAACGCGATGATGCCAAGAGGGAAGAACTTGAAGAGGAACCAGATTCCTTGTTCCTGCTGCGCCTGAACAATGCCGATCATGCTGAGCGTGCCGGTCTTCGACTCGTTCAGGCTGGTCATCAGGATCGCCGAAACCACGGCCAGTCCCATGGCCACTTCGTAGGAAACCATCTGCGCGCTCGAACGCAGCGCGCCAATCAGAGGATAGTGCGAGTTCGATGCCCACCCCGCTGTTACGATCCCTAGCACGGAGAGCGATGACACACCCAGCATGAACAGGATCCCGATGTTCATGTCGGTGATGGCGTGGGTCGGGCCGAAGGGGACGACAACGAAGACGGTGAACGCCGCGAGCACTACGATGAACGGCGCCATCCAGAAGACCACCTTGTCGGCTCCGTCTGGAATGATGTCTTCTTTCAGCAGAAGCTTGAGAGCATCGGCGATTGGCTGCAGCAATCCGTGCGGACCCACGCGCATCGGCCCGAGGCGAACCTGCATGTGCGCCAGGATCTTCCGCTCCAGCCAGTTCATCGCGATCACAGCGATCGACAAGCCGACGAACACCAGCAGTACGTAGACCGTGGCCCAAAAAAAGTTTCCGGCGGCACCAGGGGTCTTGTCGCTGCTGAGGTAAGACTCGATGTATTGCACGATCTCGTGCATCAGCGGTCTACCTCGCCCAGAACGATATCGAGCGTGCCGATGACCGCGATTACATCGGCCACGAGCTGGTCCCGGCACATCACGTCGAGCGCCTGCAGGTTTACGAAGCTCGGGGGACGGACGCGCACGCGGTAGGGCTGCGTTGATCCGTCACTCACGATGAAGTATCCCAGTTCGCCCTTGGGAGCTTCGATCGAGTGATAGACCTCGCCGACCGGGGGCTTCATCACTTTCGGAACTTTGGCCATGATGGGCCCTTCGGGAATGCCTTCGACTGCTTGCTCGATGATCCGGAGCGACTGCCGCATTTCCATCATGCGTACGATGTACCGATCGTAGGTGTCGCCATTTTCACCGATGGGAATCTCGAACTCAAAATTCTTGTAGTTGGCGTAGGGCTGGGCTTTGCGGATGTCCCATTTGACCCCACTCGCGCGCAGTACCGGGCCGGTGACACCTAGAGCGATGGCGTCTTTGCCTGAGATGACGCCCACGTCCTTTGTGCGCTCTAACCAGATGCGATTCGTGGTGAGCAGTTCTTCGTATTCGTCAATCTTCGGCTTCACGAAGGAAACGAAATTTCTCACGTCTCTTTCGAACCCGTCGTAGGCCTCGTACTGCAGGCCGCCGATGCGGAACGCATGCGTGGTCAACCGGGCGCCACAGTACTTCTCGAAAATCTTGAGAATTTCTTCCCGGTCGCGGAAGGTGTAGAAGAGCGGTGTGATGGCGCCGATGTCGAGCGCGTGCGTGCCGAGCCACAGCTGGTGGCTGGCGATGCGGTTGAGTTCGGTGAGGATAACGCGGATGTACTGCGCTCGCGGTGGGGCCTCAACGCTCAGAAGCTTTTCGACTGTCTCGCAATATCCCAGCCCATTCGAGACCGCGGCTACATAGTCCATGCGGTCGACGTAGGGATTAAACATTGTGTAGGTGCGGTTCTCGGCAATCTTTTCGACCCCGCGGTGCAGGTATCCGATGACGCACTCAAGCCCGAGAACTTTCTCGCCATCCAGCCGAAGAATTACGCGCAGCACACCATGGGTCGCCGGATGCTGTGGGCCCATATTGATGACGAGCTCGTTCGCGTCAAGGAACGTCTTGTCGGGCATGTCGAGATCGAGCGGCGAGAGTGTGTTGGGATCGGTCATGAATCGTCGTTAGCCGGTGGTCGTTCGTCGGTGGTTCTTGGTCCTCACTGCCCGCTCTCGATCCCCAGGTTGATCTGTACCCACTCGTTGTCCTGCTGCAGGATTCCGTAATCCTTGCGCAGGGGGAATCCCTTCCAGCCATCCGGCAACAGAATGCGCTTGAGATCCGGATGCCCATCGAATTTGATCCCAAACATGTCGTAGACTTCGCGTTCCAGCCAATTGCACGTTGCCCAGAGAGGGACCGAACTCGGAACCGTCTCGCCATCCGCGATCTGTGTCTTTACACGGATGCGCTCATTCCGCTGGAAGGAATAGAGTACCCAGACTACGTCGAACTGCTTCTCGCGCTTCGGATAATGCACCGCCGTCACGTCGACGCAATAGTCAAACTTCTCGTCATCGCGTAGAAGTTGCAGAATCTCAGGAATCAGCGACCTATCTACTTCAAAATAGTTTTGCCCGAGATGAGTGAGTGGGTTAATACCCGTCCCGTACTCGCGCTTGTACTTGGCCACCAGGGGCGAATCCCACGGAGTCGGCACGGGCCCGGCGGGTTTCGGCGGAGCAGGATGGCCCGCGGCAGGCGCTGCGGGTTTAGCCGCCGGCGTAGCAGGCGAGGCTGGTTTGGCGGGAGTCGCGGGGGCTGCGGCTTTCGGTGGAGTCGCAGTCTCGGCCGGGGTCGTCTTGGTTTCTGATTGAACGGAACCGGAGGGCGTGGATTTCACCCCGCCCGGGGTTGCGGGCTTATCCGCCGTCGGGTTTTCATTTTCCGGCGACGGCGGAGGGGGCGATTTGGTTTCGTCCGGCATAAAGCGACGGCACAGACTCCGGCGCAAGCTGCGTTCGAAAGAACGTTCACTTTTATCAGCTTGGGGAAACGGTGTCAAACCAGACGGCTCTGGTGTCAAGGCCTTTGGCAGTCACGCACTTGCAGCGCAGTTGAGGTTCCAACTCTACCTTCGGACCTTGATCGTTTTCACAAACAATTCAAGCTCCTGTAACCCTCTGTTAACCCTGCCTTCATAGGCTTATCGGCCTATGAAAAAAACACTTGCTCTGCTCTCGCTCGCAGCTGTCTGCTCTGTGGGTACAGCAGTCTGCCAGAATGATCACCAGAACCACATCAAACGGGTTCTTCTGATCAGCGTTGACGGTATGCATGCCGTCGATTTCCTGAACTGCGCTAACGGTATCAGCGGCGCGAATCACGGAGAACCTTATTGCCCAGCCCTTGCTGCCCTCGCTACACACGGCGTCAATTACGTCGCCGCCAGCACCTCCAAACCATCAGACTCGTTTCCCGGGCTAACGGCGATCATCACCGGTGGAAGCCCGGCCCTCACCGGCGTGTATTACGACGTCGCCTATTCCCGCAATTTGCAAGGACCTGCAACGACCACTGGCAACGGCAATGCGGCTGGACTCTGCACACCGGGTCAGGTGCCGACCGGCTATACAACGGAGTATGAAGAAGGCATCGACATCGACCAGACCCAGGTAAACGGCGGAACTCCCGGCGCCGCTCTCACCGATGGCACCATCGCTTCCATCGATCCCAAGAAACTGCCTCGCGATCCGGCGAAGGGTTGTGCGCCCGTGTGGCCGTGGCAGTTCGTCCGCGCCAACAGCATCTTCAGCGTCATTCACCAGAATGGCGGAGTCACCGCGTGGTCCGACAAGCACCCCGCGTACTCCTCCGTGGCCTCCGGCATCGGGCCAACAGCACTGGACGATTTCTATGCGCCGGAAATCAACTCCAACGTGATTGGGCTTCCCCATGTCACAACGCCCACCGGCGTAGCTTGCGACAACGTGCTCGACACTGCCGCCGACCTCACGGCCTGGACCAACAGCTTCCAGAACATTCAGTGCTATGACACGCTGAAGGTCGACGCCATTCTCAACTGGATCGATGGCAAGACTCACCTCGGCGGCGGAAAGTTGAAGGTCCCGAACATCTTCGGCATGAACTTCCAGGCCGTGAGCGTGGGCCAGAAGCTCATTGAAAAGGGCAACAGCACGGTCGGCGGATACCTCGACGCTGCTGGCACGCCCACTGCAGCCCTGCTCAGCGAGTTCCAGTTCGTCGACGCCTCGATTGCGGCATTCGTCAGCGAGCTGAAAAAACAGGGCCTTTATGATAAGACCCTGATCGTGATCACGGCCAAGCACGGCCAGTCACCGATCGATCCGAGTCTCTATGTCAGGCAGACCATCAACGGCACTTCCCCGGCCGCACTGATCTCCAACCAGTTGCACGCTGCCATGCCACCTTCCGAGGATCCCAACGGCAGCGGCATTGGATCGACGGAAGATGACGTCTCTCTGGTCTGGCTGACGAATCCGTCATACACGGACGCCGCGGTGGGCCTCCTTGAGGCCAATCTTGGCCCCTTGGGAGTGGGGGCTGGGCAGTTCTACTATGGCCCCTCGCTCGCTCTTAACTTCAACGATCCCAACCAAGACCCGCGCACGCCGGACATCATCGTGACCCCCAACATCGGCGTGACTTACTCGGGCAGCCACGCAAAACAGGCCGAGCACGGCGGGTTCGCCCATGACGACACCAATGTCGTGCTGCTGGTTTCCAATCCGGATTTCGACAGCAAGACCGTAAAGGCGGCGGTAGGCACGGCCCAGGTGGCGCCGACCATCCTCAAGGCCTTGGGCATCGATCCTCGGGCCTTGGATGCGGTGCGGACTGAGGGCACGGGCGTACTCCCGGCGCTCGATCTCAAGTAGCGCGTTTCGCAACATAATCCTCAACATTTTTATCCCGACCAGACCTTTGGATTGGCAAATCGCCAATCCAAAGGCCCGGGCGGGACTTTGAGTTTTCTTGTAGGACGCCGGTATGAACCGGGCCCCGTCTCAGAGCTAGCGCAACTCGACACCCGATATCCGGGGTAACGGCATCCGAGCTAACCCAGATCCCGAGGTCAGCTATCGCGATTGGGCCTGGTAGGTTTCGATCAGATCGCGGATGCGTTGCGCATCGCGCTTGCGATGGCCATGACTGGTGATGGGATCGGTCCCGCCAGTAGATTCGATCACGATCTCGGCCCAGAACACGCCGGTGGAAATGTGGACCGATGCGACCTTCGACATGGTAATGCTCTCTTCGTTGCTGCCGAAAAAGCGGCCTTTCACGCGAGAAACGCGCTGCGGGCTGATCACGAGCTTTGTGGGAAACCAGAAATTGCCCTGCGTCCACCGCGAAGCGGTGAAAATCTCGGCGGGGGAAGAATCCATCGGGTTGAGAGGTGGTGTGCTCAAAGATCGATAAGTGTCTCACCACTAAACGACTCGAATTATGCTAGACCCATTCCAACGCGCCCTTCTTCCAGACCCAGATATATCCGATGATCAGGATGGCGAGAAAGATCAGCATCTCCAGCAGCCCGAACAGCCCGAATGCTTTGAACTTCACTGCCCAGGGAAAGAGGAAAATCGTTTCCACATCAAAGACGACGAAGAGGATTGCAATGATGTAGTAGCGAACCGTGTAGCGTCCTCGGGCGTTGTCGATGGGGTCGATCCCGCACTCGTACGGCATCAACTTGGTCTTGCTGGGATTGTTCGGCCGCACCAGCTTAGCAAGAAGCAACGTGATTGGAAGCAGCGTGCCTACGATCACAAGGAAGATGAAGATTGGAACGTAGTTTTGCGGCATATGAATTCAACTTTGTGCAGCACGTCATCCTAGCGCGGATGCTATCCGACTTCAAGTGAAAGCAAACCAAACCCCAAAAAGCTATCACCACTAAGGCCACGAAGGTTTACGAAGGAAGACCTCAGACTCCGAACTCCTGATTCTTCGCGGCCTTGTGGTTCAAGCCTTTGTAGGCGCTCACGCGAGTCCGTTTCGGGTCAGCGGCAGCTCTCTGATCCGTTTCCCGGTCGCCGCGTAAATCGCGTTGCACAGTGCCGGAACAAACGGTGGAACTCCTGGCTCACCGACTCCAGCAGGGGGTGCCGAGCTCTCCACGATCTGTACGTCCACGTACACGGGCGCATCATTCATCCGGGCCACTGGATAATTATGGAAGTTTGACTGGTCGATTACGCCGTTCGTCGCCGTAATCTCGCCGGTGCGGGCGATGCTGGTCCCGAATACGGCGGCACCCTGAAACTGCGAGCGGACCATGTCTGGGTTGGCGACGATCCCCGCATCGACCGCGGTATAGACGTTCGGGATTCGTACCGCGCCGGAGCTGTCCACTTCTGCCTCCACAACCGAGGCCACGTAGGTCAAGAAGCTCCGGTGCACGGCGATGCCCATGCCCCATCCGTTGCCCGATTTCTTTTTGCCCCAATTGGCTTTATCAGCCGCCAGTTGCGCGACGTGGCGCAGTCGCGCCGTGTCATAGGGATACTTCGCCGCGACATCGGCAGGTTGCTTGACGTCGATGACATGGCCCGATCCGATCAATGCAAGCAAGTAATCATACGGATCGCGGTTCGCCGCGTAAGCGAGTTCGTTTGCGAATGACTGCACGGCGAATGCGTGATAAATGTTCGCGACCGACCGCAGCCATCCGATGCGGACGTGGTTCACAGCCTTCCCGTTCTCTGAGCGGAAGTTCGGCACATCAAACGGGATTACGTTCCACCCCAACGACATCTCTCCATCGCTGCCGTAGACAGCATCTTTATCGAACGTCGATGCGATTGAAGGAAAGACGGAGCGCTGCAGCCATGCCTTAGGAATTCCCTTGTCGTCAACGGTGGCCTTGATGTACATGGCCGCGACTGAGTGGAAGTAATCGAACTTGATGTCGTCCTCACGGCTCCAGACGACTTTTACGGGCTTGCCGGTCGTTTTGGACAGCACAGCAGCTTCGACGGCGTAGTCCGGTTTTGATTTGCGGCCGAAGCCTCCGCCCAAGAACGTGACGTGGCATGTAACATTCTCTTTCTTCAGGCCGAGTTTCTTGGCCACTTCTTCCTGTACACCTTGAGGATTCTGCGTCGGTGACCAGACGGTGACTTTCTCGCCTTGAACGTCAGCGACGGCCACGGGAGGCTCCATCGATGCGTGTGCCAGATGCGGAGCATAGTATTCCGCCTCGAGGACTTTGCCGCCCTTGGAGAACTCGGCGTCGGGATCTCCGATCTTATGCACTACTTTCCCCGGTTGGCGGGCAGTCTCCTGCAACTGCTTCTTGTAATCCGGCGAGTTGTAGACGGCGTGCGCGCCGTTGTCCCATTCGATCTTGAGCGCGTCGCGTCCCTTGAATGCCGACCAGGTGTTGTCGGCGATGACTGCGACGCCCCCCAGCGGCTGAAAGTGGTGCGGGGGCTTGAAGGGATCGATCGGGATCGTCTGCTTCACACCTTTGAGCTTCAGCGTGGCGGAGTCATCGACGGACTTCACCTTCCCGCCCAGCACGGGCGGATGGGCGATTGCGGCGTACAGCATGCCATCAACCCGGACATCCATGCCGAATAGCGGCTTGCCAGCGCAAACCTCAGTGACGTCATAGCCCGGAGCGGGCTTGCCAATGTATCTCCACTCGGAAGGCGATTTAAGTTTCAACTCTTCCTTCTTCGGAACCGGCTGTTTTGCGGCCAACGCGGCGAGATCGCCATAGCCGATCGTCCGGTTGGAAGCTTTATGTGATACCACATGTGCCGGATCGGCCACACACTGCGCTTCGGGTACACCCCACTGCTGCGCGGCGGCCCGAACCAGCATCAGGCGCGCGGTCGCTCCCGTTTCGCGAAGCGTGTCGAAAAACTCGCGAACGGAATGCGACCCATCGGTGTCTTGCGATCCGTAGCGCTCATCGCCGTCACCCTGGATTACCTCTACTCGAGACCAGTCGGCATCGAGTTCATCGGCAACGATGCGGGGCAGGCTGGTGCGGACTCCGTTCCCCATCTCGGTCCGATGAGCGACGATCAGCACGGTTCCGTCGGGCTGAATTCCGAGAAAGATGCTGGGATGGAAGGCTGTCGCATCAATCGAAGGAGCAGCGGAGCCAAGCGCTACATTTCCTGCCGCTTTTGCGAGAAGCGGAGTTTTCGCCACGCACAGCACAAACGCGCTCGCGGAAAGGGCTCCCTGCAGGAAACTGCGGCGTGTCACATTTACGACTGCGAACGTGGAGGAGGTCTTCTCTAGAGTGATCATGCCCGCTCCTTCGCCGCTTCCTTAATCGCGGCCCGAATGCGCTGGTAGGTTCCGCAGCGGCAGATGTTGCCCGACATCTCATCGTCGATGTCGGCGTCGGTGGGATGCGGCTTCGACGAGAGCAGGGAAATGGCTTGCATGATCTGCCCCGTCTGGCAATAACCGCACTGCGGCACGTTTACGGCGGCCCACGCCTTTTGCACGGCATGCGGTCCATGCGTGGATACTCCTTCGATGGTCGTGATCTCATGCCCCTCCAGTTGTTTCATTTGAGTGGAGCAGGATCGGATAGCCTTGCCGTCTTCCAGCACCGTGCAGGCGCCGCACAGCGCCATGCCA